>NZ_JBFAZZ010000005.1:0-452644 GCF_040689425.1 Actinoplanes sp. NPDC051475
ATTTTTCACGGGTGCTCTTGTGAAATGGATCATAAAAGCTGGCGCCCGACCACCGTGACGGTCGGCGCGCCCTTCGTTCGTCTCCGTCATCGTCCACCGGGGACGTGAACACCCAGAGCATCGATGAGGAAGCGTTCGGTACAACGATGGTCTCGGATCCGCAACAAGCTCCTTAACCGAACCTGAGCCTCTTCCCAGATTCCGCGCAATCGCTAAGGTCAGCGGCGCCGACGAAACGCTATCGGCTCGACGACGTTGGGGAGGCGTCGTCGCGGACCCGCCGTCCCCCGGCGGGTGCCGCCGCCTTCCTGGGTCGTGCCCTCTGTATTCCATCGCCCCCAGGAGTACGCGTGAAGTTGAACTCCCCTCTCCGCCGCGCCGCGACCGTCCTCGCCGGCGCCCTCATCGGCCTGGGCGGAGCCGCGGTCGTCACCGCGCCCGCCAGCGCGCACGCCTCGTCCGTCAACGGCACGGCGGTCTGCGACACCGCCACCGGCACGCGGATCGTGACGTGGACGCTCTCCAACGACTACCCGGCCGACGCCACCGTTGCGGACCTCAAGACGGCCCCCACCGACGTCGAGAACGCGGCCGAGGGCAACTTCGTCATCCCCAAGTCGGAGCACGGGCGGAACGGCGAGCTCACGCTCACGCAGAAGGTGACCGGCGACCCCGGGGAAGCCACCATCTCCTTCAAGTCCATCTGGTCGGTCGACGGCTACGTGGACCAGGACAACACGGCTCGCGTCGACCTCAGCGAGCCGTGCGCCCCCGCCGAGACGCCCTGCGTCGAGGCCGGCAAGGCGGCGTTCCACCACACCTTCGGCGTGACCGGCAACGGCTCCACCGCCACGGTGTCGCTCGACGAGGGCGTGAAGCTGTGCGACGGGGAGCCGGTCACGCTCGTCTCCTACTTCGCCCCGAAGCCGCAGTTCTCGGTGCCGCAGTACGAGTTCGACCACGACAGCGGCTCGATCGACAACGAGCACCGCTCGGTGACCCTGAACGTCGACGTGCCGGACTGCAACACCCAGGTCGACCTCTTCTTCGGTGGCGAGGACGACATCATCTCGGAGATCACCGAGGGCGGCCCGCGCTACGGCGACAAGAAGCTCGGCAGCAACGGCGGCCTCGGCGGCCGCTCGGAGGGCCCGCAGGGCTGGTTCAACGGTGGCGAGAAGGGCTGCCAGACCCCGGCGGTCGAGCCGCTGTCGCAGTGTGACGGCACGGTGGCGCTGAACCTCAGCAACAACGGCGAGATCAGCCGGTACGCGGTCGACTTCACCGTCAAGGCCGGCGAGTTCACCAAGACCGTCACGGTCGCCGCGGGCAAGGGCGAGACGGTCACCGTCCCGGCGGGCGCCGGCACCATCACGGTCAGCGCCGAGGGCATGGACGACGTCACGTACGACTGGGCCGCCCCCGCGGACTGCGCGCTGCCCACCGTCATCGTCGAGAACGACTGCGACACCGTGGCGATCACCGTCGAGAACCCCGAGGGCGTCACCCCGGCGACGGCGAAGATCACGTACGGCGACAAGACCGAGACCGCGACCGTGGCGGCCGGCAAGTCGGAGAAGGTCAGCTTCGAGGCCGGCAAGGCGACGTACGCGACGGTCGAGTTCCCCGGCCTGAACGTCGAGCCGATCAAGGCCACGCTCGAGAAGCTCGACTGCGACAACGGCGGCGGCGGTGGCGGCGACAGCGACAAGCCCAGCCTTCCCGTCACCGGCCCGGTGGCCGGCGGCATCGCGGGCGGCGCGGCCCTGCTGCTGATCGCCGGCGGCGTGCTGTTCCTCATGGCCCGCCGTCGCAAGATCACCTTCACCGCGTAGTACTTGCTCCGAGGGCGCGCCGATCTCCCGGTCGGCGCGCCCTTTCCACCCCTGCGAAGGCGGCTCCCGTTGAGACCCCTGCTCCACCGCATCGCCGCGGTCGCGGCAATGGCCATGATCGGACTGACCTTCGGGGCCCCCGCGCAAGCCGCCGGACCGGAAACCACCGTTACCGGCGCCGCCAGCTGCAACCCCGACAAGGGCGAGTGGCTGGTCTCTTGGACCGTCACCAACAGCGGCGCCTCATTCGCCTCGGTGGAGAGGCTGCGCACCGAGCCGGCGCCCGTACCGGGGCTGGCCAACGGTTTCCAGATCTGGCCCCGCACTCATAGCGGGACCGACGGCAGGGAAGTCTTCCACCAGACCCTGCCCGGCAGCACGCCGTCGGCCACGGTGTCGTTCGTCAGCTTGTGGACTCAGGAGGGGGTGCGGGACTACGACAACTCCGCGACCGTCGCCCTGGGCGAGTGCAAGCCGGCCGAGACGCCCTGCGTGGAGCCGGCCGGGGCGACGTTCCACCACGAGTTCGTGGTGGCCGACGGCCGCGCGACGGCGACCGTCACGGTCGACGACGGTCTCAAGCTCTGCAAAGACGAGCCGGTCACGCTGGTCAGCTACTTCGCGCCGAAGCCGCAGTTCTCGGTGCCGCAGTACGAGTTCGACCACCAGAGCGCCACGATCACCAACGACAACCGCTCGGTGACGCTCGCCGCGGCGCTGCCCGCGTGCAACGCCCAGGTCGACCTCTTCTTCGGCGGCGAGGACGACGTCATCGAGGAGATCACCGAGGACGGCCCGCGCTACGGCGACAAGAAACTCGGCAGCAACGGCGGCCTCGGCGGCCGCTCGAAGGGCCCGCAGGGCTGGTACAACGGCGGCGGGCGCGGCTGCCACGCGCCGGCCGTGGAGCCGCTGTCGCAATGCGACGGCACGGTGTCTCTGAACCTCAGCAACACCGGCGAGATCAGCCGGTACGCGGTCGACTTCACCGTCAAGGCCGGCGACTTCACCAAGACCGTCACCGTCGCGCCCGGCAAGGGCGAGACGATCGTGGTGCCCGCCGGCGCCGGCCCGATCACGGTCACCGCGGACGGCATGGACGACGTCACGTACGAGTGGCAGCGGCCCGAGGACTGCCCCGCGCCGACGGTCGCGGTCGAGAACGACTGCCGCACCGTCGCGGTAATCGTCACGAACCCCGCAGGCGTGACACCGGCGCGGGCCACGGTGACGTACGGCGACGACACGAAGGACCTCACCGTCGCGCCTGGCACCTCGGAGAAGGCGACGTTCCCGGCGCGGGACATCGCCGAGGCCACCGTCACCATCGACCACCTCGCACCCATCACCGTCGGGATCAAGAAGGCCGACTGCAACGGCGGCGGCTCGGGTCACGGCGACGGCAACGGCAACGGCGATGGCGATGGCGATGGCGATGGCGATGGCGATGGCGATGGCGATGGCGGCGGCAACGACAACGGCGGCGCGGCCGGCGGCGACGAGGGCGGCCTTCCCGTCACCGGCGCGGCCGCAGGGGCCGTCGCGGGCGGCGCGGCGCTGCTGCTCATCGCCGGCGGCGTGCTCCTCTTCCTGGCCCGGCGCCGCCGGGTGACCTTCACGCCGTAGGCCCTTACAGGAACGTCGGCGGCCGGAAGCTCCCATCGGTTTCCGGCCGCCACTCGTGGACGGCCGCCACCGCGTCGACGGGGATCGGGGCATAGAGATGCGGGAACTGCATCCCGCCCGGATCCGGTGGGTCACCGTCCTCCCACACCACGGGTACGGGCAGAAGCGCCTCGTCCAGCACCAGCAGCACGAGATCAGGACGCCCCCGGGCGAGCAGCGTCGCCGGAATGTGCACCTGCTCCGGCGTGGAGCAGTGGATGAAGCCCTGCGTCTCCAGGGACTCCGCTCGATAGGTGCCCGACGCCCGGGCGGCCTCCCACTCGGCGCGGGGGCAGAAGTGCAGGATCATCCCTTCTCCAAGTACTCGGCGCGTTCCTCGTCCACCAGGGCGGCGACCGAGGCCGCGAGCGCCGGGTGCCGGGCCAGGGTCGGATCGTCGCCGACCAGCTCGGCCGCCTCGGCGCGCGCATCGGTGATCAGGTTGCTGTCCCGCAGCAGGGAGAGCAGCCGCAGGTGGCTGTGCTTGCCGGACTGCGAGGCGCCCAGCACGTCACCCTCGCGGCGCTGCTCCAGGTCGAGCTCGGCCAGCTTGAAGCCGTCCGTGGTGGACGCCACCGCGTCGAGGCGCTCGCGGGCCGGAGTTCCCTCCATCGCCTCGGTGACCAGCAGGCAGATGCCCGGAGCGGAACCCCGGCCCACCCGGCCGCGGAGCTGGTGCAGCTGGGAGACGCCGAAGCGGTCGGCATCCATGATGATCATGACCGTGGAGTTGGGCACGTCCACGCCGACCTCGATCACCGTGGTCGCGACGAGCACGTCGAGGTCACCGGCGGCGAACCGGCGCATCACCGCGTCCTTCTCGTCGGCCGGCAGCCGCCCGTGCAGCACCCCGATCCGCAGCCCGTGCAGCGGACCTTCTTCGAGGATCGGCGCCACGTCCGCGACGGCCAGGGGCGGGCGGCGGGCAGGTTCACTATCGCTCGGCGGCTCCCCGTCGTCCTCGGCGCCTGCCGCGTCCCCGATCCGCGGGCACACCACGTAGGCCTGGTGCCCGGCCCGGACTTCCTCCCGGACGCGCTGCCAGGCCCGCTCGAGGAAGGCAGGCCGTTCCGGCGGCACGACGTGCGAGGCGATCGGCGACCGGCCGCGCGGCAGCTGGGAGAGGGTGGACGTCTCCAGGTCGCCGTACACGGTCATCGCGACCGTCCGCGGGATCGGCGTGGCCGTCATGACCAGCACGTGCGGGGGCTGGGCCGCCTTGGCCCGCAACGCGTCGCGCTGCTCGACGCCGAACCGGTGCTGCTCGTCGACCACCACCAGGCCCAGATCGTGGAAATCGACGCCCTCATACAGCAGGGCGTGCGTCCCCACGACGATCCCGGCACTGCCGTCCGCCACCTTCGCGAGCGCCGCGCGCCGGGCGGCCGCGCCGAGCGACCCGGTGACGAGGGTGAGCTGGGTGCCGGCCGGATCCCCGTCCAGCTCCCCGGCCCTGCCCAGCGTGCCGAGCTGGGCGCTGATGCTGCGATGGTGCTGCGTGGCGAGGACCTCGGTGGGGGCGAGCAGCGCGGCCTGCCCGCCGGCGTCGACGACCTGGAGCATCGCTCGCACCGCGACCAAGGTCTTGCCGGAACCCACCTCGCCCTGCAGCAGCCGGTGCATCGGATGGGCCCGCGCCAGATCCGCGGAGATCTCCTCACCGACCCTGGCCTGCCCCTCGGTGAGCTCGTAGGGCAGGGCCGCGTCGAACGCGGCCAGAATCCCGTCGTCACGTCGTGGCCGGGACCGTCCGGGAGCGGCGGCCGAGCGCGCCTTTCGCTGCACAAGCGTCAGCTGTACGGCGAAAGCCTCGTCCCACTTCAACCTGTACTTGGCCTTGAACAGCTCCTCCTTGGAGCTGGGCCGATGGATCTCGCGCAGGGCCGTACCGATGCCGACCAGGTTGCGGTTCGCCCGCACGGATCCGGGCAGCGGATCCGCGGGAGGCTCGAAGGTGTCGAGCACGGTCCGCACGCACTTGGCGATCGTCCACGTCGGCACGGCGGCCGCGGCGGGATAGACCGGAATCAGCGCCCCGGCGAACTCCTCGATCTCCTCGGCGGCCTCGTCCTGCGTCGCGTCGGCCCGCAGCAGCTGGTACGAGGGCCCGTTCAGCTGCCGCTTGCCCCGGAAATCGGTGACCTTGCCGGCGAACAGCCCCCACCGCCCGGTACGCAGCTCCCGCTCCCGCCACGCCTGGTTGAAGAAGGTGCAGGTCAGAGTCGCCCCGGACCCGTCCCCGACGGTGATCTCCAGCATGGTGCCGCGACGCTGGCGCATCGGGCGTACCGTCGCGCTCTTGACCTGGGCGAGCAGGGTGACCTGCTCACCGACCTCGAGCTGCCGCAGATCGGTGTGCTCGCCGCGCTCGTCGTAGCGCCGGGGGAAGTGGTAGATCAGGTCGCCGGCGGTGTGCAGGTCGAGGTGCGTGGCCAGGGCCTTGGCGGTTTTCTCCCCGAGCACCTTGCCCAGCGGGGTGGTGGTCGTCGTCGCGGTGGTCGTGTCGCTCATTCCACTCCAACCAGGAGGTGGTAGCGGGGCTGGCCGCCCGCGTAGCACTGCACCTCGACGAAGGGCCATGCCTGGGCGACATGCGTCCGCAGCACATCCTCGAGGACGGCCGGCGCATCGGCGCCGAGCACGAGGCTGACGAGCTCGCCGCCCCCGCCGAGCATCCGGTCGAGCAGTTGGCGGCACACCTCGGTCAGCGCCGTCTCCGGCCCGTCGCCGGCCGTCTCCGGGCCGTTCTCGGCCGGGATGATCACGTGGACTTCGCCGTCGACGAGGCCGAGCAGGTCGCCCGGATGGCAGCGGCCCGCGACGGTCAGCGCTTCCCGGGCCGCCGTGGTCACCTCGCCGTAGCGGCAGGCGCCGGCCGCCTCCGCCATCGCGATCACGTCGTCGTCGAACCGGCGCTGCGAATCCCGCACGGCGAGCGCGGCGAGGGCCTGCACCGGTGAGCGGGTCGGCACCACGCTCACGCGTACGCCACCGGCCGCCGCCTCGCGCGCCGCCGAGACCGCCACTGCATGGGTGTTGGCGTCGTTCGGCAGCAGCACGACCCGGCCCGCGCCGGTCTGAGCGATCGCCGCCAGCATCTCGGCGATGGACGGGTTACGGCCCACCACGACCGCGCCCTCCTCGGCGAACAGCGAGGTCAACCCGCCCCCCGCGGCCACGACGACAGCGCCCCGGTCCGCGGGCGCCCGGCCCGTCGCACCGCTCTGCGCACCGTTGCCCGGCGCGCTCGCCGGGTGGTCGGCGTGGGCGTGGCCATGGCTCCCGTCTGCATGATCATGAATGCGGTCCTCGAGCCGGCTCACCGAGATCCGGTACGGCCGCCCGGCGACGACCCCGGCCTCGACGGCAGCCCCCACGTGCTCCACGCCGACATGGACGTGCACGTTCCAGGTCTGCTGCCGGCCCTCCCCGGTCCCCACGACGACGAGGGAGTCGCCGAGCCCGTCGAGGGTGCCCCGCAGCACCTCCACGGCATCCGCCTCGGCGTCGAGCAGATACTGCACCTCGTAGCCGAAGTCGCCCGCGCCTTCCTCGGCGGCGTCGGTCGCCCCGGCCGCAGTCTCGGCCGTACTTGTTTCGGCAGTGGTGGTGCTGAGGGCCTCTACCAGGGCGTCGAGCAGCACGACCAGACCCCGGCCGCCCGCGTCCACCACCCCGGCCCGCGCCAGGACCGGCAGCTGCTGGGGGGTACGGGCCAGCGCCTCGGCCGCCGAGCGCGCCGCTTCTCGGGCCACCGCCACCAGGTCGTCGGACTTGATCCGGCCCGCGCCCTCGGCCGCGGCCGCCGCCACGGACAGGACGGTGCCCTCGACCGGCCGGGCCACCGCCGCGTATGCGGCCTCGCTTGCCTTGCGCAGCGCCTTAGCGAGCTCGAGGCCGCGCACGGAGACCGTCGTCGCGAAGGTGTCCGCCATGCCGCGCAGGATCTGGGAGACGATCACCCCGGAGTTGCCCCGGGCGCCCAGGAGCGCCCCGCGAGCCATCCGCCGCATCACCAGCCCCAGTGACGTCTGCGCCGCCTCGCCCTCATCGGCCGCATCCGTGACCGGCCCGGCGGCTTCCCCCTGCAGCGCCTCCTGGGCGGACATCAGGGTCAGGACGAGGTTGGTGCCGGTGTCCCCGTCGGGCACCGGATAGACGTTCAGCTCGTCGATCTCGTGCTGGTGCGCCCGCAGCGCAGCCAGCCCGGCGCCGCACCATCGGCGTACCGCGGCAGCGTCCAGGGTCTCCAGCACGCGAAAAGCGTACTAACCGCCACCGACAATTGCCGGGGCACGGGCGGGCTGATCGACGGTGTCCGGGGCGATTGGCTGTCCGGGGCGGGCATCGGGTAACCTGACCAGGTTGCCCGGGCGCACTCTGTCCGGGGCACCCTCAGTTCGCAGCCGGGCTTCGGTCAGTCCCGTCCGGCGTATCAATCCCAGGAGTACCCCGTGGCTAGCGTGTGCGACGTCTGTGGCAAGGGACCGGGCTTCGGCCACAACGTGTCCCACTCGCACCGGCGGACCAACCGCCGCTGGAACCCGAACATCCAGTCGGTGCGCACTCCGGCCGGTGGCGGCAACACCAAGAAGCTCAAGGTCTGCACCTCGTGCATCAAGGCCGGCAAGGTCGTCCGCGCCTGACGCCGGTGCGCCGGGCCCGAGGGTCCGGCCGACCGCAGCACTTCCCGTAACCGCCGGGTCTTCCGACCCGGCGGTTACGCGTGTCACAGCACCCGGGCGTAGGACAGCACCCCCGGCTCGCCCTTGTAGTAGCCGAAGTCCTCGATCCGCTCGTAGCCGCACTTCTCGTAGAGCGCGATCGCCTCGGGCTGCCTGTCGCCCGTCTCGAGAATGACCCGCTTGCAGCCGCGCTCCCGAGCCGAGTCCTCGATCGCGGCGAGCACCGCACGGGCCACTCCCCTGCCCCGCGCCGCCTCGATCGTGAACATGCGCTTGAGCTCGGCATCGTCGCCGTGAGCCCGCCAGCCCGCGCAGCCGACGAGGTGTCCGGTGGTGTCCTCCGCCACGAAGAACGCGCCCGTCGGCGGGGCGAAGTCCGTCGCCGCCACCGGGGTGTCGTCGCCCGTGCCGCCGTACCTGCTGCTCAGCTCGGCCATGGCGAGCTCGATGAGCCGCCGCACGGCGGGGTCGTCGAAGGGGGTCTCACGGATGATGATCTGTTCCACGCGGCAACGCTAACCCGTGCCGTTTTCTCAGACTCATCAGCTTCAGCGGAAGTGGTCCCAGCCCGTTCCGCCCTGCCACGGCTTCCGGTCGACCGTCACGCCCGTACCCTCGTGCACGCTGCCGATCACCCGCCATTCCGGCGGCAGAGTCACCCCGCGCGGGAAGGTCGCCGCCAGGGCGTGGTCGTCCCCGCCGGCCAGGAGCCAGATGTACGGGTCCACGCCCAGCGCCGAAGCCGCGTCGCGCATCTGGTCCGGCACCTCGAACGCCTCGCGGCGGATGTCGATGCCCACCACGCTGGCCGTCGCCACGTGGCCCAGGTCCTGCAGCAACCCGTCCGACACGTCGATCATCGACGTCGCGCCCAGCTCGGCCGCCGACACCCCGAGCGCGTACGGGACCGACGGCCGCCGGTACGCCTCCACGAGCACCTTCGGGGTCCGGAATCCCCGCGACAGCACGGTGTATCCCGCCGCAGCAAAGCCCGTACGCCCAGCGAGCGCGACCGTGTCCCCGGGCTGGGCCCCGCTTCGCAGCACCGGGTCGCGACCGCCGAGGTCGCCCAGCGCCGTGACCGCGATGGTCAGCGTCGGACTCGACGACATGTCCCCGCCGACCACGCCGGCGCCGACCAGGGCGGCCTCGGCGGAGAGACCCCCGGCGAGCTCCTCGGCCCAGGCGGCCTCCAGATCGGTGGGTACGCAAAGAGCCACCAGCAGCGCCGTCGGCGTGGCACCCATGGCCGCGATGTCGGCCAGGTTGGCGGCGGCCGCCCGGTGGCCGACGTCGGCGGCGCTCGACCAGTCGCGCCGGAAGTGCCGGCCCTCGACCAGGACGTCCGTCGAAGCCACCGTCCGGCCGTCCGGCGCGGCCACCAGCGCGGCGTCGTCACCCGGGCCGAGCAGGCTCGCCGGGCCGTCGCCGAGCCGCGCGACGATCCGGGCGATCAGCCCGAACTCCCCCGTCTCCGCGATGCTCACGTCCACCGTTCCCTCGATTTCCCCGTCGCGGTGCGCCCGCCCGGGCGACACCGTTATGTTGAAGCCCGCCGGGCAGGAGCCAGCGATGCGTGCCGCGAGGACCGCGCTCCGTACTGTAGTTTCACGTTCGGGTCGCCGGCGGCGGCGGATAGGAGTCGGATCGTGGTCCAGGCATACATCCTCATCCAGACGGAGGTCGGAAAGGCCCGTGACGTGGCCGCCGCGATCGACAAAATTCAGGGAGTGGTACGCGTCGACGCGGTCACCGGCCCCTACGACGTAGTGGTGCTGGCCGAGGGGCACAGTGTCGATGAACTCGGTCGGATGATTGTGAGCAGAATCCAGTACGTCCCGGGCATCACGCGGACCGTCACCTGCTCCGTGGTAAATCTCTGACATGGTGGATGTGGAGACCCGGACCGGACAGCAGCCCCCCGCGAAGGACCCGGCCGTCCGCAGCGCCGCCCTCTGGGCGACCGTGGTGGCGGTGCCGGTAGCCCTTCTGGTCGGACTGCTGATCTTCTTCCAGGTACTCCCCAGCGGCGAGGACGAACCCGCCGCGTCGGCCACGGCCACCCAGCCCGCGACGGTGCCCAGCACCCCGGTGCAGATGGCCGCGCCGAAGCTTGCCGCCCAGCCGGCCCAGGTGTGCCTCGCGGTGACGTCCCAGCTGCCGGTCAAGGTGCGCGACCTCGAGGCGCGGAAGGTCAGCGCCGGCCCGGAGCAGAACGCCGCCTACGGCGAGCCGCCCATCACGGTCGCCTGCGGCGTGGCTCAGCCCCGGACCTGCAAGTCCCTCGACGAGACCGGCTCGGGCTGCGTACCGATGGATTCTGAGCTTTTGAACATGAACCGGGTCTGCTGGTACGCCGCCCAGCAGCCGGCCGCCACCGTTTTCACCACGATGGACCGTGAGGTTCCGGTGCAGGTGACGGTGCCGAAACAGTACGAGCAGGCGGCACAGTGGGCCAACGAGTTCTCGGACGTGGTGGTGAAGACCGACAAGTCCCTCAGCAAGGGCGTCCCGAGCGGCTGCGTCTAGTGCAGCGGCTTCAGTGCAGGCCGGTCCCGCGGCGCAGTGCCGTGCGGATCAGCCGGTCGACGACCTTGGGGTATTCCAGCCCGGTCGCGGCCCACATCAGCGGGAACATCGACGTCGGCGTGAAGCCGGGCATCGTGTTGATCTCGTTGAGCAGGATCTCGTCGTCGGCCGTGACGAAGAAGTCCACACGGGCCAGCCCGGCGCAGTCGAGCGCCGTGAACGTGCGGCACGCGTACTCCTGCACCTGGCGAGCGACGTCGGGCTTGAGGTCCGCGGGGATCTGGTACGGAGTGCCGTCGCCGAGGTACTTGGCGTCGAAGTCGTAGAACTCGTCGCCGGTCGTGCTGACCATGATCTCGGCGAGCAGGGAGGCCTCAGGCGCGCCGCCCGCCTCCCCTTCGAGCACCCCGCACTCGACCTCACGCCCGACGATGGCCGCCTCGACCAGCACCTTGGGGTCGACCCGGCGGGCGTTGGCGACCGCCTCGTCGAGCCGGGACCAGTCGGTGACCTTGCTGATCCCGTACGAGGATCCGGCCCGGGACGGCTTGACGAACACCGGGAGCCCGAGGCGCTCCTTGTCGGCCTCGGACAGTGAGCAACCGGCCCGCAGCACCGCGTACGGCCCGACCGGGATGCCCTCGGCGGCGGCGAGCTTCTTGGTGAACTCCTTGTCCATGCCGGCCGCCGAGGCGAAGACGTTCGCGCCCACGTACGGGATCCCGGCCATCTCGAGCATGCCCTGGATGGTGCCGTCCTCGCCGTACGCGCCGTGCAGGGCGGGGAAGACGACGTCCACGCCGGACAGCACCGCGACCCCGTCGGCCGGGTCGACGACCATCAGCCCGGAGGAGGTGGGGTCGGCGGGCAGTACGACGGCCCGGCCCGACTCGGCGGTGACCTCCGGCAGCCGGCTGCCCTCGATGGCGAGGTGCGCGGGGTCGTCGCCGGCGAGCACCCAGGCGCCTTCGCGGGTGATACCGACCGGCACGACCTCGTACTCGTCGGGGTCGAGGGCGGCCAGGATGCTGCCCGCGCTCACGCACGAGATGGCGTGCTCGGTGCTGCGCCCACCGAACACGATCGCCACGCGGGTTTTGCGAGGGGTCGTCATGAAATGGCCTCTCGTTGCCGGACGTCGCTACGCTGCCTGCCGCGCGGGCTGCGGGCATGCCGGGGGTGACCCTACTCTGCGTAGACCACTTTCCGGATACGGCGGGCGCCGGGGCGGCGGATGAGGACGCGGAGTCGATGAGACCGGCACTGCACGTGATTGCCTGGCACGGTCCGGGGCGGCTGGCGACCATGCCGCACCCGCGCGGCGGCGACCTCCTGGCCGCCGAGATGACCGGCCTGGCGGCCGCCGGCGTGGACGTGATCGTGTCGGCCCTGACACCCGGCGAGGACCGCCGGCTCGGCCTCACGGGCGCCGCCGGGGCGGCGGCAGCCGTGGGCATCCAGCACCTGGCCTGCCCGATCCCCGACCGCGGCGTGCCGCTAGACGTCGTGGCCCTGGGGGTACGCCTGGCCGCCCACGTCCGCGCGGGCCGTTTCGTGGTGGCCCAGTGCTTCGCGGGCATCGGCCGCTCGACGCTCCTCGCCGGCGTGACACTGGTGATGCTGGGCGTCCGGCCGGAACGCGCGCTGGCCATGGTGTCGGCGGCGCGCGGCCTGCCGGTGCCGGGCAACGAGGCCCAGCGCTTGTGGCTCCACGACTTCGCCGCCGCACACGGTGGATTCCCCGGCGGGAATCCGGTGGGTCGTGGCATTTCCGCCACTCCTCACCGGCCGCCCGGCTCCCTAGCGTTGCCCGCATGCACACACAGATCGTCCTCTTCGACGGCTTCGACCCCCTCGACGTGATCGCCCCGCTCGAGGTCCTGCACGCTGCCGGTGCCTCGGTGGAACTCGTCTCCGCGGACGGCCCGCGGACCGTGCCCAGCGGCATGGCGGCCGTGTCCCTGCGCGCCGTCGCGTCCGTCGCGCCCACGGATTGGTTGCTCGTCCCCGGTGCGGTAGGCGCCTCCGACGCGGAAATCACCGGCAGGCTGGCGGCGACCCTGCAGACATCGCTGCCCCAGCGTCTTGCGGCAGCCCTGGCCGATCCGGCGATCCGGGTGGCCACGGTCTGCGGCGGCTCGCTGATCCCCGCGATGGCCGGGCTGATCGCCGGCCGCGCCGCGGTGACACACCACGACGGCATGTCCGCCCTGGCCGCGGCCGGGGTACGCGCGATCGACGCCCGGGTCGTCGACGACGGCGATCTCGTCTCGGGCGGCGGGGTCACCTCCGGGCTGGACGTCGGCCTGTATCTCGTCGAACGAGAAATCGGCCCGCAGGCCGCCCGGGCGGTGGAGCGGCTCCTGGCATACGAACGCCGCGGCGTCGTGTGGCGCGAGCCGGTGCCGGCATGACCCCCGGCCGCTGACGACACGTTCACCAACCGGAGCGGGGTTAACCGCCGGCCCGTCATGCCGGCGCCGGCATGACGGCAGCGCAGCCCGCCAGACGCCGCCGCTGGCCCCCGGCGACAGCGGCACTGCCCGCCAGACAGCGGCGCTGCCCGGACGACAGCGGCACCGCCCGGATAAGGGCGGCGGCACCGCCCGGATAAGGGCGGCGGCACCGCCCGGATGACCCCGAGGCCATCGCGGAGGGGTTCCGCGGCAGCGGCCCGGCTGCCCCGTGGCAGCCGGGCGGCACCGGCGTCAGCGGGTCGTGGCACGCCTGATGGCCACATCGCGGATCAGCCACTGGTAGAGCAGCCCACCCAGCACGCTCACCCCGAACGAGACCGCCAAGGCCGCCGCGTACGGCAGGTTGCGAGTGAGCACCCCGCCGGTCCCACTGATCCCGAGCAGCTCCTCGGAAAGGAGCCCGGGCAGGATGGCCGGCACGACGACCGCCAGGCCGCCCCAGGCCCCGAAGCGATAGAAGCCGGCAGCGGCCGCGGCACCGGAGACGAAGAACGCCAGGCAGGTCGGGAAGACGTGCCCGAACTCGCTCACGGCCACCGACGGCGACCAGGCCGGATAGCCGGCGCCCACGGTGCTGAACGACCTGTCCTCCAGTCCATGCCCGAGCGTAATCAGCACGCCCACGCCCAAGGACACGAGCACCCCGAGCGCAAGGCCGGCGGCGATCAGGGCGCGACGGGTGACGCCGGCCGCGACGAACTGGCGCAGGTGGAGGGACACCAGCATCACGCCGATCACCCCGAGCCAGTATTTGACCGCCGAGCCGGCCACGAACATCCACAGGCTGAAGGCCGGTTCGGCGAAGATGTCGAGCACGAGATCGCCGATGGCCACGCCGACGACCAGGGTGGCGCCGAACCACAACAGGATCGGCCTGTACATCCGCAGGAGGGTCATGAGGACCGTACGCGCGTTCATCGGACTGCCTCCGGGGTGTGCTCACCCGAGGTGAGGTGGACGAAGAGGTCCTGGATGCCGACCGGGGCGATGCTGAGGCCGGCCTGCTCGGCCCGAAGCTCCTCCTCGTCGCCCAGGCTGCCGTAGAGGGTGGCCTGACTGACGCCGCCGAGGCTCTGCGTGCCGAGCACCGTACGCCCGGACACGAACGTCTCGACCGCCTCGGCCGGACCGGTCACCGCCACGCCCCGGGACCGGAAGGTGTCGGTGTCCTCCTGCACCACCAGCCGACCGCGGTCGATGATGACGACCTCCTCGAAGAGGTCCGCGACCTCCTGGATGAGGTGGGTGGAGAGGACGATCGTGCGCGGATGGGCGAGGTAGTCGTCGAGCAGCTCGCGGTAGAACGCCGTGCGTGCGGCGGCGTCCATGCCCAGGTACACCTCATCGAGCAGGGTGAGCGGGGCGCGGCAGGCGAGGCCGAGGACGACGCCGAGGCTCGACCGCTGCCCCCGGGACAGCGCCGACGGCCTGGTGCGGCGGTCCAGGCCGAACACGTCGAGCAGGTGCGCGGCGTAGTCGGCGTCCCACCGCGGCCGTAGCCGGGCGTGGAAGTCGAGGATCCTGCCGATCCGATCGCCGTCTGCCAGGTCGAGGGTGTCGCGGATGAAGACGGTGTCGCGCATGGTCCGCGGGTTCTCGAAGGGGTCCTCGCCGTCGACGCGGACCGAGCCGCCGTCGGCCTTCCGGTACGCCGCGAGCACGCTGAGCAGGCTGGTCTTGCCCGAGCCGTTGCGCCCGAGCAGGCCGTAGATCTTGCCCGGGGCCAGCTCCACGGTGAGGTCGCCGACGGCGGTCGTGGCGCCGTACCGGACGGTCAGGTCACGCACCGAGACGCTGGGGATCATCGGTGTCCTCCGTCGATGTGCTTCTTGATCTCCTCGACCGAGACGCCGATCATCCGCGCCTCTGTGAGCATCGCGTCGACGACGTCGGCGAAGAACCGCTTGCGCCGCTCCTCGCGCAGCTTCTGGCGGGCGTCCGGGCTGACGAACATGCCGATGCCGCGCTTCTTGTAGAGCACGCCCTCGTCGACGAGCTGGGCGAAACCCTTGGCCGCCGTGGCCGGATTGATGCGGTAGAAGGCCGCGTACTGGTTTGTGGACATGACCTGGCCGTCCTCCTCGAGCACCCCGCTCAGGATGTCGTTCTTGATGCCTTCGGCGATCTGCTGGTAGATGGGGCTCCGGTCGTCGAACACGCCGAGCCTCCCTACTTCAGTGGTTCATTGCTCATGTAGCGAACCATAGAGGCTTCACGCTAGGGTGGCAACCATGACGACGGACACGGGCGACATCGACGCGACCGCCGAGCGGACCGGCGCCTTGCTGGACCGGGGCCAGCAGGCCTACGAGCAGGGTCTGCTGGAGGAAGCGATCGAGCACCTCGAGGCGGCCGTCGAGCAAGCCCGGCGGTTGGTGCGCGATCTGCCGCAGGACCGCACGTTCCGGCAGGGGCTGGGAAGCGTGCTCTACAGCCTGGGCGGCGCGTACATCACGGCTCGCCGTTTCACCGAGGCGGTCACGGTGCTGACCGAGGGCCTGGCGGTATACCGGGAACTGTCCGCGGATGCCTTGGTCGCGGACGTGCACGCTCGGCGGGGCATGGCGCACGCCCTGGCCGGCGCGGGCGCCACGGCAGTCACAGAGGTGCAGGCGGCCATCATCGGCTTCGTCCGCCGGGCGGCCCTCGACCGGTTCGACGACGACTATGTGAGCCTGAGCAGGGTGCTGATGCTCGGCGCCGACGTGCTCGGGGCGTACGCGGATCCGACCGTCGGGCTGACCGCCGCCCAGACGGGGCTGACCCTGTGCGTCAACGGCATCCGCGCGGGCGAGATCACGCCCGACGGCGCCCTGCAGACCGCGATGGTGCGCGCCCTCAGTGTGGAGCGCGAGCTGCTTCACGCCCTGAACCGTCCGGCCGAAGCCGGCAACGCCGAAGGCACGCTGCAGTGGCTCGGCGCCGAGCCGATGCCGACCCTCGTGGCCGAACGGCTGGCCGGTGACAGCCCGGGGCTACTGCTGCCCGTCGCGGATGCGGTGGCCGCGGCCGGTGATCCGGAGCTGGCGGGGTTGCTGCTGGGCGAGCCGGTCGGACCGCTGTGCGCGCCGGCGTTCCGGGTGCCCGCGCCGCGGCTGACCGAGGCCGGCCTGACCGCCGCCGATGCCGCCGTCCGGCTGATGCCCGGCGACCCCGACGCCGCGGTCCGGCTCGGCCTCGAGGCCCACTTCCTGCTCGACGTCGCCCACGAGGATCGGCCGCCGGAGGACGCGACCCGCGCACTCTGGACCGGAGTCCTGGACCGGATGCGCTCTCAGTGCGAGACGGACGGCGACACCGCACTGGCCGCCGACCTAGCCGCCTGCGGGAGGCGCATCGTCGATGCTTAGGCGGCCCCGAACTCAATGCTCAGGCAGCCGGGAACTCAATGCTCAGGCGACCGCGAAGGTCTGCGGCAGCGCGCCCTCGTCCCACAGCCGGTCGAGATGCGCGAGGAAACCGATCAGGCTGCGCTCCAGCTCGCGCCGTTGACCGGCGCCGAGCGCCGCCAACGGGTCGGAGAACACCAGGCCGTCCGGGTGCTTCGCCCGGGTGCCGACGAACCGATGGCAGGCCGAACACCAGATGTAGCTCACCAGGGTGGGTCGGCGGGCGTTTTCCGGAGCATTCACGTACGCCCGCACACTGCGCCGACCGCAGGCGGGACACTCGCGTTCCCCAGGAGCGGCGAAGAAGCTTTCGCCCTGCGCCAGCGCGGTGACCTCGGCTCCGGTGAAACTGCTCCACTCCATGCGGAGAACCGTAGATCAGGCGCCGTCCAGGGCTGCGGTGAGATCGGCGAGGAGGTCGGCCGTGTCCTCGATGCCGCAGGAGAGCCGGACGAAACCCGGCGGGGTGTCGTCGCCCCACTGCGCGCGCCGGTCGGCCGTGGTGTGCAGGCCGCCGAACGAGGTCGCGGCGAAGACCAGCTCCGACGCCGTCAGGAACCGGGCCACCCGCTCCGCGCTGCCCAGGTCGAACGAGACGATGCCGGGGATGCGGCGCATCTGGCTTCGGGCGATCTCGTACGAGGCGTCCGCGGCGAGCCCCGGCCACCGCAGCCCGGTCACGTCCCCGCGCCCGGCGAGGAGCTCCGCCACCGCGGCCGCGTTGGCGCTCTGCCGTGCCAGCCGCAGGTCGAGCGTGGCCAGTGACCGGTGCGCCAGCCAGCAGTCGAAAGCTCCCGGGATGCCGCCCGTCTGCGCACGCCAGGTGGTCACCCGGTCGGTCAGGCCCTCGTCGTTCGTCGCCACGTACCCGAGCAGGACGTCGGAGTGGCCGGTCAGCGCCTTCGTGCCGGAGGCCACCACCACGTCGGCGCCGAGCTCGAGCGGACGCTGGCCCAGTGGCGTCGCAGTCGTGTTGTCCACCGCCACGAGGGCCCCGGCGGCGTGCGCGGCGGACGAGACGGCACGCAGGTCGCACACGTCCAGGCCCGGGTTGGCCGGGGTCTCCAGCAGCACCAGGCGTACGCCCTCGAACGACGGGTACGGCCCCGCGGTCGGCACCAGGACCGCGGCGACGCCCAGGTCGCGCAGCGTACCCTCGGCGAACGCGCGGACGGTGAAGTAGCCGTCGGACGGCAGCGCCACCGTGTCTCCGGAGCGCAGCACCGAGAGCAGCAGCGCCGTGATGGCCGCCTGACCGCTGGCGAAGGCCCGGACCGTCCCGTCCTCCAGCTCACCGATCGCGGCCTCGAGCGCGCGGCGGGTCGGGTTGTCGGGCCGCCCGTACCCGTTCTCGGTCGGGCCCTCGACCGGGTCCAGGTGGTACGGCGCCGCGAGCACCGGCCCGGGCAGGAACGGCCGGCCCGGCACGGGCGAGGGCAGCCCCGCGTGCACGACCCGCGTGCCGTCCCCCTTGGTCGTCACTCGGGCTTCATCTCCCTGCCCATGAGCAGCTTCACGGCGACCCGCGGGTCCACGCCCTCGTGGCAGACCCGCTCGACCTGCTCGGTGATCGGCATCTCGACGCCGTGCGCCCGGGCCAGGTCGCGGACGGCCAGGCAGCTCTTCACGCCCTCGGCGGTCTGCTTCGTCGACGCCTGCGCCGCCTCCAGCGACTCCCCGCGGCCGAGGTGCTCGCCGAAGGTCCGGTTCCGCGACAGCGGCGACGAGCAGGTGGCGACCAGGTCGCCCAGGCCGGCGAGCCCGGCGAAGGTCATCGGGTCGGCGCCGAGCGCCACGCCCAGCCGCGCCGTCTCGGCCAGGCCGCGGGTGATCAGCGAGGCCTTCGTGTTGTCGCCCATGCCCATCGCGGTCGCCATGCCGTACGCCAGCGCGATCACGTTCTTGACCGCCCCGCCCAGCTCGCACCCGACGACGTCGTCGCTGGTGTACGGCCGGACGTACGACACGGCGATGGCCTGCTGCACGAGCTGCGTACGGTCCGGGTCGATGCCCGCCACCACGGTCGCGGCCGGCTGCTCCGCGGCGATCTCCGGGGCGAGGTTGGGGCCCGAGACCACCACGACCCGCTCCGGTGCCACCCCCGCGGTCTCGACGATGACCTGGCTCATCCGCTTCGTGGTGCCGAGCTCGATGCCCTTCATCAGCGACACGAGCGTCGCGTCGGGCGGCAGGTGGGCGGCCCAGTCGGCGAGGTTGCCACGAAGGGTCTGCGAGGGCACGGCTAGGAAGACGAACTCGGCCCGCTCGACCGCGGCCGCCAGGTCGCTGGTGGCGGTGACCCGGTCGGGCAGTTTGATGCCGGGCAGCGACGCCTCGTTGATCCGGTGGTCGCGGATGGCGGCGGCGACCGACTCCCGTCGCGCCCAGATGGTCGTCTCGGAACCCGCGTCTGCCAGGACCTTGGCGACCGCCGTCCCCCAGGCGCCGGCGCCCAGCACCGCGGAGCGCCTCATGCCGGCCGCTCCGTCGGACCGGTGGCTCGGCGGGTGGGCGCGTAGAGCCCCGGTGGCGGCGGTTCCTGACGGAGCTCCGCGAGGAGGTCACGGGTGGCCAGCTGGATCGCCTCGGTCATCTGCTCGAGCACCGCCTTGGTCGGCGCCTCGCCCTGCCAGTGGCTCAGGTCGACCGGCTTGCCGACGCTGACGCTCACCTGCCGGCGTGGCTTCAGCGAGATCTTCTTGGTCCGTACGTCGTGCACCTGCTGAGCGCCCCACGTGGCCATCGGCACGACCGGGGCACCGGTCAGCAGCGCGAGCCGGGCGGCGCCGGTCTTGCCGCGCATCGGCCACAGCTCCGGGTCGCGCGTGGTCGTGCCCTCCGGATAGATCACCACGACGCTGCCCTCGCGGAGGGCCTCGACCAGGGTGTCCAGCGACTTCACGGCCTCCACACTGCCGCGTTCCACCGGAATCTGCCGGGTCTTGCGCAGCATGAACCCGACGAACGGCACCTTCCAGATGCTCGCCTTGGCCAGGAAGCGGGGCCACCGGCCGGTGCCGTAGATGACGTGGGCCACCAGCAGGGGGTCGAACTGCGAAATGTGGTTCGGGGTGAGGATGACGCCACCGTCCGGCGGCATGTTCTCGAGGCCGTACCAGCGGGGCTTGGTCCAGACCTTGAGCGTCGGCAGGACCAGCACCACCGCCAGCCGCCGCCAGAACCCGAGCCTGCGCTGCCCCACGGTCTCTCCTCCGTCCCCCACGCCCTGGATCGAAATCATGCCTGCTCGTGGTCGCCGGAGCCAGGCCGGGTCCGCCCCGGCCGGCAGCACCCCGCGCCGAGCCCGGAGACGGCCCGGCCCGGCACCCCGGCCGGCAACGCGCCGTATCGGGGCCCGGCGCGGCGCCCGGGCACGGCCGGGGACGCGGCCCGGCGCGCCGGTGGCAGGATTGTCGGCGTGTCAGGTGCGGACTGGACGGCGGTCGTTCCCGTCAAGCGTCTCAGCGCGGCCAAGAGCCGGCTGCGCGGCGCCGTGCCCGACGCCTGGCACGAGGACCTGGCCCTGGCCATGGTGCGCGACACCATCGCAGCGGTGGGCGCATGCGAGCAGGTGGGCGAGGTGCTGGTCGTCACGGACGACTCGTCGGCCGCGGCCGCGGTGGCCGCCCTGGGGGCGCGGGTCGTGCCCGACACCCCCACGGCCGGGCTCAACGAGGCGATGCGCTTCGGCGCCGACGTAGCCGTGGGCGCCGGGCGCCGGCGGGCCGTCCTGGCCGGGGACCTGCCGGCGCTGCGGCCGTACGAGCTGGGCGCCGCCCTGCTGAGCGCGGGCAGCGGGCGCAGCTTCGTCGCCGACGCGGCCGGCACCGGCACGGTGCTGTTGACCGCCGGCCCGGGCACCGCCCTGGACCCCCGCTTCGGCGTCGGCTCGGCCAGAGCCCACGCCGCGTCCGGTGCCGAGCCGTTGACCGGTGACTGGCCGGGGCTGCGCCAGGACGTGGACACCGCCGCCGACCTGCGGACCGTCCTGGAGCTGGGCGCGGGCGAGCACACCTGCGCGCTGCTGCGACACCTCGGCCTGGTCACAGGGTGCGTGCCGGCCGGGCCGTCCCGGTAGCGTTGACCTCATGCAGGGCACTGTCGCGACGTTCGATCCCCAGACGCACACGGGCACGCTGCTGCTCGATGACGGCAGCGAGATGCCGTTCCCGGCCGAGGCCTTCCACGCCTCCGGCCTGCGCCTGCTCCGGCTGGGCCAGCGGGTCGCCGTGGAGGCCGGGGAGGACGGCCGTGTGGTCAAGGTCCGAATTCCCGGAATCTCCTGAGCTTTGTTCATTTCCCGTTCACCCAGGACGGGCAATGATGGAGTGATGACCACCCCGCCCCGGACACCCGAGCCTCTCGTGCCCGCCACGACGGCTCCCCGGCGCGGCCCGAACGGAAGGTTCCTGCCGCGCACCGCGTCCGGGGCCGCGGGGGTGGAGAACGCCGAGCCGACCGCCATCGAGCCGACGGAGCCTGCCGTGACGACCGCTGCCCCGCGCCCTGCCGATCTCCCGGCCGAGCGCGACGAGCTGCCCGACGACCGCTTCCTCAACCGCGAGCTGTCCTGGCTCGACTTCAACGCCCGGGTGCTGGCCCTCGCCGAGGATCCGGAGACTCCGTTGCTGGAGCGCGCCAAGTTCCTGGCGATCTTCGCGAGCAACCTCGACGAGTTCTACATGGTCCGGGTGGCCGGGCTGAAGCGCCGCCTCAAGGCCGGGCTGCCGATGCGCGGCGGCGACCGCAGCTCGCTGCGCAACCAGCTCGAGGTGATCAACGAGCGCGCCGCCGACCTGGTCACCCGGCACTCCGCCTGCTTCGGCGAGGAGGTACGCCCCAAGCTCCAGGCCGAGGGCATCGAGCTGGTCAGCTGGGCCGAGCTCGACGCGCCGGAGCGGGAGCGGCTGCGGACGTTCTTCCGGGAGCAGGTCTTCCCGGTGCTCACCCCGCTGGCCGTGGACCCGGCGCACCCGTTCCCGTACATCTCCAGCCGTTCGCTGAATCTGGCCGTGGTGCTGCGGGACCCTGAGGACAGCAGCGGCGAGCTGTTCGCGCGCATCAAGGTGCCCAACAACGTGCCGCGCTTCGTGACGGTGCAGAACGACAGCCGCGGGGTGCGCTTCCTGCCCATCGAGCAGCTCATCGCCGTACATCTGGATCAGCTCTTCTCCGGCATGAAGATCCTCGAGTGGCACTTGTTCCGGGTCACCCGCAACGCCGAGGTGGAGGTCGACGAGGACCGCGACGAGGACCTGTTGCAGGCCCTCGAGCGCGAGCTGGCGCAGCGGCGGTTCGGCCCGCCCGTGCGCCTCGAGGTGGCCGCCTCGATCAGCGACCACGTCCTGGACCTGCTGGCCCGCGAGCTCGACATGAACGACGAGGACGTGCTGCGGGTGCCCGGCCTGCTCGACCTCTCGGGACTCTGGCAGGTGTTCGGCGAGGTCGACCGCGACGACCTCAAGGACCGCCCGTTCGTCCCGGCGACCCATCCGCACCTGGCCGACGGCGAGGTGCCGCGCAGCGTCTTCAACCGGCTGCGCGAGTGCGACATCCTGGTGCACCACCCCTACCACTCGTTCTCGACGAGCGTGCAGCGTTTCATCGAGCAGGCGGCCGCCGATCCCAACGTGCTGGCCATCAAGCAAACGCTCTATCGCACCAGTGGGGACTCCCCGATCGTCGACGCGCTGGTCGACGCGGCCGCCGCGGGCAAGCAGGTGGTGGTGCTCGTCGAGGTCAAGGCGCGCTTCGACGAGGTGGCGAACATCGGCTGGGCGCGCACCCTGGAACGGGCCGGCTGCCACGTCGTCTACGGCCTCGTGGGACTCAAGACGCACTGCAAGACCTCTCTGGTCGTACGCCAGGAGGGCAACCAGATCCGGCGCTACTGCCACATCGGCACGGGCAACTACCACCCCAAGACCGCCCGCCTGTACGAGGACTTCGGCATGCTCACCGCCGACCCGGAGGTCGGCGCGGACGTCACGGACCTGTTCAACGTGCTCACCGGCTACAGCCGCCAGACCGCGTTCCGCCGCCTGCTCGTCGCGCCGCACGGGGTGCGCCGGGGCCTGATCGAGCGGATCGACCATCAGGCCCGCATCGCCCGCGAGGGCGGCGAGGGGTTGGTGCAGTTCAAGGTGAACTCGCTCGTGGACGAGGAGACCTGCGACGCGCTCTACCGCGCCTCGCAGGACGGTGTGAAGGTCGACCTGGTCATCCGCGGCATGTGCGCGCTGCGCCCGGGCGTGCCGGGGTATTCCGAGAACATCCGGGTCCGCTCGATCGTCGGCCGGTTCCTCGAGCACTCCCGGGTGTTCCGCTTCGGCACCGGCGACGACGCCGAATACTGGATCGGCTCGGCCGACCTGATGCACCGCAACCTCGACCGGCGGGTCGAGGCTCTGGTGCGGGTCACGCTGCCGTCCGCGCAGGAGGACCTGCGCAATGTGCTGGAATTGGCCATGAGCGACGAGAGCGAGGGCTGGGACCTCGACGGCGAGGGCACCTGGCACCGGCGGCCCGCCAATCCGGCCCAGCCGCACATGCACCTGCAGGAGGCCCTGCTGCGCCGGGTCATCGGCAAGGCGGTCTGACCCGGTGACGGACACGGTTCGCGCCGCGGGCGGGGTGCTCTGGCGGCCGGCCGGTGACGGGGTGGAGATCTGCGTCGTGCACCGGCCGTACCTGGCGGACTGGAGCCTGCCCAAGGGCAAGCTGGACGGCTCCGAGCATTCTCTCGCTGCGGCGGTGCGCGAGGTCTTCGAGGAGACGGGTGTACGTGCGCAGCCGCAGCTGCGGCTGCCCGAGGTCGCCTACACGATGGCGAACGGCGTACCGAAGACGGTGGACTTCTGGTTGATGCGGGCCGGCGACGGCCCGGCGGCAGACCCGCAGGATCCCACGGAGGTCGACGCCGTGCTGTGGCTCCCGCCGCGGGAAGCCGTCGCCCGGCTGACCTATCCCGATGACCGGCGGCTGGTCGAGTACGTGGTGAAGCTGCCGCCGGTGACCGCTGTGACGGTGCTCGTCCGGCACGCGCACGCGGGCAGACGCAAGGACTTCGCGGGCAACGACGCGCTGCGGCCCATCGACGACCGGGGCCGGGCCGAGGCGGAGACGATCGGCGTCGCGGCCGCCCTCTTCGCGCCGCGGCGGCTGATCGCCGCGACCCCGCTGCGCTGCCGCCAGACCCTGGAGCCGCTCGCCCGCACGCTGGGGCTGCCGATCGTGACGGACGCGGCCTTCGCCGAGCCCGGCGACCCGGAGGACGTCCCGGCCCGCGTCAAGGCCGCGGCGGCGCGGATCGTCGAGCTGCGCGACGGCGAGCGTGCGGCGATCTGCAGCCAGGGGAAGGTGATCCCGGACCTGCTGGCGCTCCTGGACGGCGCCGAGGACCCCGCGCCCTACAAGACGCGCAAAGGCGACGGCTGGGTGCTCAGCTGGTCGGGCGACCGGCTCGTGGCGCTGAGCCGGCTCTGACCCGTGGACCGCGCCCCGGCCGGCGCGGCAGAGGCGGCGGCAGCGGATCCGCGCGCCAGAAGCCGATCAGGTCGCCGGTGAGCCACCGCGCCCGCCACAGCTCGTCGCCCCGTGGTTCCCAGTCGCGCAACGGCAGCAGCGCGACCCGCCAGGACAGCACCGCGGTCAGATACCAGCCGTAGATCGGCACCAGGCCGAGCACCGCGTCGCGCCGGCGGTACGAGCCGTACGGCGCCAGCAGGACGACGGCGACGGCGGACACGGCGCCGGTGACGAGCCAGTCGAGCAGGCCCCATCCGGTCCAGCGCTCGGCGGCGTCGCCCAGAGTCCAGCCGGGTACGACCGCGGCGGCGAAGACGGTGGCGGCGATCAGGGACCGGCTCACCAGACCGCGGGGCCGGACCGGGTCGCGTGGCGAGGCAGGCCCCCGGCGCCGCCGCTCGTGGTCGGGCGTGACGGTGCGGGGCCGCTCGCCGGCCGGGACGGTTCTGCGGTCCATGATGCGGACCGTAGGCTCAGCGGCCGCTGTGGCGCCGGAACACGCGAAAGGCGTCCACCGGACGGGTGGACGCCTTTCGTCTCGTCAGCGTGCCGCTGAGCGGGTGCTTCAGCGGGTCTTGCGCGGCGCGGAGGTGCGCGCCGTGGTGGCCTTCGTGGCCGGCGTGGCCTTGGCGGCCGCCGTGGTCTTGCGGGCGGTCGTCTTCTTGGCCGGTGCCGACTTGGTGGCGGCCGCCGACTTGGTAGCGGTCTTCTTCGCCGGCGCGGCCTTGGTCGCCGTCGTCTTCTTCGCCGCCGCCTTGGTGGCGGTCGACTTGGTCGCCGTGGCCTTCGTCGCCGTCGACTTGGCCGCCGGAGTGGCCTTGGCCGTGCCGGCCGTCTTCTTCGCCGCGGTCGACTTCGCCGCGGTCGACTTGGCCGCGGTCGACTTGGCCGCGGTCGACTTGGCCGCGGTGGCCTTGGTGGCGGTCGCCTTCGTCGCCGTCGCCTTGGTCGCCGTCGTCTTGGTGGCGGTCGACTTGGCCGGAGTGGCCTTCGTCGCCGTCGTCTTCCTGGCCGCCGTCGTCTTGGCCGCCGCCGTCTTGGTGGCGGTCGACTTGGCCGGGGCGGCCTTGGTGGCAGTGGACTTCGCCGCCGCGGTGGTCTTCTTGGCGGCGGCGACCTTGGCCACCTTGCCGCTCGCGACCATCTCCCGGAAACCCGTGCCGGGCTTGAAGGCGGGGACGGACGTCTTCTTCACCTTGACTGGTTCGCCGGTGCGCGGATTCCGAGCCGTGCGCGCATTCCGCGCGCGCTTCTCGAAGACACCGAAACCGGTGATGGCAACGCGGTCGCCCTTGGTGACGGCGGTCTGCACCTCGCTGATGACCGCGTCCAGCGCCGCTGTCGCCGTTTTCCGGTCCCCCAGTCGGGCGGCGAGCGCCTCGATGAGCTCGGCCTTGTTCACGGTTTTCCTCCCGAACGTGAGAACTGACGCTTGGTCACGCACCGGTCTGCGCCGTCGCAACAAGCATCATTGGCCCAATGCGAGCCATTCTGCGCGCACCGTATGCCCTCTGACCAGCAGACACAAACATTGGCCCGAAAAAAAACCGTTGTGTCGCAACGAATTCGCCCCCGCCGGGGGACCGACGGGGGCGAAAAAGCCTGTACTGACAGGGTTTTCCGGCCTCAGACCACGACCGGCTTGAAAGCCGGGCGGGTTTCCTCGTACGAGGTGATGCCGGCCCCGTGCCGCAGGGTCAGTCCGATGTCGTCCAGGCCCTCCATGAGGCGCCAGCGGCTGAAGTCGTCGATCGGGAAGCCCCAGGCGGCGTCGTCCACGCGCACCTGACGCTCGCCGAGGTCGACGGTCACCTGCTTCTCCGGCTCGCTCTCGGACATGTCCCAGAGCGCCTCGACGGCCTTCTGGTCGAGTTGGACCGGCAGCAGTCCCTCCTTGAGGGCGTTGCCGCGGAAGATGTCGCCGAACCGGGCCGCGATGACGACCTTGAAACCCCAGTCCCGCAGGGCCCAGACGGCGTGCTGCCGCGACGAGCCGGTGCCGAAGTTGGGGCCGGCGACCAGGATCGTGGCACCGGCGTGCGCCGGGTTGTTGAGCACGAACGACGGGTCGTCGCGCCAGGCGCTGAAGAGCCCGTCCTCGAAGCCGGTACGGGTGACCCGCTTCAGATAGACCGCCGGGATGATCTGGTCCGTGTCCACATCGGAGCGACGCAGCGGCATGACCTTGCCGGCGTGGGTGGTGAACTTGTCCATGGCTGGTTCCTTCGGCTCTACAGGTCGGCGGGGGCGGCCAGCTTGCCGGCCACGGCGGTGGCGGCGGCGACCTCGGGCGAGACCAGGTGGGTACGCCCGCCCCGGCCCTGCCGGCCCTCGAAGTTGCGGTTGGACGTGGAGGCTGCCCGCTGCCCGGGGTCGAGCGTGTCCGGGTTCATACCCAGGCACATCGAGCAGCCGGCGAACCGCCACTCGGCGCCCGCGTCGAGGAAGATCTTGTGCAGGCCCTCCTGTTCGGCCTGCTCCCGGACCTGGTACGACCCCGGCACGATCATCATCCGGACGCCCTCGTGCACCTTGCGCCCGCGGATCACCTCGGCCGCGGCGCGCAGGTCCTCGAGGCGCCCGTTGGTACAGGAGCCGACGAAAACCACGTCGACCGGAACCTCTTTGAGCGGGGTGCCGGCCTCGAGCCCCATGTACTCCAGCGCGCGGCGGGCGGCGTTGCGCTCCACCTCCTCGACGAACTCGTCCGGGTCCGGCACCCTGCTGTCGAGCGCGGCTCCCTGACCCGGGTTGGTGCCCCAGGTGACGAACGGGCTGATCGCCGCGGCGTCCAGGATCACCTCGGTGTCGAACTCGGCGTCCTCATCGGTGACGAGCGACTTCCAGTACTCGACCGCGGCGTCCCAGTCGGCACCTTGAGGCGCGTGCTCGCGCCCGTTCAGGTAAGCGAACGTGGTCTCGTCCGGCGCGATCATGCCGGCCTTGGCGCCCCACTCGATCGACATGTTGCAGATGGTCATCCGGCCCTCCATGGAGAGCCTGCGGATGGCCTCGCCGCGGTACTCGACGATGTGGCCGTTGCCGCCGCCGGTGCCGACCTGGGTGATGAGCGCGAGGATGAGGTCCTTGGCGGTGACGCCGGGGCGCAGCTCGCCGACGACCGTGACGGCCATCGTCTTCGGCTTGGCCTGCGGCAGCGTCTGGGTGGCGAGCACGTGCTCGACCTCGCTGGTGCCGATGCCGAAGGCCAGCGCGCCGAAGGCGCCGTGGGTCGCGGTGTGCGAGTCGCCGCAGACGATGGTCAGGCCGGGCTGGGTGAGGCCGAGCTGCGGGCCGATCACGTGCACGATGCCCTGCTGCTCGTGACCGAGGGAGCGGATCTGCACGCCGAACTCGGCGCAGTTCTTGCGCAGCGTCTCGATCTGGGTGCGCGAGGTCGTGTCCGCGATCGTGAGGAGGTCGCCGCGGCGGGTGTTGAACGCCGGGTCCGCGTACCCCGTGGGGGTGTTGTGGTCCTCGGTCGCGAGCGTGAGATCGGTGCGCCGGACCGGGCGGCCCGCCAGGCGCAGGCCGTCGAAGGCCTGAGGGCTCGTCACCTCGTGGAGCAGGTGCAGGTCGATGTAGAGCAGATCAGGCTCACCCTCGGCAGCACGCACCACGTGGTCGTCCCAGACCTTCTCGGCCAGGGTCCTCGGCTTCGGAGTGACTCCCACCATCTGGACATCCTAAATTCTGGGAGGTATGTTTCGGCTTGTGGGACACAGTATGAGCGGTGTCGGCGTTCTCGACAAGGCGGTGGTCATCCTCGCGGCCTGTGTCGACGGCGCCAGCCTGGCCGAACTCGTCGACCGCACGAAGCTTCCCCGGGCGACCGCGCACCGGCTGGCACAGGCCCTGGAGATCCACCGGATGCTGGTCCGGGACACCCAGGGACGCTGGCGGCCGGGACCGCGCCTGGGCGAGCTGGCGAATGCGGCCCCCGACGTCCTGCTGACCGCGGCCGAGCCGCTGTTGGCGGCGCTGCGCGACGCGACGGGGGAAAGCGCCCAGCTCTACCTGCGCCGTGCCGACGAGCGTATCTGCGTGGCCGCGGCGGAACGGGCCAGCGGACTGCGCGACACCGTCCCGGTGGGATCGGTGCTGCCGATGGTGGCGGGCTCAGCGGCGCAGATCCTGCTGGCCTGGGAGCCGCCGGAGGCGGTGATGCCCCTGCTGCCTCGCTGCAAGTTCACGGGCCGCACCCTGGCGGAGGTCCGCCGGCGCGGCTGGGCGCAGAGCGTCGCCGAGCGGGAGCCGGGTGTGGCGAGCGTCTCGGCCCCGATCCGCGACCGGACCGGCCGGGTGATCGCGGCCATCTCGATAAGCGGTCCGATCGAACGCCTCGGACGCCGGCCCGGCGAGCGGCACGCGATGGCCGTCGTACGCGCGGGACAACGCCTCAGCGGTCTTTAAAGGCCGCTCAGGGCTCCCAGACCGCGTTGTCGTGGGCGAACACGACCCGGGCCGGGTCGAAGTCCAGGAGCCGCGCGATCCACGCCGGAGCGACCGGCAGCGGCGGCTCCACCCCGTGCCCGGCCGCCCGGTGCGCCAGCACGTCACCGGTGAACGCCGTTGCGTGGTCGTGGCTCTGCCCCGCGACGATCACCGTGCCGTCGCCGCGCCGGACGATCACGGACTGGTGGCCGGCGGTGTGGCCCGGAGTGGGCACGATGATCACACCAGGCAGGATCTCCGCCTCGCCGTCGAGTTCGGCATACGAGGCGCCGGGCGAGTCGATCAGTTCCGGCAGCGTGTGACCTTCCGTGTGGCGCGCGAGGTCGAGCTCCACCCGTTGCGTGAAGATCGGCCGCCCGGGCAGCAACGGGTTGCCGCCGCTGTGGTCGAAGTGCAGGTGGCAGTTCACGACGTACCGGATGTCGGGGAGCCGGACCCCGACGGCGCCGAGCGCGTCCGCCAGGGGGACGCGCCGAGGCCGGTAGTGCGCGTCGACCTCGGGATGCGCGCCCATGCCGGTGTCGACGAGCAACAGGCCCTCGGGATGGTCGATCAGGTAGCCGAGGCAGGGCTCGACCCGCGGCGACCCGGTCTGTGTCTCGGAGGCCGGCCGGACGAAAAAGCCGAAGTCGACCCGGCGCACGCGAAGATCCGTCACACTGTCAGTGTCCCGCACAAGACAAACGGCCCGTGTCCACTGACACGAGCCGTTGATGCTGGTAGTCCCGAAGGGATTCGAACCCTCGCTACCGCCTTGAGAGGGCGGCGTCCTAGGCCGCTAGACGACGGGACCAGGCCTTGCCTTGTTGCTCTTGCTCGGTCTTCCCGCTCCAGCAACGGTGCTGAACTCTATCAGAAGTCCAGCGCCGCCGACCTCGCGGGGAGACCGTAGCGCTGGGGTACCAGGACTCGAACCTAGACTAACTGAACCAGAATCAGTCGGGCTGCCAATTACCCCATACCCCATTGGTACCGCTTGCCGTACCGAGTCAGAACTCTACCCGAGCCCATGGTGCCCACCAAATCGGGGCACCACATGGCGTTTCCGTAACCTGGCGACTACGGCTTGAAGAGGCGGCATACTTCCGCGCCCATTGCGCGAATGTGACCACCGGCCGCCCGGTCAGCTCGGCCACCGTTCCCACGGCCCGTTGCGGGTGCTCGGCCAGTAGTCGCAGCCCGTCGGCGTACCAGGCCGCGTACTCCCCCATCGGCTCTTCGAGCTGGCGGACGAGGTCGTCATGCGGCAGGTCGACGTACGTGAGCTCCCGGCCGTGCGCCGCGCCGATCTGCGCCACCCGCTGCCGCCGCGTCAGCGACTCGGGGCCCGTGAGCTCGTACGCATTCCCCTCGCGCCCCTCCTCGACCAGGCACCGGGCCGCGACCGCCGCGATGTCCGCCAGGGCGATGGGGGCGTTGGCGGCGGAGCCGTAGCCGTCGCGGACCACATCCCCGGCGCGGATCTGGGCGGCCCACAGCGTGGAGTTGGTCACGTACGTACCGTCGCGGGCGGAACTGGTCGACCTCATGGTCGACGCCGTGCTCGGCAGCCGGGACCTGCCCGGGCCGGACGACCCGCGGCCGGCGGACTGGCGGGACCAGATCCACCTCTACGCGGACCGCACCCGGGCCATGTACCGCGCGCACCCCTGGCTCAGCCGGGTGTCGACGATCCGGCCCCCGCTGGGACCGGGCATGTTCCGCGAACGCGAGTACGTCCTGTCCGCGATGGAGCACGCCGGCGTACCCCTCGAACGCGTCAACGAGGCCGCGGTGGCCGTCGGGATGTTCGTCACCGCAGCGGCCCGGCAGGAGGGCGAGAACGTCCTGCTACGCCGGGCGAGCGGGCAGACGAACGACGCGTGGTGGCAGGAGCGGAGCCGGTTCTGGGACGACTGGTTCGACGTGCGGCAGCACCCGGCGATGACCCGGGTGTGGGAGGCCGGCGGCTTGGGCGGCGGCACCGAGGAGCAGGCCGAGGCGGCGTACGCCTACGGCCTGCGCCTGATGCTGGACGGCATCGCCGGCGACGGATCAGTCGAGTGAGACGACCGGGTTGCGCAGCTCGCCGATCCCCTGGACGCTCACCGACACCGTCTCGCCGGCCACGATCTGGCTGACCCCGGCCGGGGTGCCCGTGAGGATCACGTCACCGGGCAGCAGCGTCATGACGTGCGACACGTACGAGATCAGGGTCGGCACGTCGAACACCATGTCCTTGGTCCGGCCGAGCTGGCGTACCTCCATCTCCTCGGGGTTGCGGCCCACCTCGCACCGCACCTCGAGGTCGCTGACGTCCAGCTCGGTCTCGATCCACGGGCCGAGCGGGCAGAACGAGTCGAAACCCTTGGCCCGGGTCCACTGCGGGTCGCTGCGCTGCAGATCCCGCGCGGTGACGTCGTTGCCCACGGTGTAGCCGAAGATCGCCTTCTCCGCGCCGGCCCGGTCCACCCGGCGGGCACCGCTCGCCCCGATGACCACGGCCAGCTCGGCCTCGTGCTCGACCTGCCGGGTGACCGGCGGGATCCGGATCGCGTCGTTGGGCCCGATCACCGAGGTGGAGGGCTTGATGAAGATCAGCGGCTCCTTGGGCACCTCGTTGCCCATCTCGGCCGCGTGGTCGGCGTAGTTGCGCCCGACGCCGATCACCTTGCTGGAGAAGATCGGCGCGAGCAGCCGGATGTCGGCCAGGGCCCAGCGCTGACCGGTGAAGCGGACGTTCTGGAACGGGATGCTGTCGATCTCGGCGATCGTCAGACCCTGGGCGCCCGACTGCGCCTCACCCTCGACGACCCCGAAGGACACGCCACCGGCATGAACAAAACGAGCGAAACGCACGGATAACCCCATCCATCGAAAGCTTGCACGCAAGGACGAGGCTACGCGGGGAGCCCGGGCCAGGCCTCGTTCGGGCGTTCCTCACACCCGGCCCCGCCAAGGCTCGATAGGACTGGACCGGCTGGATACGCTGGTGCGATGGGGATCAGCGAGACACACGCGCTGACCACAGTGCTGCCCAGCATCAGCTGGATCCCGCTGGCCCAGGCCCACGCCGAGCGCGCCGACGAGATGACCGCGGGCCACCGGGCCCGCCGCGCCGTCGGCGAGAAGCACGCGATAGAGGATTTCCTCTACGACTACTACGGCACCCGCCCGGCCCAGCTGCGCCGCTGGCACCCCGGCGTCGGCACCGGCCTGGGCCCGGCCCCCGACGGCCTCGCCGAGCAGGCGGCCTGGAAGTTCTACACCACCGGCCCGGACGGCGTGGTGACGCTGGACGTCGAGGCCTACATGCACGCCCGCGGCGAAAGCGTCCGCTACATCCACGGCCTGCTCACCGCGACGGCATCCCGCCCCGCGTTCTCCGGCTGCTTCGGCCTGCACGAGTGGGCGATGGTCTACCGCCAGCCCGAGCACCGCCACTCGCTCCCGCTGCGCCTGGGCCAGGCCGAGACCGACAAGGTCGTGGAGGAGCACCCGATCCGCTGCACCCACTTCGACGCCTTCCGCTTCTTCACCCCGGAAGCGGTGGGGCTCAACCGTCTCCAGCCGACCCGGGCCACCCAGGTCGACCTCGACCAGCCCGGCTGCCTGCACGCGGCGATGGACTGTCACAAGTGGGCCGGCAAGCTCGGCCCGGCGGTACCGGGCGCCCTCGCGCTCGACTGCTTCGCCCTGGCCGGCGACATCCGCCTGCTCGACATGCAGGCCAGCCCCTACGACCTCAGCTCCTACGACCAGCCGCCGGTGAAGATCGAGACCCCGGAGGGCAAGGCCGAATACGTGACCCGGCAACGGGAGTTCGCCCGCCGCGCCTCGGCCCTGCGGGCCCGCCTGATCCGCGTCTGCGAGGAACTGCTCGGTCCCGCACTCGCCGCCGAGAACCGCGAGGCCGTAGCCCCCCACAACACCTGATTTCCTTCTACGCCCGACGACCTCCCCCAACCGCATCACCAGGGCGCCGTCCTCAGGGGAGGCGAGCAAGGGAACGGATCAGGCGTTCGGTGATGTCGGCAGGCCAGGGAAGGACGCCGACAGCGTGCGCTGGTGGGCCAGGCCGTGCAGACCCAGCCACAGCGCCACGGCATCCGCGAAAGTGTCCCGGCTCGCCGCCTGGCCGGCTTCGACGCAGGCCTCGAGGGCGCCGATGATGACCCGCAGAGCGTCCTGGCCAAGGCTCGCCGCGTCCTCGGCCGTGATCGATTCGGCCTGGACTCCGTGATCACTCGCGGGGCCGCCCCGTGCCGGCGCCGCCCCGCCGCTGCCGGCCGCGACCGACCGCGCCGACGATGACCTTGACTCCGAGCCCGAGAACGACCAGATCAGCGATCATCTGACCGGTGACCACCAGCCGCGCCGCTTCGGTCTTCGCCGTGATGTCACCGAACCCGACCGTCGCGAAAACCGTGACCGTGAAGTACAGCGCGTCCGTGCGTGTCAGCGGCTCGCTGAAGGCGACGGAAGACAGGCGGGACATGACCGTGTACGTACCGGAGAACAGCAGCAGGAACAGGGGAACGCTCGTGGCCAGCGCTTCCACGGCCCGCAGCACCGGGAACGGTGAGGAGACGATGGCGCGGACCTGTAAGGCGATCAGCCCGACCAGGACCGCAAGCCCGACGACCAGCATCGCCACAGCGGCACCCGTGGAAGAGCTGCCCAGCGGCAACAGGTAATAGATGACGATCAGCGCGACGATCGATCCCGCCGCACGCATCACTGTCAGGATGATCGATAGGTGTGGAGGTGGCTCGTGGCGTGACGCGTTACTCGTGGCGTCCGGACCAACGGTCATGGCCACAGGCTAGAGACCGCGTCCAGGAGGGCGGGCCTGCCGCAGGCACGGCGCGCCACCATGATGCTGACGGCCAGGTGGGTCAGTCCATGTCTCCGCGGCGGTTGCGTTTGATCTGGGCTCGGCGCTTCTTCTCGCCGATGCGGCGCTCGACCGAGCCACGAGTGGGTTTGGTGGCGCGGCGCTGGCGAGGCGGGGCAGCGATGGCCTCGCCGACCCGCATGGCGAGGCGGGCCTCGGCAGCCTCGCGGTTGCGGAGCTGGGAGCGGTGCTCGGACGCCGTGATGGTCAGCACGCCGTCGACCAGCCGGCTGCCGAGCCGCTCGACCGCCCGCTCCTTCAAAGCAGGTGAGAGCAGGCTGGAGGCGAGCAGGTTCCACGACAGCTCGACTCGCGAGTCAGTCGTATTCACGCCCTGACCGCCTGGACCGCTGGAGCGGGAGAAACGCCAGTTCAGCTCGGCCTCGGGGATGGCCAGGCCGGGCCGGATCAGCACGTCGGCCATGAGGTCCCCCTTGCGAAAAGCCGGACCCGGGAATCCCTGGTGTTGACGCCCTGGCCGCCGGGCGCGCTCGAGCGGGAGAACCGCCACGACAGCTCGGCGGCCGGGATCACCAGCCGCTCGCTCACCTGGACGTCATCGGGCACGCGGCCCAGCATTCCATCGCCGGGCCGGTAGCGCCACGCGGTTTGTGATCAAGAGAGGGCGGTCGAACCGATGCTGGCGAGGACCACGAGGAACACCGCTGCGATGGCGGCCGGGCTCAGGGGTTGGGCGAGCAGGAGCCAGCCGGCCAGGGCGGCGACCGCCGGTTCGAGGCTCAGCAGGATGCCGAAGGCGCGCTGGGGCAGGCGGCGTAGCGCCGACATCTCCAGGGAGTACGGGATCACCGAGGCCAGCAGTCCGGTGGCGAGCGCGATCAGCAGCAGGTGGGGCGACGTCAGGGCCTTCTCGGCGCCGCTCACGCCGCCTGGCAGGAGGACCAGGGCCCCGACGGTCATTGCGACCGCGAGACCGCCCTGTCCCGCGACGGCGGTGCCGGCGCGGGAGCTGGCCAGGATGTAGAGCGCCCAGAACACCGCTGCCACGAGGACCAGCAGTACGCCGACCGGGTCCAGGGTCGTGCCGCCGTCGGCGAAGCCGAGGGCCGCTACGCCAGCGGCCGCCAGCAGGACCCAGGCGAAGTCGCGGAGGCGGCGGGACAGGATGGCGGCGAGGGTGAGCGGGCCGAGGAACTCGATCGTGACGGCCGGTCCCAGCGGGATGCGGGCGATGGCCGCGTAGAAGAAGCCGTTCATCCCGGCCAGGGAGGCGCCGAGCAGCAGCACCGCGCGCCACTGGTGCCGCTGCCAGGACCGTACGGCCGGGCGGGCCACGGCGAGCAGGACGCCGGCTGCCAGGCCGAGCCGCAGCAGCGTCGCGCCCGCGCTGCCCGTCACCGGGAAGAGCCGGGCGGCGAGGGCCGCACCCACCTGGAGGGAGGCGCAGGAGCCGAGGACCATGAGGACGGCGGGTCCGGGGGCGGATGCGAGGCGCGGCGGGGCAGTGGTCACCGCTTCACCATCGCGATGGCGGAACCGTTTCGTCCAGCGAATGTTTCTGAGCGATAATCGTCAGTGATGTTGGACGTTCATCGGCTCCGGCTGCTGCGCGAGCTCGAGCGGCTCGGCACGCTGGCCGCCGTCGCGAAGGCGTTGAGCTACAGCCCGTCCGCCATATCGCAGCAGCTCAGCGTGCTGGAGGCGGAGACCGGGGCGACGTTGCTGGAGCACGTCGGGCGGGGCGTACGGCTCACCGCGCAGGCGCGGATCCTGGTCGGGCACGCCGAGGTGATCCTGGAGCGGATGGAGCTGGCCGAGGCCGAGCTGGCGGCGACCATGACCGACGTCACGGGCACGCTGCGGGTCGCGTCCTTCCAGTCAGTGATGCTCGCCCTGGTGCCCGGGGCGCTCTCCTGGTTGACCGCCGAGCATCCCGGACTGCGGGTGGAGATCACCCAGTCGGAGGCGGCTCCGGCCTTCGCGGGACTGCTCGCCCGGGACTTCGACGTCGTGCTCGGGGAGTGCTATCCAGGCGTGCCCGAGCCCCGCCTGCCCGGCGTCGACGAGGAGGATCTGCTCGAGGACGAGATGCGGATGGCCGTACCGAAGAAAGGGCCCTGGCATCGGGCCCGGCTGGCCGACCTCACGGATGCGCCCTTCGTCTTCGACCCGGAGGAGGCGACGGCGGGCCGGTGGGCCCGGCACGTCTGCCGCACCGTGGGCTTCGAGCCCGACGTCCGGTTCCAGAGCCCCGACCTGCTGCTCCAGCTGCGGCTGGTGGAGACCGGGCACGCCGTCGCCTTCGTACCCGATCTGCTGTGGACCGGGCGTACCCCCGGCGATCTGGAGTTGCGGCACCTGCCGGACCGGCCGCGGCGCCGGCTTTTCACCGGCGTGCGCAGCGGCTCGGCCGAGCAGCCGGCGATCCGTGCGTTCCGCTCCGCGCTCCAAATCACGGCTCGACGTTGAGGTTCGGGATACTGGAACCCGATACAGGGAGGTTGCGTGTCCGCTCAGCCCGCTCCGGTCGCCGAGACCGGCTATCCGTGGCCCATCGAAACCGCTCGCCTGGACAACGGCTTGCGCATCGTCGTCAGCGAGGACCACACCGCGCCCGTGGTGTGCGTGAACCTCTGGTACGACGTCGGCTCACGGCACGAGCCGGCCGGCCAGACCGGCTTCGCCCACCTCTTCGAGCACCTGATGTTCGAGGGTTCGGCGCACGTCGGCAAGACCGAGCACATGCGGTACGTGCAGGGCGCCGGTGGTTCGCTGAACGCCACCACCAATCCCGACCGCACCAACTACTTCGAGACGCTGCCGGCCGAGCACCTCGAGCTCGCGCTCTGGCTGGAGGCGGACCGGATGGGCGGCCTGGTCCCCGCGCTCACCCAGGAAACCCTGGACAACCAGCGCGAGGTGGTGAAGAACGAGCGGCGCCAACGGTACGAGAACGTGCCGTACGGCGACGCGTGGCTGCGCCTTCTGCCGTTGCTGTACCCGGCGGGGCACCCGTACCACCACGCGACCATCGGGTCCATGGAGGACCTGAACGCGGCGAGCCTGGAGACGTTCCAGGCGTTCCACGCGCAGTACTACGCCCCGAACAACGCCGTGCTGACCGTGGCCGGGGACGTCACGCCGGCCGAGGTCCTCGCCCTCGCGGACAAGTACTTCGGGATGATCGAGCCGGTCCCGGACATCCCGGCGGCGCGGCACGGGCACATTGCCGGCCCGGCCACGTCGCCGGTGCGCGAGACGGTCACCGGCACTGTTCCGGCGCCGCGGGTGTACCTGTCGCACCGTACGCATGCCTTCGGTACGGCCGGGTACGACGCGATCACCGTGCTCGCCACCGTCCTGGGCAGCGGCCGGGGCAGCCGCCTCTACCAGCGGCTGGCCGACGGTGCCCGGATCGCGCAGCCGGACTACATCGGCGCGTACGGCGTCGACCTGGCCCACGCGCCGGCACCGCTGATCGTGACGGCGACCGCGAAGGACGGGGTGGACGCCGCGACCCTCGAAGCGGGCGTGGCAGAGGTGCTGATGAGCATGGCCACCGAGCCGGTGACCGAAGCCGAGCTGGAACGGGCCAAGGCGCTGCTCACCACCGCGTGGTGGCGGCAACTGTCCACCGTCGGCGGCCGGGCGGACACCCTGGGCCGGTACGCGACCCAGTTCGGCGACGCGTCGAGTGCCGCGTACCGGCTGCCGCAGTGGCAGGCCGTGACCGCGGGCGACATCGCCGAGGCCGCCCGCACGCTGAACCCGGAGTCCCGGGTGACCCTCGTCTACCTCCCGGAAGGGACCGAAGTATGAGCCTCGTCGCGACCCGGCCCGACCCGGGCGACGCCCGCCCGTATTCGTTCCCGGCGATCCACCGCACCTCGGTGGCGGGCGGCGAGGTCGTCGCCGCGCACATGCCGGGCCAGCTCCTGGCGACCGCGTCGTTGCTGCTCGACGCGGGCGCGGCGAAGGAGACCGCGAGCCGCGAGGGTACGGCCGCCGTCCTCGCGAAGTGCCTGGAGGAGGGCACCCGGACCCGCGACTCGGCGGCGTACGCGCTGGCCCTGGAGGGACTCGGGGCGGAGCTCACCACCTCGGTCGACTGGGACTCCTTCCGGTCCGGCGTCTCCGTGCCGGCGGATCTGCTGTCGCGGGCGGTGGCCCTCATGGCGGAGGCGGTCCGCACACCTCGTCTCGACCCGGCCGACGTCACCCGCGTCCGCGACGACGAGGCGACCGGCCTGCGCATGGACTGGGCGCAGCCGGGACCGCGGGCGGACGCGGCGCTGCGCGCCGACCTGTTCGGCGCGGCCGAGCGGTACGGCCGGCCCCTGCACGGCGACCCGGCGTCGATGGCGGCGGTCACGGTCGAGGACGTGCAGGCGTTCCACTCCGCTTGGCTGACGCGTCCCGGCGTGCTGCTGGTCGCCGGCGACCTGGACCGGCTCGACCTGGCGGAGCTGGGCGCGGCGGCGTTCGCCGGCACGTCCGGCGCGCCGGTGGCCGCCGAGGGTCCGCTGGACGTACCGATCGCGGCGAGCCGGCGGGTGCTGCTCGTCGACCGGCCCGGCTCGGTGCAGTCGACGCTGCGCCTCGGGCACCGGGCCCCGGAGCGGGCGCATCCGGACTACGTGCCGATCACGCTGATGGGAACGGTGCTGGGCGGGGCGTTCACATCCCGGCTCAACCACCTCATCCGGGAGGTGAAGGGCTACACGTACGGCATCCGCGCGGACTTCGCGATGACCCGCCGGTTCGGCCGCTTCGGGGTCAGCTCGTCGGTGCAGACCGCGGTGACGGCGCCGGCGCTGGCGGACACCGTCGGCGAGATCGCCCGGACCCGGCTCGACGGGGTCACCGAGGAGGAGCTGGCGGTCGCGCGTACGTGGCGGGCCGGGTCGCTCTCCGTCGACATGCAGACGCCGGGCTCGATCGCCGGCGCGCTCGCCAACCTGGTCGTGCACGGCCTGCCGGACGACTACTACGTGACGCTGCGGCAGCGCCTGCTGGACGCGACGGTCGAGGAGGTGTCCGCGGCGGCGGCGAAGTACCTGCATCCGGACGGGCTCACCCTGGTGGTCGAGGGGGACGGAGCGCTCATCCGCGACGAGCTGACGGCCGTCAAGATCGGCGAGGTCCTGGCGGCGGATTTCTGACGTACGATGTCGGGCCGCCGCCATGATCGACGGCGGCTCGAGTATTGCCAGGGCGTGTTCCAGGGAGTTTCAATGACCCCGAGCCTCTCTGAGAGCGCTCCCGCGAACGTTGGGACCCTGACATGCCCACAAACCTGACGGCGTCGTCCGCATCGTTCACCCGCCGCCGCCCGCTCCCCCGGCCGCCGGCGGACGCACCCGTGCCCGCGCCGGACCCCGCCGCCGGGACCTGCGCGCCGCGGCACCTCGTCGACCGGTCGCTCGCCGAGCCGGTCGGCCGCGCCTACCACTACCTCGACGTCGTGCAGGACGCCTACGTCAAGGGCGGCGAGCCGCGGCTGCTCCAGAGCTACAACAACGAGAGCGAACTGCTGACGACCGCGTTCGTCTACGACAACGCGCTCGCGATCCTGGCCTACCTCGCCAACCCGACCGTCGCGAACGTGCGGCGGGCCCGGCTCATCGGTGACGCGCTGCTGTGGGCTCAGGCCAACGACGAGACGTACAGCGACGGCCGGGTGCGGCAGGCATACGCGGCCGGGCCGATGCAGTTCTACGGCGGCGGCCCGATGTTCCCGGGCCTGAAGCGCGAGGACGGCAAGGCCGCGTTCCTCTGGCCGTTCGGCTTCGGCGGCTCGTCGACGGGCGACATGGCCTGGGTGGGGCTGGCGCTGGCGCAGCTCTACGCGGACACGCGCATCCGCAAGTACCTCGACGGCGCCGTCGCCCTCGGCCTCTGGATCGCCGGCCGGCAGTCGCCCTACCGGTACGGCGGCTACCACGGCGGCTTCCAGGAGGACGGCCGGACGCCGCAGCGCTGGGCGTCGACGGAGCACAACATCGACGCGTACGCCCTCTTCACGCTGCTCGCCAACCTGACCCGGGAACGGCGCTGGACGACCCGTGCGGCGCTCGCCGCCGCCTTCGTCCGCGAGATGTGGAACCCCGCGGGCCGGCACTTCTGGACCGGCACCACCAGCGAGGACCCCAACGAGATCAACGTCGGCAACGTCCCCGAGGACGCCCAGAGCTGGGGTTTCCTCGGCCTCGGCGACCACCGCTTCGACGAGTCGGTCGACTGGGCCGTCCGGCACCTGGGCAACACCGACGGCCGGGTGTCCGGCCTGACCTACAGCAGCCAGGCCAAAGTGCTCACGGGTACGGTCACCGGCAGCGCCCAGGCCAGCAACCCGGGGGCGGTATGGCTCGAGGGCACCGGTCACGCCGCGCTCGCCCTGCTCAAGCGCGGTGGCCCCGGCGATGCCGCGCAAGCCCGCCAGCTCCTCCGGGCGACCGTGACGGCCCAGGAGTCGCTCGGCGCCGGGCAGACCGTCGGCCTGACCGCGGACCCGCGCGGCGGCCTGCTCGCCAGCCCGGCCGAGGGCGGCACGTGGACCGGCACCCCGCTCCCCGCCGCCTCCGGCATCGTGGCGGCCACCGGCGCGTTCGAGACGGGCTTCGGTTTCGGCTATTTCGGACTCCAGCACGTCGGCACCACGGCGTGGTTCCTGATGGCGGGACAGAACTTCAACCCGTACCAATGACGGCCCGGATGTGACCTGAGCCCTGATCATTCGGTACGGGTGGCCGCCGCCGGATACCGTCGCGCGCATGACGATCACGACCCCCGCGCCCGTGGCGAAGCCGGTCCGGGCCCGACGGGCCGCCTGGACGGTGCTGCTCTGGCTGCTGGTGCTGCCCGGCACGGCGTGGGCGGTGGCGCGGCTGGGCGGCTGGGAGCGCGGTCTGTTCGTGCAGTTCTTCGCCTTCACGCCGTACGTCGCCGCATGGTCCGTCGTACCGGTGATCGCGGCGCTCGCCACCCGCCGCTGGCTGGCCGGCGCAGTCGCGGTGGTCACGCTCGCCATCTTCGCCGTCACGGTCCTCCCGCGCGCGATCACCGACAGCGACCGGGGCCCGCAGGACGGCGTACGCCTGCACGTCATGACCTCGAACATGCTCTTCGGCAACGCCGACCCGGCCGAGATCGTCGATCTGGTCCGATCCCAGGCGGTGTCGGTCCTGGCGCTCCAGGAATTCAGCCCGGCCGCGCAGACCCGGCTCGCCGAGGCGGGCCTGGGCGACCTGCTCCCCTACTCCTCGCTGAGCCCCGAGTACGGCGCCGGCGGATCGGGCCTCTACTCCCGCTTCCCGATCACCGACCCCGGCACCCGCGACAACGCCGGCGGCTTCCACCAGGCGTACGGCACGATCCAGCCGCCCGGGGCCACCAAGCTCGTCGTCGAATCCGCCCACCCGCTGGCGCCGGCCGCCCGATCGGCCCTGGACGGCTGGCGCACGGACCTCGAAGCCCAGCCACGCCCGGACCACGCCGGGCCGCCGCGCATCCTGCTGGGCGACTTCAACTCGACCCTCGACCATCAGCCCCTGCGCTCGCTGATCGCCAAGGGCTACCGGGACGCCGCGGACGCCACGGGCAAGGGCCTGATCGGCACGTGGGGCCCGTACGACGGCGACCCGATCCCGCCGGTCACCATCGACCACGTCCTGGTGGACGAGCGCCTCGGGGTCGGGGCCGCGGCCGTGCACGGCATCCGGGGCAGCGACCACCGCTCGATCATCGCGGAGGTCGTCCTCCCGGCGGCCTGGCGCCCCGGCCCGGAGCAACTCTCAGGTGCGGGCGGCCGTGCGGGACAGCCCGTACGTCAGTGCGTCGGTGAGCGCCTTCCAGCTCGCCTCGACCACGTTCTCGTGCACCCCGACGGTCGTCCACTCGCGGTTGCCGTCGCTGGTCTCCACCAGTACGCGCGTGATGGCGTTCGTGCCGTGCGAGCCCTCCAGGATGCGGACCTTGTAGTCGGCGAGCTCGAAGGTCTCGAGTTCCGGGTAGTGCTTGGACAGCGCCGTGCGCAGGGCTTCGTCGAGGGCGTTGACCGGGCCGTTGCCCTCCGCGGTGGCGATCACTCGCTCTCCGCGTACCCGGACTTTGACGGTGGCTTCCGACACGACCGCGCCGTCCTCGCGATGCTCGACCTGCACCCGGTAGGACTCCAGGGTGAACGGCCGGGCCAGGGCCGCGCCCGGCAGGGCGTCGCGGACCAGGAGTTCGAAGGAGGCGTCGGCGGCTTCGAAGGACCAGCCGCCGGCCTCGAGGTCCTTGACCTTCCGGGTCACCTCGGTGAGGGTGTCCGGGTGGCCGGCCAGGTCCAGTCCGAGCTCACGGCTCTTGAGCTCGATGCTGGCCCGGCCGGCCATCTCCGTCACCAGGATCCGCATGTCGTTGCCCACAACCGCCGGGTCGACGTGGTTGTAGAGCAGCGGATCCACTTTGATCGCGCTCGCGTGCAGCCCCGCCTTGTGGGCGAATGCCGCGGCCCCGACGTAGGCCTGGTGGGTGTCGGGGGCGATGTTGGCGATCTCGGCGAGCGCGGTCGACACCCGCGTCGCCTTCTCGAGGCAGCCGTCCGGTAGGACCTTCAGCCCGAGCTTGAGTTGCAGGTTGCTGACGACGGCGAAGAGGTCGGCGTTGCCGGGCCGCTCGCCGTAGCCGTTGGCCGTGCACTGGAAGTGCTGGACGCCCGCCTCGACGGCGGCGATGGTGTTCGCCACCGCGCAGGACGTGTCGTTCTGGCAGTGGATGCCGAGCCGGTCGGGGCTCACCCCGGTGCGCGCCACGACGTCGTTGATCGCCGCGGTGATCATCGAGGGAAGCATGCCGCCGTTGGTGTCGCACATGATCACGCGCTCGGCGCCGGCGTCGAAGGCCGCGCGCACCACGGAGGCGGTGTAGTCGGGGTCGTGGCGGAAGCCGTCGAAGAAATGCTCGCAGTCCACGAACGCGCGGCGCCCGTTCGCAACCAGGTGGAGGACCGTGTCGCGGACCATCGCCAGGTTCTCGTCGCCGGTCGTGCGCAGGGCCCGTTCCACGTGCCGGATGTCGGACTTGGCGACGACGCAGACCACCGGGGTCTCGGCGTCGAGCAGCGCCTGCACCTGGGCGTCGCCGGCCACGTCCACGCCGGCCTTGCGGGTGGCTCCGAAGGCGACCAGGACGGCGTGCTTCAGGTCCAGCTCCGTCTTCGCCCGCCGGAAGAACTCCGTGTCCTTCGGCATGGCGCCGGGCCAGCCACCCTCGATGAAGCCGACCCCGAACTCGTCCAGCAGCCGCGCCACGGCGAGCTTGTCGACGACCGAGTAGCTGATGCCCTCGCGCTGCCCGCCGTCGCGCAGCGTCGTGTCGAACACCTGGTAGGTCATGGGGATTTCCTTTCGGGCGAGACCTGACGACCCAACAAAAAGACCCCCCGGCGGATGCGGGAGGTCTGCGCGTCGACGGTGGGGGGCCGGCGCGCTAGGTGCCAATAATGAGCACGAAAAGTCGGGTCACGTAGGAGAGCATGCCACTCACCGTGCGTTCATGGGACAGAAGTCCAGACTCCGGGACAGGTTAGGTTGGAGGGGTGGCAGTCGATGCGTACCCCCGGAACCTGTCCTTCTCGTCCAGCTACAACTTCCGCGACGTCGGCGGGTACGCCGGCCTCGACGGCAGAACGGTCCGCTGGCGGCGCCTGTTCCGCTCCGACTCGCTGCACCGGCTCAAGGGCGACGATCTGGTGACGTTCGGCGAGCTCGGCGTCCGTACCGTCATCGACCTGCGCCGGCTCTTCGAGATCGAGGAGCACGGCCGGGTGCCGGAGTCCGACGGGCTGGCGTACCACAACCCCGTGCTGCACCACGTCGACTGGGACACGGTGCCGGAGCCCGAGGGCACCTCGCACGACCGCTGGCTGGCCGACCGCTATCTCAACTTCCTCGAGGACGGCCAGGAGGGGCTCGCCGCGGCCCTCACCCTCATCGCCGACCCCGGTGCGGCGCCGGTGGTCGTGCACTGCATGGCGGGCAAGGACCGTACGGGTGTCGTCTGCGCGCTCACCCTGGCACTGCTGGGTGTCTCGGACGCCGACATCGCGGAGGACTACGCGCTCACCGAGGTCGCGATGGCGTCCCTGACCGAGTACCTGTCGCGGACCCGGCCCGACATGGTGCAGGACAAGTACCACATGTTCGACTGCCCGAGGGACGCCATGCTGATGTTCCTGGGCGACCTGCGGGACCGGTACGGCTCGGTGGAGAAGTACGCGCGCGAGATGGGCATCAGCGCCGAGCAGATGGCCGCGCTGCGCGACCACCTGCTCACGCCCGCGTCCTAGAACACCCGGTGGACCCAGCCGAACGGATCCTCGGCACGGCCGCGCTGGATGTCGGACAGCTGCTGGCGCAGACCCATCGTGACCTCGCCCGGGCCGCCGTCGGCGACCGCGAACTCGCCCTCCGGCGAGCGGACGGTGCCGATCGGGGTGATCACCGCGGCGGTGCCGCAGGCGAACGCCTCCCGGATGCGGCCGGAGGCGGCACCCTCGCGCCACTCGTCGATGCTCACCGGACGCTCCTCCACCCGGCGGCCGGCCCGCTGGGCCAGCTTCAGGATCGAGTCGCGGGTGATGCCCGGCAGGATCGTGCCGCTCAGCGGCGGGGTCACCAGCGAACCGTCGTCCATGACGAAGATGACGTTCATGCCGCCGAGCTCGTCGACGTACTTGCGCTCCACCGCGTCCAGGTAGACGACCTGGTCGCAGCCTTGCTCGATCGCCTCCGCCTGCGCCGACAGCCCGGCCGCATAGTTGCCGCCGCACTTCGCCGCGCCGGTGCCACCGGGAGCGGCCCGGGTGTAGTCGGGGGTCACCCACACCGTCACCGGCTTGACGCCGCCGCTGAAGTAGGCGCCGACCGGCGACGCGATGACCAGGTAGAGGTATTCCATCGCCGGGCGCACACCGAGGAAGACCTCACTCGCGTACGCGAACGGGCGCAGGTAGAGGCTGCCCTCGTCGCTCTCCGGGATCCACTTCCGGTCGATCGTGATCATCTGGCGCAGCGACTCGAGGAACATCGCCTGCGGCAGCGCGGGCATCGCCATGCGCTGGGCCGACTGGGCGAACCGCGCGGCGTTGGCATCCGGGCGGAACATCGCGACGCCGCCGTCGGGCGTCGTGTACGCCTTCAGCCCCTCGAAGATCTCCTGCGCGTAGTGCAGCACGGCCGACGCCGGGTCCATCGGGATCGGCGCGCGTGCCTCGACGCGGGGCTCGTACCACCCTTTGCCCTCCGCGTACCGGACGGTGACCATGTGATCGGTGAAGATGCGCCCGAAGCCCGGGTTGGCCAGCAACGTCGTGCGGTCCGCGTCGCTTACGGGCGCCGGGTTCGGACGGATCTCGAAGTCGAGGTTGTCACCACCACTCATGGGAGTTGACCTGCTTTCTCTCGCGAAGAAGAAAGGATGTGAGCATGACGGAGCACCCGCAGCGCTCCATGAACTTACCCCGAACGACCGTTAATGCCGACCACCATGAGGGCGACCGGCCCCGGGGCAGGGTCCGTCATTCACCGGTGCGCCGAGCGCACCGCGATGGAATCATGCTGGGATTCGCGCTTTTGTCGCCAATCGGCGGCCCTGACCGCCGACGCTCGTACCAGGATCAGGCGAGCGCGGCGGCGACCCGGTCCCCGACCTCGGCGGTGCGCAGCGGGGCCCCCGGCGTGCGGGAGGCGACCTCGGCCGCGACCGCCTCGGATACTCGCCGGGCCTCGTCGGCGTGCCCGAGGTGCTCGAGCAGCAGGGCGGCGGAGAGGATGGCGGCAGCCGGGTCGGCGATGCCCTGGCCGGCGATGTCGGGCGCGGAACCGTGCACCGGCTCGAACGTCGACGGGTATGCGCGCTCCGGGTTGACGGAGCCGCTGGCGGCCATGCCGATGCCCCCGGTGACGGCAGCGGCGATGTCGGTGAGGATGTCACCGAAGAGGTTGTCGGTCACGATGACGTCGTAGCGCTGCGGGTTGCTCACCATGAACATGCTCGCGGCGTCGACGTGCTGGTATTCGGTCGCGACGTCGGGGAATTCCGCGGCCACGGCCTGGAAGGTGCGGACCCACAGGCCACCGGCGTGGGTGAGCACGTTGGTCTTGTGCACCAGGGTCAGGTGGCGGCGCTCCCGGCGCTGCGCCCGCGCGAAGGCGTCCCGCACGACCCGCTCGACGCCGTGCCGGGTGTTGAGGCTCTCCTCGGTGGCGATCTCGGCGGGGGTGTCCTTGTGCAGGACACCGCCGGCGCCGACGTACAGGCCCTCGGTGCCCTCGCGGACGACGACCATGTCGATCTCGCCGGGCTTGAGGCCGGCGAGCGGGCTGGTGGTGCCGGGCCACAGCCGCGAGGGGCGCAGGTTGACGTACTGGTCGAAGTCGAAGCGGAGCTTGAGCAGCAGTCCCCGCTCGAGAACGCCCGGCGGGACGCTGGGGTCGCCGATGGCACCGAGCAGGATGGCGTCGTGGCGGGCGAGCTCGTCCTCGACCGACTGGGGGAGGATCTCGCCGGTGCGGTTGTAGAGCCGGGCGCCCAGGTCGTACTCCTGGTATTCGGCGCCGGGAAGGACGGCCTCGATCACCTTGCGGGCCTGCGCGGTCACCTCGGTTCCGATGCCGTCGCCGGCCACCACCGCGATCCGCGCCACCGTCACGTCCACTCCCTCGATCGGTCCGACCTGGACGAGCCTAACCGGGCGTCCCGATCTCCGGTACGTGGGTCCCAGACTGTGGATGGACGCGACTGTGGATGCGGGCCCCGGACGCGAACAACCCCCGCGGATCGCGGCAACGATCGCGGGGGCTGTCACGACGAAAACGCGTGGCTCGCGCCCGCCGGGGTGCACAACCGCACGGAACGGCCACGGAAATGTCACCCGAAGACACGCCCGCAGTGCCCGCGCGGCAAGGACCAACGCTAGCGATGCGGACTAATGTCGCGCAAGACGCATCCCCCGCGTGTCGCCGCGACAATGGGATCGAACGCCCACAGGTATGGCACCATGCGCCGGTGAGTTTCGACCTCGTGGTGTGGGCCATGGACAACGCGGACATGCCGGACGACGTGCGTGCCGCCAACGAGCGGTGTGCGCGCGGCGAGCACCCGCAACGCCCCGCCGACCCCCGCGTCGTCGCCTTCTATGACGCCCTGACCAGCACCTACCCGGATCGCGGACCGCGGGCGGCGGTGGACGGGTCCCCCTGGGCGGCCGCCCCGCTGCACGCCGCCGCGGACCACATCCAGATGCGCCTGGACGAGGGCTGCCCCGACGAGGTCCTCGAGACGATCGAACGACTCGCCGGCGAGCTCAACCTCGACCTGCTCGACCTCCAGGACGGCACCGTCTACCCGCCGCCGGTGAAGGCTCGCTGACCGGCGTCAGTCCTCGTCGCGCAGGTCGGCGATGCTGCCCTTGGTCGCACCGATCGCCGTAGCCACCGTGGACAGCAGCTCCGCGTCCACGGACGAGTCGACGGTCAGCGCCATCAGCGCCTCGCCGCCGGCCTCGCGGCGGGCCACCTGCATGGCCGCGATGTTCACGCCGGCCTCGCCCAGGATCGAGCCGATGGCGCCGACGATGCCGGGCCGGTCGGCGTAGCGGAAGAAGAGCAGCACACCCTCGGCGTCGAGCTCCAGGTCGAACTCGTCGATCTGGGTCAGCTTCCGGGACTCCCGGCCGCCGGCGGCGTGGACCGCGCCCGTGACGGTCACCCGGCGGCCGTCCGGGAGCGCTCCCCGTACCGTGACGAGGTTGTGATGGTCCGAGTCCTCGTCGAAGACCGCCAGCTCGACCTCGACGCCGCGGTCCCCCGCGAGCTGCGGGGCGTTGACGTAGGTGACCTGCTCCTCGACGACCGACGTGAAGAGCCCCTTGGTCGCGGCCAGCTTGAGCACCGTGACGTCGTGCGACGCGATCTCGCCGCGCACCTCCACGGTCACGCTCGCCGCGATGCCGCTCGCCACCGCGGTGAAGACCTTGCCGAGCCGTTCCGCAAGCGGCAGCAGGGGCCGCACGTCCTCGTCCACGACGCCGCCGGCCTGCACGTTGACGGCGTCGGGCACGAACTCCCCCTGCAACGCGAGCTTGACGCTGCGCGCCACCGACAGGCCGGCCTTGTCCTGCGCCTCCACCGTGGACGCGCCCAGGTGCGGCGTCGCCACCACGGTGTCGAACGCGAACAGTGGCGACGACGTGATCGGCTCGGTGGTGTAGACGTCCAGCCCGGCGCCGGCCACGCGGCCCTCCGCCAGCGCGTCGGCCAGAGCCCGTTCGTCGACCAGACCCCCGCGGGCGGCGTTGACGATGCGGACGCCCGGCTTGACGGTCGCCAGCTCCTTCTCCCCGATCAAACCCAGGGTCTCGGGGGTACGCGGCAAGTGCACCGAGATGAAGTCGCTCTCCCGCAGCAGCTCGTCGAGCCCGACCAACCGCACGCCCAGCTGCGCGGCCCGGGCCGGCTGGATGTACGGGTCATAGGCGATCAACCGGGTCCCGAAGGCGGCCATGCGCTGCGCGAACAGCACACCGATGCGGCCCAGCCCGACCACGCCGACCGTCTTGCCCTGCAGCTCCACCCCGGTGTACTTGGCGCGCTTCCACTCCCCCGCCTTCAGCGCCGTGCTGGCGCTGGCGGTGTTGCGGGCCACGGCCAGCAGCAGGGCGATCGCCTGCTCCGCGGCCGACACGATGTTGGAAGTCGGCGCGTTGACCACCATGACACCGCGCGCCGTGGCGGCGGGCACGTCGACGTTGTCCAGCCCGACCCCGGCCCGAGCGACGACCTTGAGCCGGGGCGCGGCGGCGATGGCCTCGGCGTCGACCTGCGTCGCGCTGCGCACGATGACCGCGTCGGCGTCGGCCAGCCCGGCGAGCAGAGCCGCCCGGTCGGTGCCGTCCACTCGGCGCACGTCGAAGTCGTGAGCGAGCACGTCGAGAGCGGCGGGGGCGAGTTCCTCAGCGATCAGTACAACGGGAGTCATGCGTCTCCATCTCGCAGGCTGCCGCGATCGTATGCCCGTCCCCGCCACATCGGCGTGACCGGCGTCACACATATGCAACGGTCCCCGGCCGGCCTCCCGATGTCGGACCCGACCGCAACCTCCCACGCAAATCGCGGCCGTCCTGACCGCGGCCACGGCATGGTCCTTCGCCCGCAACGGCACCACCGTCGGCCCGATGATCGTCGGCGGCCTGACCAGGGTTCACCGTGGCCCGGCCCGCAATACAGCCAGCAGTATCAGGTCCAGCCCCCGGCACCGGGCTCGCCTGACAGCGCAGTCTGACCGGGCTGCGAGCCGGCCTCAGACCCGGGCGTGCGGAATGGACCCCCGGGCGATCGGGGGGACCGGCGGCAGCCCCGCCGACGCCCGCCCGTCGAACTGGCGGAACGTCTGCGCCTCCGCGTCCAGCCCGTCGTACAGCAGCTCGAGGTCCAGGCTTCCCACCGGCGGATAGACGCGCTCCCGCGGCGGCTGCTGCCCCACCTCCAGCGCGCCCTCCGCCACCATGAACTCGATGATGGCCTGGCGGACCGCCGGCAGCGTCACGGGCGAGTGGTAGACCACGTTCAGCGCCTGCATGCGCATGCCCTGCACGTGTTCCTCGCCCTTGTTGTCGTGGAAGTGCGGGTTGCGGGTCTCGATCTGCAGCACCGGCACCGAGCCGGCCATCACGTCGGGGTCGGTGCTCTCGAGGACGCCGCCGAACTGCTCGAACATGTCCAGGTACTCGTACGGTTCGACGGCGAAGCCGCCCGCGAGGCGCAGCTTCAGCCCGAGCTCGAGGCTCATGGCGTGCTCGCCGGCGTTGCCCGTCGCGATGACCTCGGTGCCGAAGCCCGAGTACTCGGCGAGGAAGCGGTTGAGCCATTCGTTGGTGATCTGCGAGCTGCGGCCCTTGCGGCTGAAGAAGAGGCGCCCGTCGCGGAACTTCGGCTTGGAGTGCCAGGAGATGCGGACCATCGAGTACGGGCTGTCGGCCAGGTGCAGGCCCGCCGCGTACGCCTTGCAGTATTCGTGCACCGCGCCCGGCACGTAGTTGTCGGCGTCGACGTAGCCGACGTATCGACGGCCGGTTATCGCCGCGACCGCCATCCCGATCAGCATGGCTTCGCCCTTGCCGTTGCGGACCAGGCCGTCGTCGCCGATGAGTTCCGCCATGCCCGCCGCCTTGAAGGCCGCGGCGAGACCCGGATCCTTCTGGTGGACGGCGATCGCCGAGCGGCCGGCGAGGCGGCAGAACTGTTCGAGGGTTTGCGCCTCGATCTCGTACCGGTCCACCGGAAGCTTGTCGCTGTTGGAGATCAGCACAATGAGACAGTCATGCGGAATGCCGGAGAGCACTCCCTCGATGACGCTTCGTGTCTCATTCATGCAGGGGATGACGATTACCATTTGCGACTCGACTGCGCGCAATGCCTGCGGCGGCACCACCCGGCTGCCAGCCGAAAGCGCTGGTCGACCGGTGTCGTGCGCGGCGCCCGAGTCGAGCTCGATCACCCTCTGCAGCTCATGAATCCGGACCGCGCCGAAGCGCTCACTCCGGAAAGAATCAGCCAGTCGCATGCGGCGAGGCTACCTGTTCGACACCACCCGCAAGCGCCTTAACCGTGCACAATTCGCCGGTGACGCCGAGTAGGTAAGCGGGACGTAACACCCACGTTTCAGGTAGTCGAATGATTACTGAGAACGCCGGATCAGGAGGCCGACAAGACCTCTGATCCGGCGTTCCTCCAGAATGATCAGGCGGTTTCCGTGATCGGCCGGTCGACCCAGCTCATCATGTCGCGCAGCTTCTTGCCGGTCACCTCGATCGGGTGCTCGGCGCCTTCCTTGCGGTACTGCTGAAGGCGCTGGCCGCCCGCCTCGTCGTCGGCGATCAGCGTCTTGGTGAACTCGCCGGACTGGATCTCGGAGAGGATCTTCTTCATCTCCTCCTTGACCGACGCGTTGATCACCCGCGGGCCGCTGACGTAGTCACCGAACTCCGCGGTGTCCGACACGCTGTAGCGCATCCGCGAGATGCCGCCCTCGTACATGAGGTCGACGATCAGCTTCAGCTCGTGCAGGCACTCGAAGTACGCGATCTCCGGCGCGTACCCGGCCTCGGTCAGCACCTCGAAGCCGGCCTGCACCAGCGCGGCCGTGCCACCGCAGAGCACCGCCTGCTCGCCGAAGAGGTCGGTCTCGGTCTCCTCCTTGAACGTCGTCTTGATGACGCCGGCGCGGGTGCCGCCGATCGCCTTCGCGTACGACAGGGCGAGCGCCTGGGCGCCACCCGTGGCGTCCTGCTCCACGGCGATGAGGGCAGGCACGCCCTTGCCGTCCACGTACTGGCGGCGGACCAGGTGGCCGGGGCCCTTCGGGGCGACCATCGCGACGTCCACGTCCGCCGGGGGCTTGATCAGCTCGAAGCGGATGTTGAGGCCGTGCCCGAAGAAGAGCGCCTTGCCGGCGGTCAGGTTCGGCGCGATCGACTCGGTGTAGATCTTGCGCTGCGCGGTGTCCGGCGCGAGCACCATGATCACGTCGGCCCACGCGGACGCCTCGGCCGGGGTCATCACCCGCAGGCCCTGCTCCTCGGCCTTGGCCCGGCTCTTGGAGCCCTCCTGCAGGCCGACCACCACGTCGACGCCCGAGTCGCGCAGCGACAGCGAGTGGGCGTGCCCCTGGCTGCCGTACCCGATGACGGCGACCTTGCGGCCCTGAATGATGGACAGGTCGGCGTCGTCGTCGTAGAACGTTTCCGCGGTCATGACTTTCCCTTTCGAGTTCTGCTGAGAGTCAGGCGGCGCGCAGCGCCGGGCCGGTGGTGATGGAACGAGAGCCGCGGCCGATGGCCACGAGGCCGGACTGCACCATCTCCTTGATGCCGAACGGCTCGAGGTCGCGCAGCAGCGCGTCCAGCTTGTCGGGGTTGCCGGTCGCCTCGATCGTGAGGGTGTCCGGGGCGACGTCGATCACCTTCGCCCTGAAGAGCTCGACCGTCTCGAGCACCTGCCCGCGCACCGCACGGTCGGCGCGCACCTTGACCAGCAGGAGCTCGCGCTGGACCGACTGCTGCGGGTCCAGCTCGACGATCTTCAGGACGTTCACCAGCTTGTTGAGCTGCTTGGTCACCTGCTCCAGGGGTGAGGAGTCGGCGTTGACCACGATCGTGATGCGGGAGACGTCCGGGTTCTCCGTCTCGCCCACCGCCAGCGAGTCGATGTTGAAGCTGCGCCGCGAGAAGAGGCCGCTGACCCGCGCGAGCACGCCGGGCTTGTTCTCGACCAGCACGGAGAGGGTGTGTTTGTTGGTCACAGGTCGTCCTCGTCGAAGGTGGGGCGCACGTCCCGGGCGAACATGATCTCGTCGTTGCTCGTGCCGGCCGCGACCATGGGCCAGACCATGGCGTCTTTGCCGACCGTGAAGTCGATGACCACCGGACGATCGTTGATCTCCATGGCGGCCTTGATGGTGGCGTCCACCTCGTCCTTCGACTCGCACCGGATGCCGACGCAGCCCAGCGCCTCGGCGAGCTTCACGAAGTCGGGGATGCGGTGCTTGTGGGTGCCCAGCTCGGTGTTGGAGTAGCGGCCCTCGTAGAACAGGGTCTGCCACTGCCGGACCATGCCGAGGTTGCCGTTGTTGATGACCGCGATCTTCACCGGGATGCCCTCGAGGGCGCAGGTCGCCAGCTCCTGGTTGGTCATCTGGAAGCAGCCGTCGCCGTCGATCGCCCACACCGGGGTGCCGGGCTTGCCGACCTTCGCGCCCATCGCGGCCGGCACCGCGTAGCCCATGGTCCCGGCGCCGCCGGAGTTGAGCCAGGTGCCGGGCTTCTCGTACTTGATGAACTGCGACGCCCACATCTGGTGCTGTCCGACGCCCGCCACGTAGATCGCGTCCGAGCCGACCAGCTCGCCGATCCGCTCGATGACGTACTGCGGGGCCAGGGTGCCGTCGGTGGGCTCGTCGTAGCCGAGCGGGTAGCGCTGGCGCAGGTCGTTGAGCTGTGCCCACCACGGCTCGTACGCCGAGGCGCCGGTGGCCGTGCCGGAGACCGCCGCGATCAGCTCGTCGATGACGTGCCGCGCGTCGCCGACGATCGGGACGTCGGCGTGCCGGTTCTTGCCGATCTCGGCCGGGTCGATGTCGGCGTGCACGACCTTGGCGTCCGGGGCGAAGGAGTCGAGCTTGCCGGTGACCCGGTCGTCGAAGCGGGCGCCCAGGGTGACCAGCAGATCCGACTTCTGCAGCGCGTACACGGCGGGAACCGTGCCGTGCATGCCGGGCATACCCAGGTGCTGCGGGTGCGAGTCGGGGAAGGCCCCGAGGGCCATCAGCGTGGTGACCACCGGGATGCCGGTCACCTCGGCGAGCTTGCGCAGCCCGTCGGTCGCGCCGGCCTTGAGCACGCCGCCGCCCACGTACAGGACCGGGCGCTTGGCCGCGGCGATCAGCCGGGCCGCCTCGCGGATCTGCTTGCCGTGCGGGTGCAGGGTGGGCCGGTAGCCGGGCAGGTCCAGCGTCGGCGGCCAGGAGAACGAGGTCTGCGCCTGCAGCACGTCCTTCGGGATGTCGACGAGGACCGGGCCGGGGCGTCCGGTCAAGGCCAGGTGGAAGGCCTCCGCCATGATCCGCGGGATCTCGTCGGCCGACTGGATGAGGAAGTTGTGCTTGGTGATCGGCAGCGTGATGCCTTGGATGTCCGCCTCCTGGAAGGCGTCCGTGCCGATCGCGGGCCGCGCCACCTGGCCGGTGATGGCCACGATCGGCACCGAGTCCATGTAGGCGTCGGCGATGGGCGTGACCAGGTTGGTCGCGCCCGGGCCGGAGGTGGCGATGCAGACGCCGACCTTGCCGGTGGCCTGGGCGTACCCGGTGGCGGCGTGTCCCGCGCCCTGCTCGTGGCGCACCAGGATGTGCCGGACCTTCGAGTCGTAGAGGGGGTCGTACGCCGGCAGGATCGCCCCGCCGGGGATGCCGAAGGCCACCTCGACGCCGAGGGACTCGAGCGACCGCACGAGCGAGCCGGCTCCGCTGACCGGGGTCGGCGAGACCGTGGCTACGGCGGCCGCGACGGTGGCCGGGGTGGCACGTTGGGCGAGGGTCTCGGGCGTGGGTCTCGTCATGGCGATTCAGACCTTCGTTCGGGTTCGGGTGTCGATCTCCGTACCAGCCGGTAGATCCGGCGCAACAAAAAAGGTCCTCGTGCTTTCGCACGGGACCTAGCGCACTGCCCAGAGGATCAGGGGCAGCGCGCTCAACTAAGTACGAGGAACGACGAACACATGCGGCTAAGACTGCCCCATCTCACGTGGTGCGTCAACTGATCTCACATCCTGGTCACCCGAAAAGGCCGGGTCGGTCGGCAGCACCGCCCGGACCTGCCGCATTCCGGGGCCCAGCATGATGATCTGGCTCCGCGCCGGGGCACTCGGCGTGATCTTGGCCGGGCGGCGGCGCGGCACCGGCACCGGCCGTGTCGCGGACGACCGCGCGGTCCGCAGCTGCGCCTCCAGGTGCTCGGCGGGCACCCCCCAGCCGAAGAGCGAGCCCTGCCCGAGCCGGCATCCGGCCTCCTCGACCACCTCGCGCTGGGCGGGGGTGCCGATGCCCTCGGCGAGCACCTCGAGGCCCAGCCGGTGCCCGAGCCGGACCACCACGTCGACCAGGGGCGCGGCCGTGCCGGTGCGGGACTCCGGCTCGGCCACCAGGGCGTGGTCGATCTTCAGGATGTCGACCGGCAGGTTCCGCAGCTGCCCCAGCGAGGAGTAGCCGGCGCCGAAGTCGTCCAGCGCGATCCGTACGCCGGTCGACCGCAGCTCGACCAGCCCCCGGATCAGCTCGTCCATGTCGGTGGCGACGGCGTGCTCGGTCACCTCCAGCACCAGCCGCTGCGGCGGTACGCCGTACTTGTCCAGCACGGCCGCCACCTGCCCGGCGTAGTCGGCGGCGTGCAGCTCCTTGGGCGAGAGGTTCACCGAGACCCACACGTCGTGCCCCCCGGCGAGCCACCGGGCCAGCTGGGCGCACGCCTGGTCCAGCACCCAGGAGCCGAGCATGCCGATCAGGCCGGACTCCTCGGCGACCGGGATGAACTCGTCGGGGCGTACGGCGCCGAGTTCCGGGTGTCGCCAGCGCAGGAGCGCCTCCGCCCCGACCGGGCGTACCGAAGGCAGCGCGACGACCGGCTGGAAGACGAGCCGCAGCTGGTCCCGGCCGATGGCGTGGCGCAGCTCGTTCTCCAGCACGCTGTGCCGGCGCAGCAGTTCGTCGTAGCGCTTCTGATAGCGCTCGACGCGGTTTTTTCCCCGCTGCTTCGCGTACCGCAGGGCGAGGTCGGCGTCGCGCATCAGCTCGCCGGTGTCCCCCGGGGCCGGGGAACCGGCGACGCCGACGCTCGCCGAGAGGAAGACCGAGCCGTCCTCCGTCTCGTACGGCTCGCAGAGCACGGTCAGCAGCCGCTTGCCCGCCGCCATCGCCTCCTCCGGCGTGGCCCACATGAGCACCGCGAACTCGTCACCGCCGTGGCGCGCCGCGACGTCGCCGTCGCGCAGGTGGGCGCGCAGCCGCTCGCCGACCTGGGCCAGGACCGCGTCACCGACGTCGTGACCGCGCATGTCGTTGACGTTCTTGAAGCCGTCCAGGTCGAGCCCGACCAGGGTGCGCGGGCGGTCACGGGCGGCCGGCTCGCGCAGGGCCCGGACCAGGCCACGACGGTTGGCCAGCCCGGTCAGCGGGTCGGTGTGGGCCAGGTCGCGGAAGTGCGCCTCGCGCTGGCGCAGCTGCAGCGTGTAGCTCCGCACGTCGCCCAGGGCGAGGTACTGCCTTCCGACCAGCGCGAAGCCCTCGACGCTGGCGCCGAGGAACCCGAACGCGGCGAAGTCACCGCCCGCCAGGATGTGGTACGTGCCGGCGAGGACCATGGCCGCCATCGGGACGAACGCGTAGCCCGTACCCCGCTGGATGATGTCGCCGTCGACCGTGACCGGCCGGTCCGCGACCTTGACCGCGTGCGCCACCACGAACAGCCCGGCCGGCAGCAGCACGGCGCTGAGCAGCACGAAGCCCGGGCGGCCCTGGCAGATGCCGTCCGGCAGGCCGGTGGCCGCGACGGAGACCAGGCTGACGCCCGCCGCGACGCGGATCGTGACCTGCCGGGGCCGGTGCGCGTGCATGGCAAGGACCGCGGTGAGCCCGAACGCGACCGTGGTCACCCCGGCGCCCAGCAGGAGGGCGACGCAGCCCATCGGGGTGCTGTCGCCGAGGATCCGGGTCGGCTCGGAGACGAGGATCCAGCCGACGAACCAGAGCGCCGCCGCGATGATGAGGCCGTCGAGCAGATGCCGCAGGGCCGCGCGGCGGTTCTCCGCGGCGCCGGGCAGCATCAGCGTGCCCACCAGCAGGGTCAGCGTGCCGAGCGCCATCGCGGCGGCGACGGCCTGGCCGAGGGTCCGGCGGTGGTCGCCCATCGCGTCGTGCGCGAACAGCGCGCTGAGCAGGCCGGCCAGGGCGGCGCCGGTGACCGCGGCACCCCCCGCGGCCAGGATCAGGTGGGCACGGCGGGCGGCGCCCGTGTGCCGGCGACCGGAGTTGCCCAGCAACGCCACGGCCGGGACCGCGACCACGAGGCTCGCCAGCCCGGCCAGCTCCACGCCGGACGGTGAGTGCACGGGAACACTCTGCCGCACCCGGATCATTTTCGGTATCCCGAGGGATGGGCAACCTGGATGCCGGTTCGCCCCCGGCCCTCACCGGCGGTGGCACTATGTAGTAATGCCTGAGCTGCGCTCCCGGACCTCGACCCACGGTCGGACTATGGCCGGCGCGCGCGCCCTGTGGCGCGCCACCGGCATGACCGACGACGATTTCGGCAAGCCCATCGTGGCGATCGCCAACAGTTTCACCCAGTTCGTACCCGGGCACGTGCACCTCAAGGACCTCGGCGGCCTCGTGGCCGACGCGATCGCCGAGGCGGGTGGCGTCGGCCGCGAGTTCAACACGATCGCCGTCGACGACGGCATCGCCATGGGCCACGGCGGCATGCTCTACTCGCTGCCCAGCCGCGAACTCATAGCCGACGCGGTCGAGTACATGGTCAACGCGCACTGCGCCGACGCCCTGGTCTGCATCTCGAACTGCGACAAGATCACCCCGGGCATGCTGATCGCCGCCCTACGGCTCAACATCCCGACGGTGTTCGTCTCCGGCGGCCCGATGGAGGCCGGCAAGACGGTCGCCATCGAGGGCATCGTGCACGAGAAGCTCGACCTGATCGACGCCATGTCGGCCAGCGCCAACGAGAACGTCACGGATGCGCAGCTCGACACCATCGAGCGCTCGGCCTGCCCGACCTGCGGCTCCTGCTCGGGCATGTTCACCGCCAACTCGATGAACTGCCTCACCGAGGCCATCGGCTTGGCCCTGCCGGGCAACGGCTCGACGCTGGCCACGCACGCCTCCCGCAAGGCGCTCTTCGAGCGGGCCGGGGCGCTGATCGTCGACATCGCGAAGCAGTACTACGAGAACGACGACACCAGCGTGCTGCCGCGCAGCATCGCCAGCCGGGACGCCTTCGAGAACGCGGTCGCCCTCGACGTGGCGATGGGCGGCTCCACCAACACGGTCCTGCACCTGCTGGCCGCGGCCCGCGAGGCCGAGCTCGACTTCAGCGTGGCGGACATCGACGCGGTCTCCCGCCGGGTGCCCTGCCTCAGCAAGGTCGCCCCCAACAGCGTCAAGTACCACATGGAGGACGTCCACCGGGCCGGCGGGATCCCCGCCCTGCTCGGCGAACTCCACCGCGGCGGCGCGCTGAAGACCGACGTGCGGGCCGTGCACTCCCCCGACCTGAGCAGCTGGCTCAACGCCTGGGACATCCGCAGCGGCTCGCCCACCCCGGAAGCCGTCGAGCTCTTCCACGCGGCGCCCGGTGGCGTACGCACCACGCAGCCGTTCTCGACCACCAACCGCTGGGCCACCCTCGACACCGATGCCGCCGAGGGCTGCATCCGCTCGGTCGAGCACGCGTACACGGCCGACGGCGGCCTCGCCATCCTCTTCGGCAACCTCGCCCCGGACGGCTGCGTCGTGAAAACCGCCGGCGTCTCCGAAGAGCTGTGGAAGTTCACCGGCCCGGCCCGCGTCTTCGAAAGCCAGGACGCGGCGGTCGACGGCATCCTCGGCAAACAGGTCGTCGAAGGCGACGTGGTGGTCATCCGCTACGAGGGCCCCCGAGGCGGCCCGGGCATGCAGGAAATGCTCTACCCGACGTCCTTCCTCAAGGGCCGCGGCCTCGGCAAGGCCTGCGCGCTGATCACCGATGGCCGCTTCTCCGGCGGCACCTCCGGCCTGTCGATCGGCCACGTCTCCCCGGAGGCGGCATCCGGCGGCCTGATCTCCCTGGTCCAGACCGGCGACGAGATCACCATCGACATCCCGGGCCGCTCGATCACGCTCAACGTTTCCGACGAGGAGCTCGCCCAGCGCCGCCACGAGGAGGAGCGCCGGCCGAAGCCGTACACGCCGGTGGATCGGGAGCGCCCGGTCTCGGCGGCCCTGCGGGCCTACGCCTCGATGGCCACCAGCGCCAGTGACGGGGCCTACCGGAAGGTTCCGGAGTAAGACCCTTTTCCAGGTACGCGCACACCCGACGACAGAAGCAACACCGGCCGGCCCGGTCACACACGGATCCCCGTGGGTGACCGGGCCGGTCGCTTGTCCGCCGGGCGAGGGGCCGGGCCGCCCGAGCACGCAAAGCCGGGTCGCCCGAGCGGGAAATCGTTCGATTCCGGCGAGGAACGCGGGCATGCTGACCGCATGAACACCAGCCACGCCGCCATGATGGGCCCCTCTGCGGGCTCTGTCGGCGTGTTCTAGACCGATCAGTCCCCGCTTCGGCGGGGCGACCGGTCGCAGCGGGGCGGAAAGAGGGGCCATGACCTTCTACGTCACCACCGCCATTCCGTACGTGAACGCGGCACCGCATCTGGGGCACGCGCTCGAGCTCGTGCAGGCCGACGTGCTCGCCCGGCAGCGGCGCGCACGAGGGCAGGACGTCCGCTTCCTCACCGGCACCGACGACAACGCGCTCAAGAACGTCGCCGCAGCCCGGAACGCCGGCGTGCCCGTACGGGACTTCGTCGCGGCGAACGGCGACCGGTTCGCCGCCTTGCGCGGGCCGCTCGAGCTCTCGTTCGACGACTTCATCCGCACGTCCGAGGCCCGCCATACGCAAGGCGTCGCGGACCTCTGGAAACGCTCACGCAACGACTTCTACCGCCGCGAGTACACGGGTCTCTACTGCGCCGGCTGCGAGCAGTTCCTGGACACAAACACATGCGCGGAACACGTGACGCCACCGGAGCGGGTCAGCGAGGAGAACTGGTTCTTCCGGCTGTCGCGCTACCAGAAGCGGATCCGGCAGGTCCTAGAGGACGGCGCCGTCCGCATCGAGCCTGCCGCACGGCGAAACGAGGTGCTGGCCTTCGTCCGGGCGGGTCTGCGGGACATCAGCGTCTCCCGATCCGCCGCCCGGGCCGAGGGCTGGGGCATATCAGTTCCCGGCGATCCGGATCAGGTCGTCTACGTGTGGTGGGACGCCCTCGCGAACTACGTGACCGCCCTCGACGAGGAGGCGTACCGGCGGTGGTGGGCCGGTCCCAGCGAGCGGGTGCACGTCATCGGCAAAGGAATCGTGCGGTTCCACGCCGTCTACTGGCTGGCGTTGCTGTTGTCCGCGGGTGAGCCCCTGCCGACCGCGATCCTCGTCCACGACTACCTGACCGTGGACGGCGCGAAGCTCTCGAAGAGCGCCGGCAACAGCGTCGACCCGGTGGACCTCGCCGACCGCTTCGGCGTCGACGCACTGCGGTGGTGGCTGCTGCGCGACGTCGCCACGCTGGGCGACACGGACTTCACGGTCGCCCGGCTGGTCCGCCGCCACGACCTCGATCTCGCCAACGGCGTCGGGAACCTCGTCAAACGTACGGTGAGCCTCGCGTACCGGGACGGCATCCGGCCCACGCCCCACCGCAGCGACCTGCCGCAACGCGTCGACCAGGCGCTGGACAAGGGTGACTTCCGGGCCGCCACCGAAGCCATCACCGACGAGGTCGCCCACGGCAACCGCCTCGTGGAGACGAAACAACCCTGGAAACTCACCGGGCCGCGCCGCACCGCGGTCGTGGGCGAACTGCTCGGCCGGTGTCAGATCATCGCGGCCGAACTCGAGCCGTTCCTGCCATCGGCCTCCCGACGGCTGCGCAACGAATTGGCGCTGGAGGGGCCGCCGCGTCCCGCCTTCGCCAGGCTGGGCGCGGCGGGATCGCTCACACCAGATCGTTGACGCAGCGCAGGACCGGCCGGGTCGTCAGCCCGGCCGGGTTCAGGCCGGTCGCGCCGCGTACCCGGAAGGTCGCCGATTCGCCCGGCAGGAGGGTTATGCCGGCCTCGTCGCTCTCGGCTGCCGGGTCGAGGCGGTCGGGCTGCAGGGTCAGGTCGCGGAGGATGGTCTGTGCCGTCACCGACACGTGGGTCTCGTCGCCCGCGGTCGTGACGGTCGCGTCGAACTTCGCGGGTGGCCAGGCGATGTCCTTGTCCTCGGCGAAGAACCACCACGCCCGCTGGTCCCCCGCCTCGGCGACCAGGACCTCGCCCGTGGCGTCGCCGACCGTCCCGACCTGCGTCGGGATCGGCAGCGTCGTGGCCGAGCCCGGTGCGACCGTCATGCCGAGCGGGGCTTGCGCTTTCACGACCCCGGCGAGGGTACGGCGGGCAACCGTCGCCGAGAGCGTCCACGGCTCGGACGAGTCGTTGACCGCCACGAGGGCCGGGACACCGTCGCGGGGTTGCACCGTCAGCAGACGGGGGGCGTAGGAGCGGCGGAGGGCGTACCAGAGGGGCTTCTTGTGGCCGTCGCCGTCGATTGCGGCCCAGGATGTGACGGGCCAGCAGTCGTTGAGCTGCCACATGATGGTGCCCATGCAGTGCGGACGGAGCGCGCGGAAGTGTTCGATGCCCAGGGACAGGGCTCGGGCCTGGTTGAGCTGTGTCAGGTAGTGCCAGTCGTCGAAGTCGCGGGGTGCGGGCAGGTGCGCGTCCAGGCCTCGCTGGAGCTTGGCGTCGCCGTCGGCGGCTTTCTGGTGGGCCCGCATGCCGGGTGAGTCGTGGGCGAGCGGCTCGTCCGACAGCGCCCGGCGCAGGGTGGCGTAGGCCGGCGGTGCCTGGTAGCCGAACTCGGCCACGAACCGCGGCCGGTAGTCGCGGTACTTCGTGTAGTCGTCGCTGTTCCAGACGTCCCAGATGTGCGTGGTGCCGTACGCGGGATCGTTGGGGTGCCTGTCCTCCCGCCCGGACCAGGGACTGCCGGGCCAGTAGAACCGGCTCGGGTCCTCCTCGGCGAGGATGCGGGGCAGCAGGTCGAAGTAGAAGCCGGCGCCCCACGTCTTTCCGTCGAGGTCCTGCTTCCAGCCCCAGTCCTCGTGGCCCCAGATGTTCTCGTTGTTGCCGGTCCACATCACCAGGCTCGGGTGCGGCGACAGCCGGACGACGTTCTCCCGGGCCTCGGCCGCCAGCTCGGCGGCGAACGGCTCCTCCTCCGGGTACGCGGCGCAGGCGAAGAGGAAGTCCTGCCCCACCAGCAGACCGAGGGAGTCGGCGAGGTCGTAGAAGTCCTCGGACTCGTAGCGGCCGCCGCCCCAGACGCGCAGGTAGGTGACGTTGGCGTCGATCGCCTCCCGGAACCGGGTGGTCAGCCGTTCCCGCGTGACCCGGTTCACGAACACGTCGTCGGGGATCCAGTTGACGCCGCGGACGAAGACCGGGACGTCGTTGACGACGAGGGTGAACGCGCTGCCGTCGGCGTCCGGCGTGGTGTCGACGCGTACCGAACGGAAGCCGACCTTGCTCGTCCAGGCGTCGAGCTGCTGCCCGTCGCCGCCGCGCAGGGTCACGTCGAGGTCGTGACGTGCCGGATCCCCGTACCCGATGGGCCACCAGAGCTCGGGATCCGCGACGGTGACCGTCATGACGGCCTGGTCGCCGTCGGTTGTGGTCTCCACCCGCTCGCCGGCGATCTCCGCGGCGACGGTGACCGGCCCGGGGGTGTCGCGCTCGATCCGGACACGGACCTCGACCGTGCCGGTGCCGCCGTCGACCGCCACCTGTGGCCGGACCTCAGCGAGGCGCGCCGCCGACCAGGTGTGCAGGCCGATCGGCTGCCAGATGCCCGCGGTGACCAGCGTCGGCCCCCAGTCCCAGCCGAAGTTGCACGCCATCTTGCGGATGAAGTGGAACGGCTCGGGATAGGCGTTGGGCCGGTCGCCGAGCCGGTCCCGCTGCGCCTCGGCATAGCTGTACGCGGACTCGAACCGCACCCGCAGCTCGTTGTCGCCGTCGCGCAGCGCCTCGCTGACGTCGTACCGGTAGCTCCGATGCATGTTGGCGGTGCGGCCCAGCTCGATGCCGTTGAGGGTGACCCTCGCGACCGTGTCGAGGCCGTCGCAGACGAGGTCCACCCGGCCCGGCTCCCGGTCGTGGTGGAAGGTGGCCACGTACTCCCAGTCGGTACGGCCGATCCAGGCGAGTTTCTTCTCGTTCTCGTCGAGGTACGGATCGTCGATGATCCCGGCGGCGAGCAGGTCGGTGTGCACACAGCCCGGCACGGTGGCGGCGACGCTTTCGACGTCGCCGCCCCTCACGGTCCAGCCCTCGTGCAACGGTCGGTACGAGGTCACGTGACTCCCTAAGACTTGACAGCACCTTCCATGATTCCCCGAACGATCTGCCGTCCGCCCAGCATCAGCAGGACCAGCAACGGAACGGTTGCCATGAAGGCACCCGCCAGCACCCGGCGGTAGATCACATAGTTGCCGCTGGCCAGGTCGGACAGGGCGACCATCGATGTCGGGAACTCCGTACCGTTCAGGGTGATCAGCGGCCACTGGAACTCGTTCCAGGTTGCCACGAAGGTGAGCAGTCCGAGCACCGCCAGCGCCGGGCGGATCGCAGGAACAACAATGCTCCAGTAGATGCGCAGCGTCAGCGCACCGTCCACGCGGGCCGATTCCACCAGCTCGTCAGGTACGGCGTGCAGGATGAACTGTCGCATGTAGAAGACGCCGAACGCGCTGACCAGGAACGGCGCGATGACGGCGAGCAGGGTGCCGTTCCAGCCGAGCTTGCCCATGAGGATGTAGAGCGCGACCACGCCGAGCTGGCTGGGCACGGTGAGGGTCAGGATCACGACGACCATCAGCGGGTCGCGGCCGCGGAAGCGCAGCTTGGCGAAGGCGAACCCGGCCAGCGAACAGAAGAACAGCGTCGACACGGTCACCACGCCCGCGACGATGAAGCTGTTGATCAGGGACGCGGTGAAGTAGACGTCCTGCATCGTGAAGACTTCGCGCAGGTTGGTCAGCAGCTGGTCGCCGGGCACCACGGACGGCGGGGTCTGCGCGACGGCCTCGTCGGTGCTGGTGGCGATGACGAACATCCAGTACAGCGGGAACGCGGAGACCGCGAGGAACGCCGACAGGGCCAGGTAGGTGCGCCAGGTTCCGCTGGTGTCCTGGGGTGCGCTTACGGTGGTCATCGCCGGCCTCCTCCGAGACGGTTGGTGGCGAAGGCGTTGAGGGCGGCGACGATCAAGATGATCAGGAACAGCGCCCACGACATCGCGGCCGCGTACCCGAGGTTGAGGTCCTTCCAGCCGACCTTGTAGATGAGCTGCGCGATCGTCTGCCACTGGCTGTCCGATCCGCCGGTCGCCGCGGCCGGGTTCTCCTCGAAGAGCATCGGCTCGTTGAAGAGCTGGAGCCCGCCGATGGTGGACAGCACCACGGTGAAGATCAGGACAGGCTGGATCATGGGTACGGTGATGCGCCACAACTGCCGCCAGGGGCCGGCACCGTCGACCGCGGCCGCCTCGTAGACGTCTTTCGGAATCGACTGCATGGCCGACAGGTAGAGCAGGGCGTTGTAGCCGATCCACTTCCAGTTGACCATCGTGGCGATGGCGATCCAGGCGCTCCACTTCTGTGCCCGCCAGTCCAGCGGCTCCCCGAGCAGCCAGTTCGCCAAGCCGTTGTCGCGGGAGAAGAACACCGCGAACACCAGCGTCGAGGCGGCGACCGGCGTCACGTACGGCACCAGCACGCCGACCCGCCACCAGGTCGTGGCCCGCAGCTTACGGTTGAGCAGGTTCGCCACCATCAGCGCGATCAGCAGCTGCGGCACGGTGGAGAGGATGAAGATGCCGAACGTGTTGCCCAGCGCGTTCCAGAAGTCCTCGTCGTGCAGCAACCGCTCGAAGTTGGCGAAGCCCGCCCACCCGTTGGCGTCCGGATCGTCGAGGCGCCACGTGCGCAGGGCGACGACGCCGTTGAAGACGATCGGGAAGAGCCCGAAGACGGCGAAGAGGATGAAGAACGGCGAGATGAGTACGTACGGCGTGCGCTTGGTGTCGAACCGGTAGAACCACAGCTTGCGCTTCGGCGGCGTTGCCGAAGCGCGCGGTTCCTTGGCCGGCCGGACGACCGGCGGGGCGTTGCGGGTGAGGGACACGGCGACTCCTTCCACCCGGGTGGCGGCCCGGCTCGGGCCGCCACCCGGTCACAGTCCGATCAGGAGCCGGCGACCTTCTGGGCCTCCTTGACCGCCTCCGGCCACGCCTTGTCCGGGGCTAGCGTGCCCTGCTGGACCCGCGTGATCACGTTCTCGACCGCGACCCGGGTAGGGCCGTTCTTCTTGCCGAGGTACTGCGGCTTCAGGTTCTCGGCGGTCGACGCGAAGATCTGCCCGGTGGGCGCGTTGCTCATGAACTCCTTCTTGTAGTCCAGGACCGCCGGGTCCTTGTAGAGCGCGGGCTGCGAGGGCAGGTTGCCGACGGTCTTGAAGACCTCGATCTGCTGCTGCGGCTGGATCATCCACTCGACGAACTTGTACGCCTCGTCGACGTTCTTGCCCTGCTTCGGGATGGTCCACCAGGAGCCGCCCCAGTTACCGCCGCCGCCGGGGATCGTGGCGATGTCCCACTTGCCCTTCTGCTCGGGCGCGGTGTCCTGGATGTGGCCGAGCATCCACGCCGGGCAGGCCAGCACGGCGAACTGGTCCTTCTTGAACCCCTGGTCCCAGTTGGGCTGGAAGCTGGCGAGGTTCGCGGAGAGCCCGGCCTGGATCGCCTTCATGCTGACGTCGAACGCGACCTTGGGGCCGCCGTCCATCTGCAGCTGCTCCTGCTCGTTGTAGAAGCCCTGCGGCTGCTGGGCGAGCACGGGGTTGAACATGTTGGTGCCGGAGTCGACGAACTTCTTGCCGGTCTTCGACACGTACGTCTTGCCGACGTTGATGAAGTCGTCCCAGGTCGTCCAGAGCTTGGAGACCTCGGCGCGGTCGGTCGGCAGGCCGGCCTTCTTGAACAGGTCGGTGCGGTAGCACATCGCCAGGCCGCCGACGTCGGTGCCGAGCCCGATCTGCTTGCCGTCGGCGGACTGCGACTGCTGCCACTTCCAGGGCAGGTACTTCGACTCGTACGAGCCGGCGCCCTTGTCGAGCAGGTTGACGAACTTGTCGGCCTGGCCACGGAACTGCACGACGAAGCCCTCGTCGACAGCGGAGATGTCCGGGGCGCCGCTGCCGGCCACGAGCTTCTTCTGCAGGTCCTCGTGCTGGGCGTTGTACTCGCCCGAGTTGAGCACGATCTTGATGTTGGGGTGGTCCTTCTCGTACGCGGCCTTGAGCTTGTCCAGGCCCATGTCGCCCCAGAAGTTGACCTTCAGCGTGACCTGGCCGTCGGCGGCTTTGTCGCTGCCGCCTTCGAGGCTCTGACCACTACAACCCGAGATCACCAGCGCGCCGGCGGCCACGAGCGCCGCGCCCCGCTTGCCGAACCGTGACATGACTCCTCCACCCGAGGGGAAACTGCGAGAGAATGTACTGAACCGGATAAGTGACGTGACCGTATGCCGCGTCACATCCACTGTCAATACCGTGTTACGAGTCGATGCCCTACGCCTTGCTGCCTGCGCAAATCGGGCAATCTCTGGCGCTGTCCTGCTGTGGGCTGGAACACTTAACCGATCAAGCGATCGGTCGTTGCGGCGGAAGTTTCGGAGCGAGGTAGCGTGAAAGCGCTCCACCAGGCATTTCTCCGGGAGTGGACCCGCGTGCGGCTCACTCCTTCAGGAGCGGTTCACTTTCACGGAGAAGTACCTCCACGGCGGCAGGGGAAGGCGAGGCAGTGAAGCGGCCCACGATCGCCGACATCGCCCGGCGGGCCGGCGTGTCCAAAGGGGCGGTGTCGTACGCCCTCAACGGCCAGCCCGGCGTCTCCGAGGCGACCCGGCAACGCATCGTCGCAATCGCCCGCGAGATCGGTTTCAACCCCAACAGCGCCGCCCGCGCCCTGTCCGGCGCCAGCGCCCGCGCCGTGGGGCTCACCCTGTGCCGGCCCGCGCGCATCCTCAGCATCGAGCCGTTCTTCATGGGCCTGATCAGCGGCTTCGAGCAGGAACTCGCGGCCCGGTCGTACGCGCTCACCCTCCAGGTCGTGGCCACCCCGCAGAACGAGACCGAGGTCTACCGCCGCTGGTGGGGCGAACGCCGCGTCGACGGCGTCTTCGTCACCGACCTGCGGGAGAACGACATCCGCATCCCGGTCCTCAACGAACTCCAGCTCCCGGCGGTGGTCATCGGCGGCCCCGGCGAAACCGGCAACGTCCCGCAGCTCTGGTCAGACGACGCCGGCGCAATCACCGAAGCGGTCCGCTACCTGATGGCGCTCGGTCACCGTCGCATCGCGCGGGTCGGTGGTCTGCCGGATCTGCTGCATACGCGTACGCGCACCAAGGCGTTCACCGAGGTCTGCGCGTCCCTGGGCCTGAGCGAGGCGGTCACGGTCCCCTCGGACTACACGGGCGAGGAGGGCGGCCGGGCGACCCGCCGGCTGCTGATCACCGCGGAGCGCCCGACGGCGATCATCTACGACAACGACGTGATGGCGGTGGCCGGGCTGTCGGTGGCCCAGGAGATGGGTCTGTCGGTGCCCGGGGATCTGTCGATCGTGGCGTGGGACGATTCGCCGTTGTGCTCGCTGGTCCATCCGCCACTGACGGCGTTGAGCAGAGATATCGCGGCGTACGGGGCGCACGCTGCCCGTCAGCTGCTGGCGGCTGTTGCGGGTGAGCCGGTGCAGGATGTTGAGGAGGGCACCGCGCATTTGACGCCGCGGGGCAGTACCGCTCCGCCACGCGAGTCCTGAGTCTTTCCTGCAGCCGGGGCGGCACCGCTCTCCCCGTGCGGCCCCGGCAGCACCCGCTCCCCGTGCGACCCCGGCACCGCTCCCCGTGCGACCCCGGGAGCACCGCTTCGCGCGCTCCACCGCCGCCCATGTCTGGCTCCCGGGCAAGCATCATCCGCCGCGGCGGTGCTCCCGGCCACCGCGCGGGCGCCGGTGGATCTGGCGTTGCCTTGGCAGGCCGCTCCGCTTCGGATGACTCCCCACCTCAGGCCCCGCACGATGGCGTTTCCGGTCATTGCCGGCTAGCCGCGCGTTGCCTCGGGAGTGAAGCGTGTGCCGCTCGGGCCGGTTATGCGGGATAGAGCCGAGCCATCGCCTGAATCGTGGCTGTCATGTGGGCGACGAGCTGCGCGGGGGCGAGAACCTGGACGTCCGCGCCGAGCCGGAGGAGGGCCGCGGTGGCATGCGTCAAATTCTCCAGCGGGATGGTGGCCTGGTGCCAGCCGTCCGCGCCGGCTGGGGTGAGGGTGCGCAGCGCCAGCCGTGCGGCCTTCGGGCCGAGGACGTCCCGCAGCGCGGCGACGCCGATCGAGGTGAGACGTACCGTGGCGACCTCGTCGGTGTCGGCCTCCTCATAGCGTTGGACGTGCGCCTGCCAGAACGCGACGAGGTCGAACCCGTCCGGCCGGGCGAATCGCTCGGGCAGCGGCCGTAGCTTCGTGATCCCGGAGACGCGGTAGGCGCGTGGCCGGCCATGCCCGGAGGCGATCAGATACCAGACGCCCGCCTTGAGGACCAGCCCCAGCGGCTGCAGCCGCCGGGTGACCTCACCGGGCCGGGGAGACCAGCGCCGGTACCGGACTTCGACGGCCTGGTCCTGCCAGAGCGCGTCAGCGACGGCGAGCAGATGCGGCACCACATCAGGCTCCCGATACCAGCCGGGAGCATCGAGGTGGAAGCGCTGCCGGATACGTGTCGACGCCTCCCGGTACGGGGTCGGCAGCGCGGCCATCAGCTTGAGCTCAGCAGCGGCCAGGTGAGCGCCCAGACCGAGTTCGGCGGCCGGTTGCGGCATACCGGTCAGGAACAACGACTCGGCCTCGCCGGCGGTCAGCCCGGTCAACCGGGTGCTGTAGCCGTCCATGAGCTGATATCCGCCGCTCGGGCCATGCTCGGCGTAGACAGGAACGCCCGCCGCGGAGAGGGCCTCGACGTCGCGGTAGACCGTCCGGGCGGTCACACCGAGTTCAACAGCCAGTTGCGCCGCGCTCATCCGGCCCCGGTTCTGCAGCAACAGGAGCAGAGACAGGAGTCGACTGGCACGCATCCGCGAGAGTTTGCCACCCCCTGACAGAAGTTGTCAGGGGTAGTCCTCCAAGATCAATGCATGAACGACTTCGACTTCCTCACCGGCTCGTGGAACGTGACCAACCGCCGGCTCAAAACCCTGTTCGCAGGCAGCGACGAGTGGGAGACCTTCCCCAGCACGACGACCTGCCAACCGATCTTCAACGGCGGCGGAAACACCGAGGAGATCGTCTTCCCGACGCTCGGCAGCCGCGGCTTCACCCTGCGCCTGTTCGGCATCGAGCGGCAGGAATGGTCGATCTACTGGGCGAGCAGCCGCACAGGCCTGCTCTACCCGCCGGTGGTGGGCACCTTCACCGACGGCCGCGGCGACTTCTACGGCGACGACACCTACGAGGACAAGCCGATCAAGGCACACTTCATCTGGTCCGACATCACACCGACCTCGGCCCGCTGGGAACAGGAATTCTCCGCCGACGGTGGGCAGACGTGGGAATCGAACTGGGTCATGGAGTACAGCCGCGCATGACTTGGCTCACGCGAAGCGCCAGGTCGCGCGGAGCGTGGGCTAGCGCGGAGCGTGGGCTGGCACGAAGCGCGAGGGTGGGCGCGCGGCGCGGAACGCGGAGACGCGTTTCGCGCCGAGGGCGGGTGCGCGCTCGCGCGAAGCGGAATCCGCTTAGCGCGGAGCAGAGGCCGGGCTCGGCGCGGAGTGCGCGCGCGAACCTGCCTCGCGCAGACCACGAACGCGGGTCTGGCCCGCAAAGGCCGGCTCCGCTCTCAGCCCGGCGGCCGCTCAACGGGCTTGTGTCCCACACCATCCGTTCGTGGGGGCTCAGGCCCGGTGCTGCGTCTGGCCGCCCCGCCGCCCGCACCTGTAAAAGCTCCCGGATGTACCTATGAACCTACGACCGATGGCTGTCCAGATAGGCCTCCATGCGCTCGGCCGGCGCGGGCCGGGCCAGTACGAAGCCTTGGCCGTAGTGGCAGCCGGCCTGGCGGGCGCGGTCGATGTGGTCCTGGGATTCGAGGCCCTTGGCGACGATTTCGAGGCCGAGCCGGCGACCGAGGCTGACCACGACGTCGATCACCGCCGGCGTCGTGCCCTGCTCTATGGGCTGGTTGACCAGTGACTGGTCCAGCTTGAGCATGTCGACCGGGAGGCGGCGCAGGTGGGCGAGTGACGCGTGGCCGGCGCCGAAGTCGTCGAGGGCGGCGCGGACGCCGAGTTTGCGCAGGCCTGCCAGCGAGGCCACGATCGCCGGTACGTCCTCCGCGATCCACGTCTCCTGGACCTCGACGACCAGGCGCTCCGGTTCGATGGCGTGCCGGCGCAGGGTTTCGGCGACGCGTTCGGGGAAGCGGGCCGTGAGCAGCTCGCGGGGAGCGACGTTCACGGAGAGCCAGAAATCGCTGCCGCCGGCGGTCCATCCGGCGAGGTGGCGGCAGGCCTGGTCGAGGACCCACTCGTCGAGCTCGGCTGCGCAGCCGACCGCGCGGGCGATCGGCAGGAGTTCCGCCGGCATGATCGTGCCGAGTTTCGGGTGGCGCCAGCGGAGCAGTGCCTCGACGCCGACCGGTTGGGTGTCGCGCAGGGAGACGACCGGTTGGAAGACCACGTCGAGCTCGCCGCGTTCTGCGGCGTCGAGCAGTTCGCGTTCGAGGTCCATGCGGCGGTGGAGTTGGATCTCGACGTCGGTGTCGTACCACTCGACGCGGTCCTTGCCGAGCTGGCGGGCGCGGCTGCGGGCGAGGTCGGCGTGGCGCAGGACCTCCTCGGAGTCCTTGCCGCCGGTGAGCTCTGCCAGGCCGACGCTGGTGTGCAGTTCGACGATCATGCCGGGCAGCTCGTACGGCTCCATCACCGAGGTGACGATCCGGGTGGCCAGCGCGTATGCCAGCACCGCGCCGTCCGGTGTGAGCACGGCGAACTCGTCACCGCCCAGTCGCGCCGCGACGTCGTCCTCGCCGAGCAGGCTCTTGATCCGGCGGCCCACCTCGATGAGTACGGCGTCTCCGGTCTCCCGGCCGCGGCTGTCGTTGATCTCGGCGAGTCCGTGCAGGTCGATGACGAGCAGGGTGCCCTGCTGGCCCGCGCGCCGCCGGAATTCCAGGAGGTCGCGCATGAGGGCGCGGCGGTTGGCGAGGCCGGTCAGCTGGTCGGTGTACGACAGGCGGTGCAGCGTGCGTTCCAGGTGGCGCCGTTCGCCCACGTCGCGGACGTGCACCACCAGTGCGGCCACCTCGGGGACCGAGCGCTGGTCGGCCACCGTGGACTCGGTGTCACGCCAGATGCCGTGGCCGTCGCGCAGCCGCGCGTTGATCAGGGCCGGTGGGCCGTCGGCGTGCTCGCCGGCGATCAGCGCCTCGATGCCGGCCCGGGCGCCCGGCACGTCGTCGGGGTGGATCAGTTCCAGGAACGTACGCCCGACCACCTGCGACTCGGCGAGCCCGAACAGGCGTGCGGCGGCCGGCGACTGCCACCGGATGGTCAGCCGCTCGTCGAGTACGAGCGTGAGGTCGGTGGCGCCCGCGACGAGCGACCGGAAGTGCGCCTCCTTGACCCGCAACTGGGCCGTGTAGCGGCGGATGTCGCTGACCACGAGCAGTTCGCGCATCGTCAGCACGGCGACCATGGAAACGCCGAGCACGATGGCGGTGGTGTTGAACGGGCCGACCACGACCAGGTGGATCAGAGCGGCCACGACGCCGACCCCGGCCGGCACAGCGAGCAGGGGGTAGCTGGACAGATACTGGTCCTGCTCCTTGGGCTCGAGGTGTTCCGGCAGGTTGCGCCGCGAGCCACCATCCGCCGCCAGCGTGAGCCCGGCGGCGATGACCAGGCCGAAGAGCGGCAGGAGCCGGCCCTCGACGCCGGAGATCTGCAGGTTGACCACCGTGCAGAGCGCGATGATCACGGTCATCACGCCGAAGCCGCAGCGCAGCGCCGCCGGCCGGTGCAGCCGGGCCCGCAGCACGATGACGGTGACGATCGAGACGCCGGCCGCGGCCAGCAGTGTGCTCGCCAGACCGGGCCAGGGTGAGCGGTGCATCGGGGTGATCAGGTACGCCGCGAAGCCGAGGCTGACGCCGAGCCCCAGCCCGTCGAACGCCCGCCGCAGCCGCACGGCGACCGTGGCCGCGGCCCCGGGCAGCATCATGGTGCCGAGCACGGCGAAGGCGCCGGTGACACCGACCCCGGCCGCCGCCCAGATGTCCGCGCCGGGCGGACCCAGCAGCTGCACGGCGCAGGTCAGCGCGGCGGCCACGGCGGACATGCCGATGAACCCGGCGCCCCGGCAGGCGGCGAAGGCTCCCTCGTCGTGGTGGATGGCCACGGCGGTGTGCCACAGCACGGCGGTGGCGAAGAGCGCCACGATCCCGACGCCGGCGATCAGCGCGGGAAGCGGTGGGACCAGCCCGGCGACTCCGGCGGCCAGCACGAGGCCACCGGCTGTCGGGGCGAGCAGGAACGTCACCCGGGTGCCGGCCCGGGTGGCGAGGCGTGCGGGGGGCGGCACAGCCACGTCGGCGGGATCCTCTACGGACGGTGTGGGGGTGGAGCACGGGAGCGGCGCAGGGGACGCAGCTTCCACAGCGGACAACGATCGTCCCCCGGACAGGTTACGTGCGGCCTGTCGTGCTTCGCATCCGCGGATCGTCGGGTATGGGGTCGCCGTCCCGGCGCGGATCACCGAACCGACCCGCGTGGATCTCCGAGCCGCCCCGGCACGGCTCACCCTCCGGCGACGGACGGCAGGACCTGAATCTCGGCTCCGGCCGGCACCGGCGTCTCCAACCCGCCCGAGCGCCGGCAATCCTCGCCGTCCACGTAGACGTTCACATAGCGCCGCAGCACCCCGCTCTCGTCCCGAATACGCCGCTCCAGCCGGGGCCACCGCTGTGCCACCTCCTCGAGAACAGCCCGCAGGCTCCCTTCGGCCGTCACCTCCAGCCGCGCCGCCCCGCCCGCTTCGGCGCGCAGCACGCCCGGGACCAGCACCGTGGGCATCAGACCTGCACCGCGCGTACGCAGAGGACGTCCGGCAGGTGAGAAGCCACCGTTGACCACGTCTCCCCCTCGTCCCGGCTGGCGAAGACGTCTCCGGCACGCGTACCGAAATAGACCCCGGCGGGTGCCGCGTTGTCCGCGCACATCGCGTCGCGCAGCACGACGGGGTAGTAACGCCCGTCCGGCAGTCCGGAGTGCAGCGGCTGCCAGACGGCGCCGGCGTCCGTCGACCGGAAGATCTGGCACGTCAGGTCGACCGGATGGCGCTCGCCGTCGCTGGCCAGCGGAAAGTTCCACACCGTGCCGCCGCGGGAGGGGTGCGCCACCATGGCGAAGCCGAAGTCGGTGGGCAGGGTGTCGGCGATCGACTGCCAGGAATCACCACCGTCGGTGGAGCGGTAGACCCCGTGGTGGTTCTGGGCGTAGTAGTGGTCGGGATCGGCGCCGTCGCGGGCCACCTTGTGCACGCACTGACCGAACTCGGGCCACGGGTCGGGCAGGAAGTACGCCTTGATGCCCTGGTTGGCCGGCGCCCAGGTCCTGCCGCCGTCGGAGGTGCGGTAGACGCCGCCGGTCGACATCGCGACCAGGATCCGCTCGGGGTCGTCGGGGTGCGGCAGGATGGTGTGCACCGCCTGCCCGCCGAAGCCGGCTCCCCAGTCCGGCCGGTGCGGGTGGTCCCACAGGCCTCGGACCAGGTCATAGGTCTGGCCGCCGTCCTCCGAGCGCCACAGCGCGGACGGCTGGGTGCCCGCGTAGACCACGCCGGGTTCGCCGGGGCCGGCGGGAACGATCTGCCACACCCGCTCGACCGCCGCGCCGGCGTCGGACGGGAAGGCGAGCGGTGCCGTGTCGGGCTCCTGCCAGCTTTCGCCGAGATCATCGCTGACGGCCACGCTCGGGCCGAAGTGGGAGCTGTGGACGCCGGCGAGCAGGCGCGGGGCCGGCCCGCGGGTGTCGAACGCGGCGGCGTAGACGGCTTGCCCGGGGAAGTGCGCAGAGCTGACCTGCCAGCTCTGCCTGTCGTCGTTGCTCGTGGCCAGGAACAGGCCTTTCTGGGTGCCGATGGCGAGCAGTTCGGTCATGGGGAGCAGTATGGCCGCCGGGTCCGACAAAAATCCTCGATCCGGCGGGTGCGAGGATGACGACCGTGAGTCGAAAGCCCGTCCTGCGCGTCCGCAAGCCCGGCGCCCTCCTCGTCGCGGCCTTGATCGCGTTCATCGGCACGGTGCCCTTCGCCGGGGCGCGCTGGCAGCTCGCGCCGATCCTGCTGATCCCCCTCGTCGTCCTGTTCTGGGCCTGGCGCGCCGGCACCGACGTCGATGCCGAAGGGCTCCGGGTCCGGGCGCTGGCCGGGTCGACGTTCGTACCGTGGTCGCGGGTGGCCGAGCTGGCCCCGGACCGGCGCGGGCGGATCTCGGCCCTGCTCACCGGCGGCAACGTCCTGCGCCTGACCGGCGTCACCACGGCGAATCTGGAGGCCGTGCTCCGGGCCGGCGGCCAGGAGGTCAGTAACCCCCCGACACCTGATTGATCAGCGGTTCCCCCGCCGCGAAGCGCCGGAGCTGGGCCCCTACCAGCCCGTACGCGCGCGGCAGCAGCCCCACGACGGACCCGGCGGTGTGCGGGGTGATGAACGCGCCGGGCAGCTGCCACAGCGGGTGGCCGCCGGGCAGCGGCTCCGGATCGGTGACGTCGAGGGCGGCCTCGATCCGCCCCGACGCCAGCTCGGCGACCAGCGCGTCGGTGTCCACGACCGGCCCGCGCGCGGCGTTGATCAGCAATGCTCCGTCCGGCATCGCGGCGAGGAAGGCCGCGTCCACCAGCCCGCGGGTCTCGTCGGTGAGCGGGACCACGACGACCACCACTTCCGCGTACGGGAGCAAGCGGGCCAGCTCGTCCACCCCGTGCACGTCTTCGGCCGGGCGGCCCGTACGCGCGACCCGGGTGACCGTCACGCGGAACGGCGCCATGTGTTCTTCGATGGCCCGTCCGATGGACCCGGCCCCCACGATGAGCACCCGTTTGCCGGTCAGCTCGGGGGTCGGCGTGTACTGCTTGGTAGCCCAGTCCTCACGCTCCTGGGCACGAGCGAAGGCGGGGAACCTTCGCAACACCCCGATCGCAGCCCCGAGGACCCATTCGGCCACCGGCTTGTCGTGTACGCCCCGGGCGTCGCACAGCTGAACACCGGGAGGTACGCGGTCGGTCCAGGCGTCCGCCCCGGCCGACAGCAGCTGGACCACCCGTACGCCCGGAAGCTTCGCGAGCTGATCGGCGGCGCGTACGGTCGCCAGGAACGGCGGCACCCAGAAGTCGACCTTCGCGGGGTCGGAAGGCCAGGTCGCGGCGTCTGTGCAGACCTCCACCCGGACGCCCGCCGGCAGCTCACCGAGCAGCTCACGGCCCGCTTCGTGAGCAATCCATACCATCACGTCACCAAACTAGTCGCGAGCCCAGAAGGCCGCCGGACCACGGCTACCCTGGGTCTGGTGAACGAGGAGGTCCTGTGATCAAGCGCCGTCGGCTGATCGTGCGCAAAGCGCGTTTACGGGCGAGCGCCCTGTCGCTCGGCGCTGTGCTGGCCCTGACCACCGCGTGCAGCTTCGGACCGCCGGACCCGGACGTCGCCGGTGAGCCGCCCAACCTGCCGACGCCATCGGTCTCCGCGAGCGCCCAGGGCGGCGGCGAGCGCGAGGTGGCGATCACCGTGCTGGCGAAGGGACTCGAGGTGCCGTGGGGCATGGCCTTCCTCCCCGACGGGTCCGCCCTGGTCACCGAGCGCGACACCGCCCGCATCCTGAAGGTCGGCCCGGAGTCGGATGCGGACGGCCTCAAGGTCACCGAGGTGCAGCGGCTCACCGAGGTCACCGCCGGCGGCGACGGCGGCCTGCTCGGCATCGCGGTCTCCCCGAAATACAAGACCGACGAGACGCTCTTCATCTACTACTCGACGCCCAAGGACAACCGCGTCGCGAAACTCAAGCTCAAGGGCGAGCCTCAGCCGATCCTGACCGGCATCCCGCACTCCCACGACGCCAACGGCGGCCAGCTCGCGTTCGGCCCGGACGGTCAGCTCTACGTGACGACCGGCGACGGCACGACCGGCACGCAGGCGCCCGACCCGAAGAGCCTGGGCGGCAAGATCCTGCGGATCACCACGGCCGGCAAGCCCGCCCCCGGCAACCCGGTCAAGGATTCCCCGGTCTGGTCGTCGGGCCACCGCAACGTGCAGGGCATCGCCTGGGACTCCGGCAAGCGGATGTACGCGAGCGAGTCCGGCCAGAAGACGACCGGCGAACTCAACCTGATCGCGAAGGGCAGGAACTACGGCTGGCCCACTGTCGAGGGCGAGGGCACCGACGCCAAGTTCACCAACCCGCTGGTGAGCTGGCCCGCCACGGAGTCGTCCTGCTCGGGGGTGGCGGTGCTGGAGCGCATGATCGCCACCGCCTGCCTGCAGGGCCGGCGGCTGTGGATGGTCGACGTCACCGGCAACGGCACCCTGATCGGCCAGCCGCAGGAGCTCCTGAAAGGCGAGTACGGCCGGCTCCGCGCACTCGCCGCCGCCCCGGACGGCTCGTTCTGGGTGACCACGTCCAACCAGGAGGAGGGCGGCGAGCCGGCGCCGGACGACGACCGCATCATTCGGCTGGTCTTCTCGGATGGGGGAGCCGGCCGCAGCTGACCGGCGTTCACCGTTTGACGACCGGCGCACGGGGGCAGGTGAGCCGTTGACCATGACAAACAAGATCTCTCAGCTGACGGCCGCGGCCGGCCGGGTGTGGAGCCACCCGTGGGGCCACCGCATCCGCATCTGGGCCGCCGTGGTGCTGGTGAGTCTTGCCGGCGTCGTGATCGGCACCATGCTGCTCGCACAGTCCCAGATCCCCGTCGGCCCGTTCCGCGCGGACATGTCGATCAGCCCGTCCATCCAGGGCGGCACCGAGGTCGACATCCCACCGCTGGGCTCGCTGCACCTCGACAGCCACGACGGCCCCATCCACCTCAAGGTCGCCCTGGGCTCGCTCGACCAGCAGCGCACCGAGGCCCTGATCGAGGACCCGACGGCCATCAGCGCGGCAGGCCAGTCGGCGGTCGACGACGTGACCAAGGGCGTGCTGAAGCTCGGCCTGCGCGCGCTGGGCGCGGCTATCGGATGCGCGCTCCTGCTGTCGGCGCTGATCTTCCGCAACGTCCGCCGGGTCGCCCAAGCGGGTGTGCTCGCCCTGGTCGTCACCGGCGGCAGCCTCGGCCTGGCCGTGGGCACGATCCGCCCCGACTCGATCAGCGAGCCGCGCTACGAGGGCCTGCTGGTGAACGCCCCGGCCGTGGTGGGTGACGCCCGCCGCATCGCCGACAACTACGGTCGCTACGCCGATCAGCTCGCACAGCTGGTCAGCAACGTGAGCCGCATCTACACCACGGTCTCGAGCCTGCCGGTGGAGCCGTCCGGCAACACCACCCGCATCCTGCACGTCTCCGACCTGCACTTGAACCCCACGTCCTGGAACGTCATCAAGACGGTGGTGAAGTCGTGGGACATCGACGCCGTGGTGGACACCGGCGACATCGTCGACTGGGGCAGCAGCGCCGAGACCACTTACGTCAACTCGATCGGCCAGCTCGGCGTCCCGTACATCTACGTCCGCGGCAACCACGACTCCTCGGCCATCCAGGCGGCGGTCGCCCGGCAGCGAAACGCCCAGGTCCTGGACAACTCGATCACCACCGTCAACGGCGTGACCATCGCGGGCATCGGCGACCCCGAATTCACACCGGACAAGAGCGAAACCCCGCCGGCGGCCGACGCGAACCCTGCCGACGTCCCGCTGCTGGCAAGCGGCCAGCGCCTCGCCACCACGATCAGCCAATCGAAGACCAGGGTGGGAGTCGCCATGGTCCACGACCCGGCAATGGCCCCACCCCTGTCGGGTGTCGTCCCGGTGGTCCTGGCCGGCCACACCCACAAGCGCGAGGTCTCGCTGCTGCCCCCACCCCCCACCACGACCGACGGCGCCTCGGCCTCCCCCGCGCCGTCCACCCCGTCGACCCAGCCCCCAGAAAAGACCCGCCTGCTGGTCGAAGGCTCCACGGGCGGCGCCGGCCTCCGCGGCCTGGAAAAGGAGGACCCCACGCCCCTCCAACTCTCGGTCCTGTACTTCGACGAGAACCAAACCCTCAAGGCCTACGACGACATCCAGCTCGGTGGCACAGGCCAGTCGAACGTGGAGATGCAGCGAAAGGTCATCGGTTTGGAGCCCGAACCCACGACGGACCCCTCGGTCTTCAACGGCGTCACGCCGGGCATCGTGCCGAGCCGCTGAAATTCTTCGACGGTACGGACACAGCACCGCACTGCCGCGACATGGCCAGCTCGCTGCCGTGCCCGGCCTTGTGCCGCCAGCATCCGGGCCGACCTGCCAGGCAAGCCCGCCTCGCCCGGCCACGTGCCGCCCGCATCCGGGCCGACCTGGCAAGCCCGCCGTGCAATGCACCCCCAGGGGTCCCGCCGAGCGGGCCGGTCGCAGATCGGAAAGCAGGCCCGGCTCATCGGCGGCGCTGGCGCACGACCTCGGGCACCCGCCGATCGCGCGCCGCGGGCGACAGCCGTCAGAGTTCCGGCGTTGCTCGGGGCCCGCACCGAGGGACCAGCACCGGCGGTGGAACCCGCGGCTGATGCCTTGCAACGCACGGCCGGGCGGCAGCGTGCCACCCGACCGTCGCTGCTGCTACTGCGACCGTCCGCCTCTGTTCTGCTGTGCGGGGCCCCCGTAGCCCCGGCCGCCTCCGTAGCCCTGACTCCCGTGGCCCGGAGCCCCGTAACCCGGAGCCCCGTAACCCGGACCCCCCTGGCTGTTGCCTCTGTAAGCCGCCGCCGAGCTGTACGGATTGGAATAGTCGGGAGGAGCGGGGTTGGCACTCTGGCGCGGTGTCGTGGTCGTCCGGGCACCCGCGGCGGCCTGGCCGTTCTGCGCGCTCTCGATCCGGTCCGTTGGGCTTTCGCTTCCCCGGACGTAAGCACGCTGGATATCCCGGTCCGAGTACTGGCCACTGCCGACTGCGTTGCGCACGGCCTCGGTGTCTCTCCCGTAGACCATGCCGCGCCGCCCGGGGAGACCTCCGGTCCGGAAGTCGAGGCCGGTTGCGCTTTGCGTCATGTACTCCGTCATACCCTCGACAGTGGAGTCGGTGAGACGACTGCCCGGCGCCTGAAGGCTCGGGTGCTCGACGCGATGAAAATTCTCGTGAGCCTGCGTGAACATGGTGTGGTTGTTCGGGTTCAAGTAGACGTCGCGTCCACCGATGGGACCGCGCGTGGTGATGGCCTCGACGTCTTGGGCCCGCTCGAATGCCTGCGCAGGGGCACCGCCACCGTGAGCCACCACTTGCGAAGCAAAGTCAGGATAGTCCGGTCGGTGAACCCTGCTGTCGTCGGCCAGCGCGGACTGATGCTCACCGGTATACATCCCGCTCTGCTGCAGGTAGTTGCTGACGACGTTCCGTGCGCGCTGGTTGTTCTGCTGCGGCGTCGGGCTCATCGCCAAGTCCGGTTCAGGGGACGGCGTCGACGCGGTCGGCCGCCGGCTGGAGAGATGGATCTTGTCGGACGCCGCGTTGCTGATCCGGATGTTCGTCCGATTGGCATCCTTCACCTGCATGGCTGCCCGGATTTCCCGTTTCCAGGCATCGTTCACCGTGAACGGCATCAGCACCGTGGTCTTGGAAGAGTCCGTGTTGCTGTGCACGTACTCGACCCGGACGCTTTGGTCGTTCCCGTAGGGCAGGTAAAGGTGCCCTCTTTGCGCTGGCATGGCACTCCTCTCGAAGGTCCCCATCCAACGGACGGATCTCCCCGGAGGTTCACGCGTACAAGAGGGGGCGTTCAGGATCATCGGCAGGGACGCGGCAAACAAGGTGGATACGGCGGAGGCGGTGGGGCGGGCGCCACGGCGGGCCGAACTCGAGACAGTGAGACACCCGCGGATGACATCATCGCGCCGCGCCGTGCGGTCAGGGAGTGCGTCGGGCGACCCTCAGTTCGGTCAGGTAACGCTTGACCACCTGTCCGCCGTGGACCCCGTCGATGAGTCCTGTTATGCAGTCCAGCAGCCCGCTCCGCTGAGCGTCCGGCAAGGCGCGGTGACCCGAGTACGTCAGCAGCACGTCGAGGTATTCCGCCGTGGAGTAGGGCTGCTCCCACTCGTACCGATGGAAGGTCGCGGGCCCGAAGCGCCTGGACTGAACCAGTTCTGTGTCGTCCTCCGGGATCGTGGAGGCCTCCTCGAGCCGGAGATCCGGCGGGGTCGCCGGGTCGAAACGCTCGTAGCAGTCCTGCGCCGCGGCGAAGAACGGGCCCGTGCCGCCGGCGATGTGGTGGGTGCTGACGGTGGCCAGAATGCCGCCGGGCCGCAGGGCGTCGGCCGACTTTGCCACTCGGACGGCGGGATCGATCCAGTGGAAGGCGGTCGCCGCGATGACCACGTCGAACGGTTGCTCGGGCAGCGGCCAGTTCTCGAAAGCGGCCGTGACCACCTCGACGGAGTCGAACCGGGCCAGGTTCCGGCGCGCCCCCGCTGCCATGGCGGCGCCGAGCTCCACCGCGACGATGTGGCAGCCGCGCTCGGCCAGTGGCACGGTTGCCTTGCCGGTGCCGCAGCCGATCTCCAGCACCCTGGCACCGGGCTCGGCGCCCGCGGCGGCCAGGTCGTCGAACAGCTGCTCGGGGTATCGCGGCCGGGCCCGGTCGTACCGTTCGGCGTCCTCGTTGAAGGTCGTCCGCAGTCTCACGTAGTCGGCGCTGTCGGTCACCCGGCGAGACTAGGGCGCACGCTGAAGAGTGCGAAGCCAATTACGGACGCCGCGCTCCCGCGCCGCCGGCCACGACGTGAGCGCAGCGTGGCCCCCGTCTGATCCACCCGCGCTTCGCGCGAGGCAGCCTAAAGCCAGGTCCGGGCGGCTCTTGCCGGTGGTCAGCTCAGGCGGGCGAGGATCAGCTCGCGGACTGTCTTGGCGTCGGCCTGGCCGCGGGTCGCTTTCATGACCGCTCCGACCAGGGCGCCCGCCGCTGCTACCTTGCCTTCGCGGATCTTGTCGGCGATGTCCGGGTTGGCGGCGATGGCTTCGTCGACCGCGGTCTGGAGGGCGCCGGTGTCCGAGACGACGCCGAGGCCTCGGGCACTCATCACCTCGGCCGGGTCGCCCTCGCCGGCCACGACGCCTTCGAGGACGGCACGGGCGAGCTTGTCGTTGAGCTTGCCCTCGTCGACCAGGGCCTGGAGCTGCGCGACCTGCGCCGGTGTGGCACCGACCTCGGCCAGGTCGACGCCGGTCTCGTTGGCGCGGCGGGCGAGCTCGCCCATCCACCACTTGCGGGCGCCGGCCGGGTTGGCACCGGCCGCGATGGTCTCCTCGATGAGCTCGACCGCGCCGGCGTTGGCTACCGACTGCATGTCGAGCTCGCTGATGCCCCAGTCCTCGCGAAGGCGGGCGCGCTTGGCGCTCGGGCGCTCCGGGAGGGCGGCCTTGAGCTCGGCGACCCAGGCGGGGTCCGGGGCGATCGGGACGAGGTCCGGCTCGGGGAAGTAGCGGTAGTCCGTGGCCTCCTCCTTGGAGCGGCCCGGGCGGGTGTCGCCGGTGTCCTCCTGGAAGTGGCGGGTCTCCTGGATGATCCGGCCGCCGTCGTCCAGGAGGCCGGCCTGGCGGATGATCTCGGACCGGACCGCGCGTTCGACCGAGCGCAGCGAGTTGACGTTCTTGGTCTCGGTGCGGGTGCCCCATTCCTCGCCGGGCTTGTTGAGCGAGGTGTTGACGTCGCACCGGAGCGAGCCCTGCTCCATGCGGACGTCGGAGACGCCGAGCGAGCGGATGATGTCCCGCAGCTCCGTCACGTAGGCGCGGGCGACCTCGGGGGCCTTCGCGCCGATGCCGGGTACGGGCTTGGTGACGATCTCGACGAGCGGGATGCCGGCGCGGTTGTAGTCCACGAGCGACTCGGTGGCGCCGTGGATGCGGCCGGTGGCGCCGCCGACGTGCAGCGTCTTGCCGGTGTCCTCCTCGAGGTGGACCCGCTCGATGCCGATGCGGACGGTCTCGCCGTCGATGTCGACGTCGACGTAGCCGTCGGTGCACAGGGGCTCGTCGTACTGGGAGGTCTGGAAGTTCTTGGGCATGTCCGGGTAGAAGTAGTTCTTGCGGGCCATGCGGCACCACGACGCGATGTCGCAGTTGAGCGCGAGGCCGATCCGGATGGTGGCCTCGATGCCGGCGCGGTTGGCGACCGGCAGGGCTCCGGGCAGGCCCAGGCAGACAGGGCACACCTGGGTGTTGGGCTCCGCGCCGAACTCCGTCGGGCAGCCGCAGAACATCTTCGTGTTCGTGCCGAGCTCGACGTGCGTCTCGAGGCCGATCACCGGCTCGTAGCGGGCGGTCGCGTCCTCGTACGAGGGCAGCACAGTCGTACTCATGCGGTGAACTCCAGGTGGCAGAGACATTCCGACGGGGACAAGCCTATTACGATCCGACGGCGTCCGGCCGGGCGCGGGGCCAGGCCGGAGAGCCGGTCAGAGCTCGGGCGGCGTGAGGGTGCCGACCGCCGACTCCAGCGCCGCGGCCACCCGGTACATCCGGTCGTCCGCCATCGTCGGAGCCATGATCTGGAAGCCGACCGGCAGCCCCTCGGACAGCCCGCACGGCACCGAGATGGCCGGCCCGCCGTACAGGTTGGTCGGGATCGTGAAGAGGTCGGCGAGATACATCTGGTACGGGTCGGAGGTGCGCGACCCGAACGGGAACGCCACGAACGGCGTCGTCGGCGAGATGAGCACGTCCACCCGCTCGAACGCCGAGGTGAAGTCCCGCGTGATGAGCGTGCGGACCTTCTGCGCCTGGCCGTAGTACGCGTCGTAGTAGCCGCTGGAGAGCGCGTACGTACCGAGGATGATGCGCCGCTTGACCTCGGGGCCGAAACCCTCGTCGCGGGTCAGCGACATGACCTCCTCGAGCGAGCGGCGGCCGTCGTCGCCGGAGCGCAGGCCGTAGCGGACGCCGTCGAAGCGGGCCAGGTTGGACGACGCCTCGCTGGGCGCGATCAGGTAGTAGGCCGGGAGCGCGTACTCGAAGTGGGGGCACGAGACCTCGACGACCTCGGCCCCGAGCTTGACCAGGGCCTCGACCGACTCGCGGAAGGCGGCGGCGACACCGGGCTCGGCACCGTCGCCCGCGAACTCCTTGACCAGGCCGAGCTTCACGCCGGTCAGGTCGCCGGTCGCGCCCAGGCGGGCCGCGGCGACGACGTCCGGCACGGGCTGCGGGATCGACGTCGAGTCGCGCTCATCGTGGCCGGCGATGACGGCGTGCAGCAGGGCCGCGTCCTCCACCGTACGGGCGCAGGGGCCCGGGGTGTCCAGCGAGGACGAGAAGGCGATGAGGCCGTAGCGGGAGGTGCCGCCGTACGTGGGCTTGGCGCCGACCGTGCCGGTCACCGCCCCGGGCTGACGGATCGAACCGCCGGTGTCGGTGCCGATGGCCAGCGGCGCCTCGTACGCCGCGAGCGACGCCGAGCTGCCGCCACCGGAGCCACCGGGGATGCGCCCGAGGTCCCACGGGTTGTTGGTGGGCCCGTACGCCGAGTATTCGGTGGAGGAGCCCATCGCGAACTCGTCCATGTTGGTCTTGCCGAGCATGACCGTGCCCGCGGCGCGGAGCCGTTCGACGATCGTCGCGTCGTACGGCGGGCGCCAACCCTCGAGGATCTTGGAGGCGGCGGTGGTGGGGACGCCCTTGGTGGCGATGACGTCCTTGACCGCGACGGGCACACCGGCCAGCGGTCCGAGCTCCTCGCCCCGGCCGCGGCGCGCGTCGACGTCGGCCGCGGCGGCGAGCGCGCCCTCCCGGTCGACGTGCAGGAACGCGTGGACGCGCTCGTCGACGGCGTCGATCCGGTCGAGGTGCGCCGTCGCGACCTCGACGGCGGAGACCTCGCCCGTGGCGATGAGGCCGGCGATCTGCTTCGCCGTCATCCTGGTGACGTCACTCACGGTGCTCAGGCCTCCTCGTCCAGGATGCGGGGCACGCGGAACCGGCCCTCGGCGGCATCGGGCGCGCCGGACAGCACCGCGTCCTGCGTGAGGCCGGGCCGCACGACATCGTCGCGGTAGACGTTGGTCAGCGGCACGGAGTGCGAGGTGGGCGGGATGTCCTCGGCGGCTACGTCACCGATCCGGGCGACCGACTGGAGGATGACGTCGAGCTGACCGGCGAACTTGTCCAGCTCCTCCTCGGTCACGGCGAGCCGCGACAGGCGCGCGAGATGCGCGACCTCTTCGCGGGAGATGGCGGCCATCGTGCCCCCTGGTTTCCGTCGGTGATGCTGACCGGGGAAGTCTATTTGCCGCCGCGAGGGGTTTGTCGGGCGGCTCCCCGGTCTGTGGACAAGGGGCGGGCGGTGGTGCGGTCTGTGGACAACCCGTCAGGTGGTCGCCAGCGGCTCTCGCCCGGGACGCAGCGGACGGTACCGAGCCAGCCACTCGTCGAAGTCCTCCGCCGGCATCGGGCGGGCGTGGAACCAGCCTTGAGCTGCGTGGCAGCCGTCGGCCGCGAGCAGGCGCCAGGTGCGCTCGTCCTCGACCCCCTCGGCCACCACGCGGAGCCCGAGCGAGCCGGCCAGCGCGATCACCGAGCGGACGATCGCGGCGTCGCCGGCGTGGGCGGCCATGCCCAGCACGAACGACCGGTCGATCTTCACCTCGGCCAGCGGCAGCCGGCGGAGGTGCTGCAGCGAGGAGTAGCCGGTGCCGAAGTCGTCCAGCGAGATCGCCACGCCGATCCGGTCCAGCCGGGTGATGGTGTCGAGGACCCGGTGCGGGTCGGCCATCAGCGCGCTCTCGGTGATCTCGAGCTGGAGGAGGTCGGCCGGCACGGCGTACCGGAGAAGAAGGTCGTGGATCTCCTCGGCGATGTCCGTCGCATGCAGGTCGCGCACGCTGACGTTGACCGAGGCCCGGACGGGGCGACCACCGTCCCGCCAGGCGGCGAGCCGGCCGATCACCTCGCGCAGCACCCGGCTGGTGAGCAGGCGCATGACGGGCGTCGGCTCCACCACGCGAAGCAGCTCCTCGGGACCGACCACGCCGCGCTCCGGATGCCGCCACCGCAGCAGGGCCTCCACGCCCACCACCTCGCCGGTCGCGATGGCGATCTGCGGCTGGTAAAAGAGCATCAGGCCTTGGGCCGGCTCCTGCCGCAGCGCATGCCGCAGGTCGGCGAGGAGCGTGAGATCGGGCGTGTGGTGCTCGGCGTCTCGCGTGTAGACGGCCACCTGGGCACCGCGTTGCTTGGCGTCGTACATCGCGGCCTCGGCCTGCCGGAGCAGCGAGGCACCGTCGCCGCCGCGCTCGGACTGCACGGCGATGCCGATGGACGCGCTCACATCGATCGCCAGACCGTCGAGCGCGAACGGCGAGTCCAAGGCGTCGGCCAGGTGCGCGGCGATCCGGCGGGCCGATCCCAACCCGTCGACCCGGGTCGCCAGCACCGCGAACTCGTCACCCCCGAGCCGAACCACAAGATCATGCGGGGGTACGACGGCAGCCAGGCGCTGTGCCACCTGGACGAGCAACCGGTCACCGTGGGCATGTCCGAGCGCGTCGTTGACCGTACGGAAGCGGTCCAGATCCAGAAGCAGCAGCGCGAGCCGCCGCTCGGGCCGATGCGCACCGGGGCCGGCGTCCCGCTCGGCGACCGATGCCTGGAGCGCACGCCGATTGGGCAGCCCGGTCAGCGCGTCGACGCGGGCGGCCCGCTCATACTCCCCCGCCGACCGGACCATGCGGTGCACAGCGTGCAATGCCAGCAGGACCAACGGTACGAGCGCGAGCCCCACCTGCGCGGCGGCCAGCACCACGGGCCCGAGGAGCAGCAGCGCGGCCGTGGCGAACAGCTCGAGTCCCCATCGCTGCACGTGTCGCGGCTTGCGGTCGCCACTGAGGACCCAGGCGGCGATCGCATCGAGCCCGTAGCGCGAGCCGATCCACGCGGCCGCGGCGGCCACCGTGACCAGCGCGTCGTCCCAGTCCGGCTCGGCGTCGAGGCGCAGCCCGGCCAGCCCGGCGACGAGCGCGGCCCCGGCGAGCGCGACCGCGTGCTGAACGGCGAGGTGCAGGGCCCGCCGCGGCGACTGACGCATCCGCATCCCGGCGACCGCCATGGCCGCGAGCTGCACCGCCAGCGCGGGCACGAGACCCCAGGCCAGCGCGATGCCGAAGGTGAAGCAGATCGACGGCAGGATGATGGAGCTGGCCCGCCGGTTCGCGACCACGTAAGGACGGGCGTCGACCGCGAGCGCCAAGGCCGCCATCACCCAGAAGGCGGTCGGCAGCACAGCGAAGGTGTCGGAGAAAAGCGCCCACAACATGGCGTCGACGACCACGGCCCCACCGACGGCGGCGACGGCACCCCGACGGGCCACGACGGCCCGGCGGACACCCGGCATGGAGCTGCGCTGCTCTGCGGCACCCATGCGACCTCCACGATGGCGTCGACCGACCGAGTCCTCCTCACCCTAGATCCATATCGACGGAACTACGCTAAACAGACTTGCCGTTATCAAATTGGCATAAGTCGCAGAAGCGGCATACCCCTGGGATTCACCCTTTGGAGATCCCCTTCTCCTCGGGTTTCTCCTTGCCGGACTCCTCGGGTTTCTCCTTGCCGGGCTCCTCGGCCATCTCGGCCACCGCACGGGCGGCGTCCGGACCCTCGGCCAGCAGCACGCCGAACGCGTCCTCGTCCAGCACCGGCACCTTCAACTGCAGCGCCTTGTCGTACTTGCTGCCGGGGTTGTCCCCCACCACCACGAACGCCGTCTTCTTCGACACCGAGCCGCTGACCTTGCCGCCCCGCGACGTCACCGCCTCGGTCGCCGCATCGCGCGAGTACGACGCCAGGGTCCCGGTCACCACGACGGTCAGCCCCTCCAGCGGCCGCGGCCCCTCGTCCTTGCGCTCGTCCGCCATCTGCACGCCGGCGTCCCGCCACTTCGTGACGATGTCGCGGTGCCAGTCGACGGCGAACCACTCCTGCAGGCTCTCGGCGATCGTCGGGCCGACGCCCTCCACGGCGGACAGCTCCTCGACCCGCCCCTCGGTCACGGCCGCCTCGATGGCGTCCATGGTGCCGAAATGGCGTGCCAGCGCCTGAGCAGCGGTCGGGCCGACGTGCCGGATCGACAGGGCGACGAGCACCCGCCACAGCGGCCGGTGCTTCACCTCCTCGAGGTTCTCGAGCAGCTTGGTCGCGTTGCTGCCGAGGCTGCCGTCCTTGTTGACGAAGAACGGCGCCCGCTGCAGGTCCTCGGCGGTGATCCGGAACAGGTCGCCCTCGTCGGCGATGATCTGCGACTCGAGCAGCGCCTGCCCCGCCTTGTAGCCGAGCACCTCGATGTCGAACGCCCCGCGCCCGGCCAGGTGGAACACCCGCTCCCGCAGCTGAGCGGGGCACGAGCGCGTGTTCGGGCAGCGGATGTCGACGTCGCTCTCCTTGGCGGGAGCCAGCGTGGTGCCACACGCGGGGCACTCGGTCGGCATCACGAACTGCCGGGCGTCGTCGGGCCGCAGGTCCATCACCGGCCCGAGCACCTCGGGGATGACGTCGCCGGCCTTGCGCAACACGACGGTGTCCCCGATCCACACCCCCTTGCGCTCCACCTCACGCGCGTTGTGCAACGTCGCCAGCGCCACGGTCGACCCCGCTACGCGCACGGGCTCCAGCACGGCGAAGGGCGTGACCCGCCCCGTCCTGCCGACATTGACGTCGATGTCGAGCAGCTTGGTGGTGACCTCCTCGGGCGGATATTTGTACGCGATGGCCCAGCGCGGCGCCCGGCTGGTGGAGCCGAGCCGCCCCTGGATCGCCACCGAGTCCACCTTGATGACCACCCCGTCGATCTCGTGCTCGACGTCGTGGCGGTGCTCGGCGTAATAGGCGATGTACTCCCGCACGCCCGCCATGTCGTCGACGAGCTTCCACCGTTCGCTGGTCGGCAGGCCCCAAGCCTTCAAAGCCTCGTACGCATGCGACTGGGACTGGGGCGTGAACCCCTTGCGCGCCCCGATCCCGTGCACGACCATGCGCAAGCCCCGGGTGGCGGTGATCCGGGGATCCTTCTGCCTCAGACTCCCGGCGGCGGCGTTGCGCGGATTGGCGAACGGCGCCTTCCCCTGCTCCACCAGAGACGCATTGAGATCGGCGAACGCGGAACCCGGGAAGTAGATCTCCCCGCGCACCTCGAGCAGGTCGGGCGGGTCATCGCCGGCGAGCCGCTCGGGGATCTCGCGGATCGTGCGGACGTTCGGCGTGACGTCCTCACCCGTGCGCCCGTCACCCCGTGTCGCACCGCGGACGAGCCGGCCCTTCTCGTACGTGAGATTGATCGCCAGTCCGTCGACCTTGAGCTCGCAGATGAACTGGACCGGCCCGCCGGCGTCACGCACCGTCCGCTCGGCCCACGCGCCGAGCTCGGCATCGTCGAAGACGTTGTCGAGCGACATCATCCGCTCGGCGTGCTCGACCGGGGTGAACTGGGTGGAGAAGGTGCCGCCGACGTTCTGGGTCGGCGAATCCGGGGTGCGCAGCGCCGGGAATTCCTCCTCCAGCGCCTCCAGCTCCCGCAGCAGCTTGTCGAACTCGGCGTCGGAGATCGTCGGCGAGTCGAGCACGTAGTAGCGATACTGGTGGCCGCGAACCTCGTCGCTCAGCTCCGCATGGCGCGAACTGGCCTCCGGCGTCGGCTCCGCCCCGGCGGCAGCGACCTGCTCGGCGGTGGGTCGCCCGGTGACGAGCTCCTCGGCCGCCGCGGCGTCGGCGGGCGACTCGGCATCTGGACTCTGCTTCTCGGGCACCGGTGACCTCCGTGTTCGTCTTTCAGGTGGCACGTTAGTCGGCCCCTCTGACAAAAAACGCCGACCCGCAGACGGTGGTTCTTCGAGGGTCGGGTGCGGGGGTCAGGCTCGCAAGCCGCCGCCTCCGGCCCCGCTCCCATCGCCGGTCGTGCCCGCCGGTGTCTCACGCGGAGCACGGTGGCGCGCCCGCGATCCACTGCGCCCGGTCGCGCACCCCGGAAGTCACGGGTACGGTCTGCCGATGGCTGACGGGCGATGGTGGCTGGTCGTGGCGCTGGTCACCGGAATCGTGGCGTTGGCCGCCGGGGTAGCGGCCGGGCTGGTGCGGCGGCGCGTACGCGGCACCCGCCCGTCGCGTGGCGACATCTGGTGGGCCGACGTGCCGTTCGCCCGCGGCCAGGGAGCCAAGCTCCGGCCCTGCCTGGTGCTGCTGAACCACCGCAACGGCATCGTGGTGTTGAAGATCACGAGCCAGGACAAGAGCCACCGCCGCGACCACGTACGCATCCCGACCCGCTCCTGGGACACCCGGGCCGAGCACGACTCGTACCTGAATCTGGGCGAACCGATCCTGGTCCGCCACACGGCATTCCACCGCCGGGCAGGCACAGCGGCGTGGTCCACCCGGCGTCAGGTCGCGGCGAGGCGCGGGCTGTCACGGGCGGACCTCACCCGGGTAGCGACGAGACAGCCCAGGAATCGGCGGGCACAGGGCGCAGGCCGCCGGTCCAGCACACGCTGAAGGATCGGCCGCGCCGGAGGTCAGCAGCGCCTCTGGACGGAGCCGACATCATCGGCCCGTGGGTTCGAGGCGTCGCCCTCCGGCTCACCAGACCAGGCAGAACGGGTGGCCGACCGGATCGGAGTACACCCGGAACTTTTCGCCGCCGCCGTCCAGACGCTTGGCGCCCGCCGCGAGGGCTCGCTGCTCCGCCTTCTCGATGTCGTCCACGCGGACGTCGAGGTGGAACTGCTGGGGGCGGTCGTGGTCGGGCCACTGCGGAGGGAGCAGGTCGGGGGCCTTCTGGAAGGCCAGGCTGGGCGCGTCGGAGTCGGTGCGGATGGTCACCCACTCGTCGTCCTCGTGGACGACGTGCATTCCGAGCAGTCCGGCATAGAAGCCGGCCAGGGCGAGAGGATCGGGGCAGTCGATGACGACGGTGTCGAGACGTCCAATCATGCCTGCATGATGCCTGCCGGGTACGACAGAAAAGTCCCGAACGATCAGACTTTCCGCCCGCCGACGGACCCCGCCCGGATCGCCGATCCACATCGGCCACGAGCCGGCCCAGGCATGCCACCGGGCAGGCATGCCACCGGGCAGCGGGCGAGGGCTAGCCGAGTGAGGCCGGACAGGCGAGGCCAGGCAAAGCCGACGCGAGACCGATACCCGGGCAACGAGGGCCGGGCCGATGAGCAGGGCGCGGCTCAGGCCTCTGCGAGCCGTCGCCCCGCCTCGCGGCAGGACTTCAGCACCGCGCGTACATATGCCGGCGTGGCACCGGCGAGGCCGCATGCCGGCGTCACCACGACCTGCTCCGGGAGCCTTGCCGCCGGGAAGCCGAGTTTGCTCCACAATCCGCGTACCTGATCGGCGACCTGGGCCGACGTCAGCGCGAGACCCGCGGACGGTGGCCGGGTCGGCGCGGCGCCGGCGAAGAGGCCGAGACCGGCCTCGATCGCTTCGCCCAGCGGGTCGAGATCCCTCAGCAGCGCCAGGTCCAGCGAGACGGCGGCGGCTTGTGCATCCCGAACGACCTGCAACGGTACGCCCGGAGCACAGCTGTGCACGATCACGGGCACCCCGACAGCCTCGACCACGGTCCGCAGAGCGGTCGCCGCGTCCGGGCCGTCGACGGCTCGGTAGGCGCTCAGCCCGCTCTCAGTCGGCACGTGTCCGGCAAGAACCGCCGCTAGGGCGGGCTCGTCGAGCTGCAGCAGCACACTCGCACCCGGCAGTCGCCTCTGCACGTCGGCGACGTGGCGGCGCAGCCCCTCCGCGAGCGAGTCGGTGACATCGCGCACGGCGCCGGGGTCGCGCAGCATCCGGCCGCCGATCGGCAGGTCGAGGGTCGCGGCCAGCGTCCACGGGCCGGGCGCCTGCACCTTGATGGGTCCGGTGTAGCGGTCGCCCTGCTCGGTCATCTGGTCCAGGTCGCGTTCTAGCAGGTCCGAGGTGCGCCGCAGGTCGCTGCCGGGCCGGGGCGCCATCTGCCACCTGCCGGCGTAGAGCTGCACGGGAAGCTCGACGAGGAACCCCGCACCGCGTCCGATCATGTCGGCGCCGGGGCCGCGTTCGGGCAGCTCGGGGAGGTGGGGCAGCTCGGGCAGCTCGCCGAAGACCAGCCGCTGCGCCTCGGCGACGTCGGTGCCGGGCAGCGAGCCGATGCCGGTCGCGGCCCCGGCGGGCCAGGGGAAGTCAGGCACCGCGCCGCACCGAATCGCCCGAAGCCACAGCCACCGCAGCGGCGCCGGAGGACTCCGAAGCGGCGTCCGAGGCCTTCGTCTGCGGAGAACCCGCCTCGTCCCGGTGGCCCGCGCTGATCGTGGCCGAGCCGAGCACGATGTCCCCGTCCGCATCACGGCGGTAGGCGACGATCGCCTGACCCGCGGCGACACCCCGCGCCGGCGTGCGGAGGCGGGCGGTGAGTCCGTTGGCGTCCACCGTCACCTCCGCCTCCACCACGTCGCCGTGCGCACGCAACTGGACGTCGCACTCCACCGCTGTCTGCTCGATGTGCCAGATGGGACGGTCGGCCGTCACCGTGTCGACGGCCAGGTCTTCCCTCGGGCCCACGGTGACCGTGTTGGTCTTCGGCGTGATGGACAGGACGTAGCGGGGACGGCCGTCTGGGGCTGGGACTCGCAGGTCGAGACCCTTGCGCTGACCCACCGTGTAGGCATATGCGCCCGCGTGCTGCCCGAGCACCGCGCCCGTGTGGCTGTCGACGATGTCTCCGGGGGCTTCGCCGAGGCGGTCGGCCAGGAAGCCGCGGGTGTCGCCGTCGGCGATGAAGCAGATGTCGTGCGAGTCGGGCTTGTCCGCGACGGCGAGGCCGCGGGCGGCCGCCTCCTCGCGCACCTGGGCCTTCGTCGAGTCGCCCAGGGGGAAGATCGCACGGTCGAGCTGGGCGCGGGTGAGGACGGCCAGTACGTACGACTGGTCCTTCCCCAGGTCGACGCTGCGCCGCAGTAGGCCGTCGGGGCCGAGGCGGGCGTGGTGGCCGGTGACCACGGCGTCGAAGCCGAGGGCGACCGCGCGGTCCAGGACCGCCGCGAATTTGATCTTCTCGTTGCAGCGCAGGCAGGGGTTCGGTGTGCGGCCGGCCGCGTACTCCGCGACGAAGTCGTCCACGACGTCCTCGTGGAACTGCTCGGCCATGTCCCACACGTAGAACGGGATTCCGATGACGTCGGCGGCACGGCGGGCGTCGCGGGAGTCCTCGAGGGTGCAGCAGCCCCGCGCCCCGGTTCGGAAGGTCTGGGGATTCCGCGACAGCGCCAGGTGCACGCCGGTCACGTCATGGCCGGCGTCCCGGGCGCGCGCGGCAGCGACGGCGGAGTCGACACCGCCGGACATTGCTGCAAGCACTCGCACGCCGGCAAGCCTATCCGCCGGCACCGACGATTCCCCACCGGCCGCCCGAACCCGCCGACGTGCACCGGCTCACCAAAGAAGCCGGCCCACCAAAGAAGCCGGCTCAGGAAAGAAGCCGGGCCAAGAAAGAAGCCGGCCCGAGAACTACGCCTGACGCGGGGTCTTCCAGGCGGTCGCCCGGCGAGCCCGCTCGACCGCCCCCGGCAGCGAGGCCAGCAACTCGTCCACATCCTTCGCCGTCGACGTGTGCCCCAGCGTGAAGCGCAGCGACGACCGGGCCCGATCGTCGTCGGCGCCCATCGCCAGCAGCACGTGCGAGGGCTGAGCGACCCCCGCGGAACACGCCGACCCGGTCGAGCATGAGATGCCCTGCGCGTCCAGGAGCAGCAGCAACGCGTCCCCTTCACACCCGGGGAAGGAGAAATGCGCGTTGCCCGGCAGCCGGTCGGCCGGGTCACCGTTGAAGACCGCATCCGGTACGGCCACCCGCACGCGCGCCACCAGGTCGTCCCGCAGGGTTGCGACGCGGGCCGCGTACTCCTGCTGGTTCTTGACCGCGGCCTCGACCGCGACGGCGAACGCCACCACTCCCGGGGTGTCCAGGGTGCCGGAGCGTACGTCTCGTTCCTGGCCGCCGCCGTGCAGCAGCGGTGTGGCGGCGACGTCGCGTCCCAGCAGCAGCGCGCCCACGCCGACCGGGCCGCCGAGCTTGTGGCCGCTGACGGTCATCGCCGCTGCCCCGCTTGCTGCGAAGTCGACGGGGACCTGGCCGACGGCCTGGACGGCGTCGGTGTGGAAGGGGATGCCGGCGGCCGCCGCGAGCGCCGCCAGCTCGGCGACCGGCTGGACGGTGCCCACCTCGTTGTTCGCCCACTGGACGCTGATGAGGGTGATCTCGTCGCCGTGCATCTCGATGGCCGCGGCCATCGTCGCCGGGTCGACCCGGCCGGCCTCGTCGACCGGGAGCCAGCCGACGATCGCGTTCTCGTGGGAGCCGAGCCAGTCGACCGAGTCCATGACGGCGTGGTGCTCCACTGCCGAGGCGACGACGCGGTTCCGCCGTGCGTCCGCGGTGCGGCGCGCCCAGTGGACGCCCTTCAGGGCCAGGTTGTCGCTCTCGGTGCCACCGCTGGTGAAGATCACCTCGGACGGGCGCGCCCCGAGCACCGCGGCGATCCGCTCGCGGGACTCTTCGACCAGCCGGCGGGCACTGCGGCCGGCAGCGTGCAGGGACGACGGGTTGCCGATCTGCCGGGCCGCTGCGACGTACGCGTCGAGCGCCTCGGCGAGCATCGGCGTGGTCGCCGCGTGATCCAGGTAGGCCATCGCCCTGAAGCTTATGCCTTGAGCCGTCAACCGATACGCCGCGCCCGGCAACCCGGAGCGGACGGGGCGGACGGACGACCCCCCGGCACCGGCACGGGGACGAGCGCACGGCCGTAGCGGCGTGAGCAAAGACATACGAAACGGCCCGGCGCGTGCACGCCGGGCCGTTCCTGAAATCGAGGGTGGATCACTTGCGCTTGCGGATCTCCTCGTCGGCCTGCGGCACGATCTTGAACAGGTCGCCGACCACGCCGAAGTCGGCCAGCTCGAAGATCGGGGCCTCGGGGTCCTTGTTGACCGCGACGATCGTCTTCGAGGTCTGCATGCCGGCCCGGTGCTGGATCGCGCCGGAGATGCCCAGGGCGACGTACAGCTGCGGGGAGACCGTCTTGCCGGTCTGGCCCACCTGGAACTGGTGCGGGTAGTAGCCCGAGTCGACCGCCGCGCGGGACGCGCCGACGGCGCCGCCGAGCAGGTCGGCCATCTCCTCGACCAGCTTGAAGTTGTCCGCGTTGCCGACGCCGCGGCCGCCGGAGACGACGATCGACGCCTCGGTGAGCTCGGGGCGGGAACCCTTCTGCTCGGCGACGCGTTCCACGACCTTGGTCAGCTTGTCCGCGTCCGTCGCCGTGACCGTCAGCTGCTCGACCTGCGGGGTGGCCGGCGCCGGGGCGGGGGTCAGCGAGTTCGGGCGGATGGTGACGATCGGCAGGCCGCGGGTGACCTTGGACTTGACGATCGTGGAGCCGGCGAAGACGACCTGCGTGGCAGTGCCGTCAGCGGCGACCTCCACCGCGTCGGTGAGCAGGCCGTTGTCCAGCTTGACCGCGAGGCGGCCGGCGATCTCCTTGCCCTCCTGGGTGGCGGCGAGCAGGACCGCCGCCGGCTGGACGCGCTTGACCAGCTCGGCGACCGCGGTGGCCTTGGGCGCCACCAGGTAGCCGTCGATCTCGTCGCCCTCGCCTGCGTAGATCTTGGTGGCGCCGTACTCGCCGAGCTTGCCGGCGAACTGCTCGGCGGCGCCCGCGCCGCCGAGCACGACAGCCGAGACGTCACCCAGCGTGCGGGCGATCGTCAGCATCTCGAGCGTGACCTTCTTGACGCCGGCAGCCTGCGAGGCCTCGACGACGACCAGTACTTCAGCCATGGTGGGGCCCCTTCTCAGACGAACTTCTCGGTGGCGAGGTACTCGACGAGCTGCACGCCGCCGTTGCCCTCGTCGGTGACCTTGGTGCCGGCGCTGCGCGGCGGGCGCTTGGCGAACTCGACCACGGCCGACGTCGCGCCGGCGGCGCCGACCTCGTCCGCCCCTACGCCGAGATCGGCGAGCGACAGACTCTGCACCGGCTTCTTCTTGGCCGCCATGATGCCCTTGAAGGAGGGGTAGCGCGGCTCGTTGATGGTGTCCCAGACGCTGACCACGGCCGGGGTGGCCGCGGTGACGACCTCGTAGCCCTCGTCGGTCTGGCGCTCGGCGGTCAGCTGCGAACCGTCGACGGTGAGCTTGCGGGCGCCGGTCAGGGCCGCGATGCCGAGGCGCTCGGCCAGCATGTGCGGCATGACCTGGACCCGGCCGTCGGTCGACTCGGCGCCGCAGATGATCAGGTCCGCGTTCAGCGTGCCGAGGGCAGCGGCGAGGACCTTCGAGGTCGCGACGGCACAGGACCCGCGCAGGGCGTCGTCCTGCACGTGGACCGCCTTGTCGGGACCCATCGACAGGGCCTTGCGGATCGACTCGGTGGCGCGCTCGGGGCCCATCGTCAGGACGGTCACCTCGCCACCGTGCGCCTCCTTGATCTTCAGCGCCTCCTCGATGGCGTACTCGTCCATCTCGTTGATGACGTTGTTCGCCGAGCCGCGCTCGACCGTGTTGTCGCTCGCGCTCAGGGTGCGCTCGGCACCGGAGTCGGGCACCTGCTTGACCAGTACGACGATGTTCATCGCGCTTCGACGACCCTCCTGTTTATGGACGCACGCCTGCAGCCGGTTCGCGTTTCCCTCGAATGTTACCCATCAGTAGCTTGAGCGTCCCCGCCACTGTGAGTGACTCACCTCACCACCGGTGTCGCGACATGTCCGGCGAAAACACTCTTCGCGGAACGGATCAAGCCCGCTAGACCCCCATCCTGCCCCACCGGCTGCGCTCGCCGGGCCCGGGGAGCCGTCCTTGTTCACCGCGTAGGTCGATAATCGGTCTCGTGCTCACCCAGTGGTTCGACCCCCAGAAGACCCCGATGGCGGGCGAGAAACCCGACTACCGGTTCTCGCTGGCCAACGAGCGCACCTTCCTGGCCTGGATCAGAACCGCACTCGCCCTGGTGGCCGGCGGCCTGGCGTGCGCACAGTTCCTTCCCCCGCTGCCGATCGACCACCTCCGGGAGGTCATCTCGGTGGCCCTGCTCCTGCTCGGCGGCGTGGTCGCGGTGCGGGCGGTGGACCACTGGGCGCGTACCGAGAAAGCCATGCGCCTGGGCACCGACCTGCCCCGGTCCCGCTTCCCCGCCGTCCTCGCGCTGATCGTGGCGGTCGGGGCGGTCCTCCTCGTCGTGGCCGTGCTGATCAAGGCGTGGCAGTGAGAGGCGTGAAGCATTGAGAGGCGTGCGGTGAGCGACCCCGGCGCCTCAGCGGAACGCACCCGGCTGGCCTGGCGGCGTACCGGACTGTCCGCGACCGCCGTCGCCCTGCTCGCCGCGCGCCCCGCCTTCGTGCCCGGCGCCGGGCTCGCGGTGACCCTGGGAGCGGGACTCGCGATGGCCGGCTGGGCCGCCCTCGTCGGGCTCGCCTACCGGCGGGCGCACGGGCTGAGCGCCTGGCCACCGCGCCCGGGCCGACGCACCGTGACCACGTACGCACTCGTCACCGCGGCCTTCGCCGTCCTGGGCACCGCGCTTGTCATGCTCTGATCGTCGCCGTTCCCGGTGCGGCGCGTCATCATTGCCTCATGGTCCGGTTGTTCGTCTTCCTGGCTGCGGTGCAGCTCGTCCTTCTGGTGCTCGCGCTCATCGGCTCGCTGTCCGCCGATCGGGTACGCAACATGCCACGCGCGCTGTGGGTCCTGGTGATCCTCGCCGTCCCCCTGCTGGGCCCGCTCGCGTACTTCCTCCTGGGCCGGCCGCTACCTCCTCCTCAGGAGGGCAGCCCCGTCCGCCGGACCGGCCGCCGCCCGTCCTCCCCGGACGACGATCCCGAGTTCCTCCGCTCGATGAACACCGAGCAGTCCCGCCGCGACCGCGAACTGCTCGCCCAGTGGGAACGCGACCTCGACAAGAACGACGAGAGCTAAGCCAGGTTCGAGGAGCGCGGGTACGCGTCCGCCGGGTCAGTGAGCACGTTGACCAGATACGGCACTCCTGAGTCGAACGCCCGCGTGAGGGCCGGGCCGAGGTCGGCGGCCTTCTGCACGGTCTCGCCCGCGCCGCCCAGCGCCCTGACCACGTCGTCGTAGCGCAGGCCGGGCTGGAGGTCGGCGGCCACGTCGTAGCCGTACATGGCCTGCATCGGGTGCTTCTCCAGTCCCCAGATGCCGTTGTTGCCGACGACGATCACGACGGGCAGGTTCTGCCGGACCAGCGACTCGGCGTCCATCAGGGAGAAACCGGCCGCGCCGTCGCCCATGAGCACGCAGATCTGGCGGTCCGGGTAGGTCACCCTCGCACCCATCGCGTAGCCCATGCCGGTGCCGAGGCAGCCGTACGGGCCCGGGTCGAGCCAGGTGCCGGGCCGGGCGGGCTCGAGGTAGCGGCCCGCGTACGAGACGAAGTCGCCGCCGTCGCCGATCGTGACGGCGTCCGGGGCGAGGACCTTGCGCAGTTCGCCGTACACGCGGGCGGGCCGGATCGGGTCGCTGTCGGCGGCCATGGCCTCGCCGTCGCGGGCCTTGCCGGCGTCCTCGGCGGCCCGCAGGCCGCTCACCCACTCGGCGTGGTCGGTGCGCTTGCCCCGGTGGTTCGCGATGGCGGTGAGGATCTGCCGCAGGTCACCGGCGGGAGAGACGGCCGCCTGCACGTGGGTGGCGCGCTGGCCCGGCGCGTCGACGATGTGCACCACCTGCGCCGGGTCGAACTCACCGAAGTTGAGCCGGAAGTCGAGCGGGGTGCCGATCACGGCGACGACGTCGGCCTCGCTGAGCGCAGGGCGGCGCGCCTTGGCGAAGGCGAGCGGGTGGCCGGGCGGCAGCGCACCCCGGCCCATGCCGTTGGCGAACACCGGGATCTGCAGCGCCTCGGCGGCGGCCCGCAGCTCGTCGATCGCGGCGCCACCCCAGACGTCGGAGCCGGCGATGATCACGGGCCGTTCGGCCTCGGCGAGCAGCGCGGCGGCGCGGGCCACCTCGTCGGGGTCGGCCTCGATCACCGGTACGGCCGGGGCGGCCGGCGCCTCGACGTCCTCACTGGAGAAGAGAACCTCGAGGGGCAGGTCGAGGAACGCCGGACCGCGGTGGGCGGTGAGCGCGGCGGTGAGCGCCTTGCCGACCTCCGCCGGGACCGCGTCGGTGCTGGTGACGGTGGCGGCGTACTTGGTGACGGGCGCGACGAGCGGGATGTGGTCGATCTCCTGGAGGCTGCCGGAGCCCCAGCGGAAGGCCGGCGCCCTGCCCCCCATCACCAGCACCGGGGAGGCGTTGAAGAAGGCGCTGGTGAGCCCGGAGATGCCGTTGGTCACGCCGGGGCCGGCGGTCAGCACGGCGAGGCCGGGGCGGCGCTGCAGCTTGGCGACCGCCTCGGCGGCGAAGACGGCGGACTGCTCGTGGCGCACGTCGTAGATCGGAAATCCGGCCTTGTGCGCGGCGTCGTAGATCGGGAAGACGTGACCGCCGGAGAGGGTGAACATCTCCGTGACCCCGTACGCCCGCAGTGCCGCCAGCGCGAGATCCCCGCCGTGTCCCTCAATCGTCTCCGCCATGCCGAGCACGCTACCGGCCGGGGCGGGCAACGTGAACCGGACTCACCCCAGGATGCGCTGCAGATCCTCGATCATCTCGCGCGCGCTCGACTGGACCGGCACCCCGGCGCTGGCGCTGTACGCCACCAGCAGCGCGGCGACCGGCGCGGTGACGAGCAGGATCACGCTGAGCACCACCTGCACCGCCCGCAAGGCCCGGCCGGTGCGCCGCCGCGGGCGAGTCACCGCCGCAGGCGCGGAAGGCGGGGGCGCCTGCCACTGCGCGGTGCGGGACGGCCGCTTCGTCGCGGTCGGCGGCGAGACCGGCCGTGACGACACACCCCGGGCGGGCGACACCGGGCGTGCCGGCGACACCGGCTGGACAGGTGGTGACACGGGATGCACGGCTGCGACCGTCGCGTCCGGGTCGGGCACCCAGTGGTGTTCCGCGTCGGGCCACGGGTCGACCGCCGGCGGCATGGCGCCGGTCAGCTCGCTTCGCGACGTCCGTACCGTCTCCATGTCGTCGATCGAGACCGGGCCCGCCGGCGTGCCGCCGGTTCGCGAGACCAGGCGCATCTCGGCCGTCGGACCCGGCGCCGCCGGCTCGGACGCCAGCAGCGCGGCGTCGGCCAGGATGCTGCCCTCGGCGACCACCAGCTCCGGCTGCTCGATCACCACGGGGGCCTCGCCCAGCGCCCGGTGCAGCAGCGTCGCGACGAGCGGGATCCGGCTCGCCCCGCCGACCAGGAACACCCCGGCCAGCCGCCCCTCGGCCAGCTTGGCCCAGCGCAGCAGGTCGCGGGTCACCTGGACGGTCTGGTCGAGGACCGGGCGGGCCAGTTCCTCCAGCTCCTCGCGGGTGACGTGCAGCTCGAGGTCGAGCAGCGGCACCATCACGTCCGCCGACTGGGTCCGCGAGAGCCGCTCCTTGGCGATCCGGGCGTCGTCCCACAGCTGCCGCTGGGCGCGGCGCTCCTCCAGCGTCGCGGGCTCGGTGAGCCGCTTCCAGGCCGCGGGATCCTCCCGGGCGCAGATCACGCCCAGGTGCTCCACCAGGGCCGCGTCGACGTCCAGCCCGCCGATGTCGTCACGGCCGTCCACCGCCATGACCTCGAAACCCTCGGCTGTACGGGCGACGACGCTGGCGTCGAACGTGCCGGCGCCGAAGTCGTGCACGACCACGACCGAGCCGATGGGTACGTCCCGGCCGAGCACCTCGGCGAAGTACGTGGCGGCGGCGACCGGCTCGGCGACCAGGCGTGCCCGTTCCAGCCCGGCCCGGGCGGCGGCCTCGGCGAGCAGCCCGCGCCGGGTGGCGCCCCAGGTGGCGGGGCAGGTCAGGGTCACGTCGGGGCGTACCGGGCCGACCGCGCGGTGCCATTCCTCGGCCACCCGGACCAGCACGGCGGCGACGAGGTCGACCACCGGCAGCTCCTGCTCCCCGAGCAGGACGAGACCGTCGTCGATCCGGCGCTTCGGGTTGGGCTCGAAGCGGGCCGGGTCCCGGCGGGCGCTGTGCACCGCGTCGCGGCCGACCACGAGCAGGCCGCCGGGTTCTGCGTACACGGCCGAGGGCAGCAGCGGGGAGCCGTCGACGAGGATCGGCCGGGCCCGGCCGTCGGGCCACCGGGCGACCGCGACGGTGTTCGAGGTGCCGAAGTCGACGCCGAGCGAGTGCCGACCCTGGTCGATGGACATGGCCGCCAGTGTAGGCGCTCGGCCGGCGGAGTTGATCAGTGCGGACGGGGATCAGACAGGGCGCCACCGCAGGTCGCCGTGGCGGTCCGGTTCGCAGCGCACGGCCCGGCCGCCCCGGGTGATGCCGATCGCACCCTTCTCGTCGCACGGCTCGCCGGCCACGGGAGCCGCGCCGGTCTCATCCGGCGGCCGCGGCGGCAGCATCGAGATCGGGGACGGCAGCGCGGCCGACGGCTTCGTCGCCGGCTTCGCCGGGAGGGTCGCGATCGTCTCCGGGGCGCCCGCGACGCGAGAGCGCGGCGGCGCGGACGATCGCGGTACCGGCCGCGCCGGCCGGGCGCTGCTCGAGACGAACGCCTTGCCGTGCCTGCGCGGCGCCCGGGAGGACCCTCGGGGCTGCGGCACGGTCGGCGCCGGCACGACGATCGGCGGACCGGCGATCGTGTCGGCGGCCCGCGCACGGGGCGGCGCCGCCCCGCCGTGATCGCCGAAGGTGACGAACCCGATGACCGCGCAGAGCAGCGCCTGCCCGGCCACGAGGACCACCGCGACGATCACGGAGCGGCGTACCGACGTCCCCCGCAGCCCCGGCATGGTCACAGAGGGGAACTTTATGGCAACAGATCGATATCCGCGAGATCCCTGTCGGGTTCGCGGCGGTCGCGTCAGCTGCCGGTGAAGCCGGGCTTGCGCTTCTCCACGAACGCCTTCGTGCCCTCCAGCCGGTCGTCGGTGGCGAACAGGCCGGCGAAGAGGTGGCTCTCCAGCGCGAGACCGGAGGCGAGATCCATGCTCAGGCCGCCGTCGATCGCCTGCTTGGCGGCGCGCAGGGCCAGTGCCGGGCCGGTGACGTACGGCTGGACGAGCTCCACCGCGGCGGCGTACACGTCGGCGGCGGGCACGACCCGGTCGGCCAGGCCGATCCGCAGCGCCTCCTCCGCATTCACCATCCGGCCGGAGAAGACCAGGTCCTTGGCCTTCGCGGGGCCGACGAGCCGGGCCAGCCGCTGGGTGCCGCCGGCGCCCGGGATGATGCCGAGCTTGATCTCCGGCTGGCCGAGCTTGGCGTCGTCGGCCACCACGCGCCAGTCGCAGGCCAGTGCCAGCTCGCAGCCGCCGCCCAGGGCGTATCCGGTGATCGCCGCGACGACCGGCTTCGGGATGCGCGCCACCGCGTCGAACGCGCTGGAGAGCGCCGCCGCCCGTACGGTCATCTCCTGGAACGTGGTGGTCGTGAACTCGGTGATGTCGGCGCCGGCGGCGAACACCTTCTCCCCGCCGTACACGATCACCGCCCGGACCTCGGGCCGCGCCGCCGCATCCTGGGCAGCCTCCCGGAGCTCCTCCTGCACCTGCGTGTTGAGGGCGTTCATCGGGGGTCGCCGGAGCCGGATGGTGCCGATGCCGTCGCCGATCTCCAGCTTCACGAACTCGCTCACGCGGACTGCCTCCTGATCGATCGTTCAAGTGCCGACAGCGTAAGGCTTGCGGCACTGGGTAAGTACCATTGCACGCGCGGAGGGAGGGATCATGGTCACCTACTACCGGGACCGCGACGTTCAGGTCACGTCGGCCGGAGTCCGGATCGGCGCCCGCGACTACCGGCTCGGCGACTTCGTCCGGGTCTGGCACGAGCGCGGACGCCGCCAGTGGAAGGCGGTCGCCGGCCGCGGCGTCCTCGGCCTGGCCATGATGACCCCGCTCGTCGTCGGCGCGCTGGGCGTGGTCGTCGCCCTGGTCATCGACGCGTCGATCGCCACCACGATCGCCCTGGTCGGCGGCAGCATCCTGATCGGCCTCGCCGCCGCGCCCCTCGCCGACGTGCTGCTCGAGTTCATCGACCGCTCCTACGACCGCGGCAGCCGCCGCCTGGAGATCTGGGCGGACGTGCGCGGCGACCGGACGCTGCTCGTACGCACGGAGGACGCGCAGCGCTTCGGTCAGATCTATCGCGCCCTGCAGCGGGCCCTCGACCACAGCGCCGTCGCCCGGTGAGGTCGGCCCGCGCCCTGGCCGGCCTGCTGGCCACCTCGGGGGTGCTGCATTTCGCTCAGCCCCGCCCGTTCGACAGCATCGTGCCGCGGTCCCTGCCCGGCAGCCCGCGCACGTGGACGTACCTCAGCGGCGCCGCCGAGCTCGCCGTCGCCGCGGCGGTCGCGCATCCGCGCACCCGCCGCCTGGGCGGGCTGGCCGCGGCCGGTCTGTTCGCCGCCGTGTTCCCGGCGAACGTCAAGATGGCGGTCGACTGGCGGCACGCCTCACCGGCCCGGCGGGCGGTCGCGTACGGCCGCCTGCCCCTTCAGGTCCCCCTCGTGATGTGGGGCCTGCGCGTGGCTCGTCAGGCGTAGCGCGCGTACAACGCGTCGATGTCGGCGCGGGCCGGCAGGGAGTTCGACGCCCCTACCTGGCGCACGCACGCGGCGCCCGCGGCGTTGGCCCAGCGCACCGCGGCGATCAGGTCCCGGCCCTCGCCCCAGGCCACCGCCAGCGCGCCGGTGAAGGCGTCGCCGGCCGCGGTGCTGTCGGCCACCTCCACGGAGAACGCCGGGATGCGCTCGTCGCCGCCGTCGCGGTCGGCGTACCAGGAGCCATTGCCGCCGAGCGTGAGCACCACCCGCGGCACGAGGGCGAGCAGAGCGGGCAGGGCGGGCTCCGGCGTACCGGTGATCGCCGTCGCCTCGCCCTCGTTGACGACCAGCAGGTCGACGGCCTCGAGCAGCTCCGGCGACAGCTCCCGGGCGGGTGCGGCGTTGAGGATCACCTTCGTGCCGCCCGCCTGGGCCGCGCGCGCCGCGGCGAGGACGGTGTCCGCGGGGATCTCCTGCTGGCACAGCAGCACGTCGCTGTCCGCGATGACCGCGGTCTCCGCCGCGCTCAAACCGGCGAAGGTGTTGTTCGCGCCGGGGCTCACGAGGATGGAGTTCTCGCCCGCGCGGTCGACCATGATGACCGCCACCCCGGACGAGCCGTAGCTGGTCCGCAGGTTCCCGGTGTCCACACCGGAGGCGTTGAGCCGGGCCTTGATGGTCACGCCGAAGGCGTCGGAGCCGATCGCGCCGAGCATCGTGCAGGCGCCGCCCGCCCGGGCGGCGGCGATCGCCTGGTTGGCGCCCTTGCCGCCCGGGGTCATCACGAAGTCGTCGCCCAGCACGGTCTCGCCCGGGCGGGGCAGCCGCTCGGCCAGTCCGACGAGGTCCATGTTGGCGCTGCCCGCGACGACGATGCGCGGTGGCGACAAGTCGGCCATGTCGTGCTCCTCAGGCCGCCCGGGCCGTGTACCGGTCCCCGGTGCGCTGCACCACGAGCGGCAGCCCGAACGTCTTCGACAAGTTGTCTGCGGTCATCGTCTCCCCGAGCAGACCCGCGGCGACGACGGTGCCCTCGCGCAGCAGCATCGCGTGCGTGAAGCCCGGCGGGATCTCCTCGACGTGGTGGGTCACCAGCACCATCGCCGGGGCGTCCGGATCCTCGGCGAGCTCGGACAGCCGGGCCAGCAGGTCCTCGCGGCCGCCGAGGTCGAGGCCCGCGGTGGGCTCGTCGAGCAGCATCAGCTCGGGGTCGGTCATCAGCGCGCGGGCGATCTGGGTGCGCTTGCGCTCGCCCTCGGACAGCGTGCCGAACTCGCGGTCGAGCAGCGCGCCCATGCCGAGCTGGTGCAGCAGCGCCCGCGCCCGCCGCTCGTCCTGCGGGTCGTAGCTCTCCCGCCACCGCCCCACGACCGACCACGCGGCGGTGACCACCACGTCGAGCACCCGCTCGGCCGGCGGCACCCGGTCGGCGAGCTGTCCGGTGGTGATGCCGACCCGGGTCCGCAGCTCGTTGATGTCCGTACGGCCGAGCCGCTCCCCCAGCACCCACGCCTCCCCGCGGGACGGGTGCATCCGCGCGGAGGCCAGGTTGAGCAGGGTGGTCTTGCCGGCGCCGTTCGGGCCCAGGATCACCCACCGCTCGTCCAGTTCGACCTGCCAGGAGAGGCCCCGCAGCAGGAAGTTGCCGCCGCGGATGACACTCACCCGGTCGAAGGAGATGACGGTGTCGTCGTCGGGGCGTGTGGGGGTCTCTGCCTCGGGCACGCGTCCATCCAACCACGCACGTGGAGAGCGGCCCGACGGCCCGCCGGGCTCAGCCCGTGGTGGAGCCGAAGACCTCGTCGCGGACGGCGTCGAGCGCGGTCAGCAGCGCGCCGTTCAGGACGGGCTCGACGGCGACCTCGCTGACCACCACCCTGGGCGCGACCAGGGTGATCGAGGCGACCTCCGCCTCGACCCGCTCGGCCAGCGCGGTGCCGCCGGCCTGGCTCACCTCGCCGGCCAGCACCACCAGCGGCGGGTCGAGCACGACGCAGGTGGCCGCGACGCCCAGCGCGAGCCGCCGGGCCAGCTCGTCCAGCACGGGCTCGCCCGCCGCCCCGGCCTCGGCGGCCTCCCGGACCACGTCGGCCGAATCGTTGCCGCGGAAGCCGTGCTGCCTGCCGATCGCCTTGGCGGCGTCGGAGGCGACCAGGGTCTGGAACGCGCCCTTCACGCCGCGCTTCGACGCGTTGTGCGGCACCTCGGCCCCGGCGACGGGCAGGTAGCCGATCTCGCCGGCGGCGCCGCTGCTGCCCTGGTGGAGCCGGCCGCCGATGACCGTGGCGAGGCCGACGCCGCGGCCGACCCAGATCAGCACGAAGTCGTCGACGCCCTTCGCGGCGCCGGTGTGCTGCTCAGCGATGGCGGCCAGGTTGACGTCGTTGCCGAACACCACCGGGATGCTGAGGTCCTTGCGCAGCTCGGCCAGCAGCCCGCGGTGCCACCGCGGGAGGTCGAAGGCGAAGGAGACCTCGCTCGTCTTCGGGTCGACCAGGCCGGGGGTGCCGAGCACGACGCGGCGGATCGAGGCGAGGTCGGTGCCCGCCTCGGTGGCGGCCTGCATCACGGCACTGTGCACGGCTCGTACGGGATCGTCGCTGTCCTGGGTGGATTGTTCGCTGCGTCCCACGATCTCGCCGGTGATGTCGGCGCACGCAGCGATCACCCGATCGGGCAGCACCTCGACGCCGATGACGTGCGCGCTGCCGGGGCTGACCGCGTAGAGCTGGGCGTTGGGCCCGCGCCCGCCGGCCTGCTCCCCCACGCGCCGCACCAGCCCGCGTTCCTCGAGCCGCTCGACCAGCTGCGACGCGGTGACCTTGCTGAGGCCGGTCAGCTCGCCGAGCTGCGCCCGGGTCAGCGGACCCTTGCTGAGCAACAGTTCCAGCGCGGCGCGGTCGTTGAGCGCACGCAGCAACCGGGGCGTGCCCGGAAGGCGGGTGGCGGCCATAACTACGTCCCCTAGTATTTAGGCTTGTTTCCTATAACGGTGTTCGCCCACATCACGTAGCCGCAGCGTAACGGGCGGCTTGCATACTGACCGCGTCGCGTGTCCGATCGACACCCAGCGATCATGGCAGCTCGCCGCGGTCCAAAACAGTGGCTGAACCGAGGAAGGAAACCATGGCGATCGACCCGGGCCTCCGCCGCCTGGCCCTCGGCACCCTGCTTGCGGCTTTTGCGGGGAATTCGGCGCCGGACTGGGCCGGTGCCCTGCTCGCCGAGGGCCTCGCCGGCCACACCCTCTTCGGCACCAACGTCACCGACGCCGACCAGGTCGTCCGGCTCACGGCAAGCTTGCGAAGCGCACGGGCGGACGCGCTGATCGCGATCGACGAGGAAGGCGGCGACGTCACCCGGCTCGCGCACCGCACCGGCAGCCCGTACCCGGGGAACGCCGCCCTGGGTGCGGTCGACGACCCCGAGCTCACCCGCGGGGTCTATGCCGCGATCGGCGCCGATCTGGCCGCCGCGGGCATCAACCTGGACCTTGCCCCCACGGTCGACGTCAACACCGCCGAAGACAATCCCGTCATCGGTACGCGGTCCTTCGGCGCCCAGCCCGCACTCGTGGCCCGGCACGCGGCCGCCGCGATCGAAGGGCTGCAGTCCACGGGCGTCGCCGCGTGCGCGAAACACTTCCCGGGCCACGGTGCCACGACCACCGACTCGCATCTGGCGCTGCCGACTGTCGACGTACCGATGAAGATCCTGCGGGAACGCGACCTGCCGCCGTTCGCCGCGGCGATCGCCGCCGGGGCCCGGTCGATCATGACCGCCCACATCCGGGTGCCGGCCCTGACCGGGGACGCCCCGGCCACCTTCAGCCGCGCGGCCCTGCACGACCTGCTCCGGCGCGAGTACGGCTTCGAAGGGGCGATCGTGACCGACGCACTGGAGATGAGAGGCGCACTCGGAGCGGCGGGCGGCATCGGAGCAGCGGCGGTGAGCGCGCTGGCGGCGGGCGCGGACCTGCTGTGCATCGGGGCCCGGGTCGATCACGAGCTGGTCGACCAGGTGGCTGCCGAGATCGTCGCCGGGGTGAGCGACGGCCGGCTCGCGCGGCGCCGGCTGGAGGACGCGGCGAAACGTACGGCGCAGTTGGCCGCCTGGACCCACCACCCGCCTCGGCAATCCGCCCACGACGCCGGCCTCGCCCACGACGCCGGCCTCGGCTACGTGGCCGCCCGGCGCGCGGTCCGGGTCGAGGGCTCGCTGGCGGACCTCACTGATCCGCTCGTCGTGCAGCTCGCGTCCGGTCACTCGATCGCCGAGGGGCGGGTGCCGTGGGGTCTGGCGCCGCATCTGAACGGCACGGAGTCGGTCACCGTCGTCGCGGCGGATACGTCGGCGGAACGGCTGGCGGAACGCGCCGGGGCTCGCCCGATCGTGGTCGTCGGGCGACACACCCACCGCAGTGAGTCGGCGCGCGCGCTGATCTCGGCACTGGCGGCGCGCCATACTGTTGCCGTGGTGGAGATGGGCTGGCCGTCGATGTGGCGGCCCGCCGGGGCACGGGCTTTCCTGATCACGTACGGCGCCAGCCACGCCAACGGCCGCGCGGCGGCGGAGGCGCTGGGACTGGTGCGCTGACCCCACCCACGAGCTGAGGCAGCGACGGGCCGCCACCCGCCGCTGCCTCTTTCTTTGTGCTCCACATCTCTCTTGAACACGTTCAACTCTCCCCCTACAGTGAGCACGACAGCAGTTGAACGTGTTCAAGAAAGGGTGGAGGCCCGATGGACCACAAGGTCTGGATGTATCTGGCGTACCTCATCATCAGCGTGGGGCTGACGATCTGGGTCGCGACGACTCTCTCCCGTAACGGGCTGGTGTTCCTCGAGGACGTCTTTGCGGACAGCCGCCTCGCCAAGGCGGTCAACCACCTCCTGGTGATGGGCTTCTACCTGCTCAACCTCGGTTATGTGGCGGTGGCGATGCGCTCCGGCGCCCGGATCCCGGACGCGGCGCGGGCCCTGGAGACGCTGTCGTTCAAGATCGGGTTCGTGCTGCTCGTGCTCGGGGGGCTGCATGTGCTGAACGTCGTGGTGCTGGGGCGCTACCGGCGGGGACGGCTGCGTCAGCAGCAGGCGATGCCGCCGCTGCCGCCGGCGGGGCGGCTGCCGATGTACCCGCCCGGGCCGGGACCGCAGGGCCCGTTCGGCGGGGCGGGCACGGCGCCCGGCGGCCCGGTCCCGACCGGCCCGATCCCCGGAGGTCCGGCCCAGGGCGGTCCGGCCCACGGCGGCCCGGCCCACGGCGGCCCGGCCCACGGCGGCCCGGCCCACGGCGGCCCGGTGCAGAAGGGTCCGGCCCAGGGCGGCGCCGGCAAGGCTCAGGCCGGCGGGAGTGACGGGACTCTGACGTGGCCCGGGCAGGGCATGGCCGGGCCGGTTCCGCCGCCGGCGCGGGCGTGAGCCAGGACGTCGATCCGGCCGGGTTCGGGGCCGGCCGGGTCGGGTCCCTCACGGTGCTCTACGACGAGGGCTGCCCGATCTGCCGGGCCGCTCACCGGTGGCTCGAGGGCCGGGCTCAGCTCGTACCGTTGATGTTCGTGCCGGCCGGGTCCGCGGAGGCCCGGACGCGCTTCCCCGGGCTGGACCACTCCGCCACGCTGCGGGATCTGACGGTCATCGCCGACAACGGCTTGGTCTACGTCTCCGACGGGGCCTGGCTGGCCTGCCTGTGGGCGTTGGCCGACTACCGCGGCATGGCGGACCGGCTGAGCACCCCGGCCCTGCTGCCGGCGGCCCGGCGGTTCATCGCGGCGGCGGCCGCCGTCCGGCAGTCCACGCGCGCGGAAGACTACGGTGACGGGTGTGACGACCGCTGCCGCTGACTCCGCCGCCGGGGAACCCGCGGCCCAGGACACGACGAGCGTGGGCGAGCGCCCACGGCGGGCTCGGGGCGAGCAGACCCGGCAGCTCATCCTCGAGACGGCGCTGCGGTTGTTCCGGGAGCGGGGCTACACCGAGACCACCATGCGGGCCGTCGCCAAGGAGGCCGGGGTCGCGGTCGGGAACGCCTATTACTACTTCGACTCCAAGGAACACCTGATCCAGGGTTTCTACGACCGGAACCAGGCCGCGCACCGGACCACCGCCGCGCCGGTGCTGGAGCGGGAGAAGGACTTCGCCGCGCGGTTGCGGGGGGTGCTGCATGCCGGGATCGATGTCAACGAGCCCTATCACTCGTTCGCCGCGACGTTCTTCAAGACCGCCGCGGAGCCGTCGTCGCCGTTGAGTCCCTTCTCGCGGGAGTCGTCGCCCGCGCGGGAGGCCGCCATCGCGATCTTCCGAGACGTGGTCGAGGGGTCGTCGGCCAAGATCGATCCGGAGCTGCGCAAGGAGCTGCCCGAGCTGCTGTGGCTGGGCTGGATGGGCGTGGTGCTCTTCTGGGTCTACGACCGCTCGCCCGGGCAGCGGCGCACCCGCCGGCTGATCGACGGCATCGTGCCGCTCATCGACCGGCTCGTCGGGCTGTCGCGGCTGCGCGTGCTCCGGCCCGCGCTGCGCCAGGTCCTGGCTCTCGTCGACTCGATCCGGCACGACGACTGATCACGCTCCGCATCGTCAGATCACTCACCGACGGTAATGTTCCTGTTGCCGCAACGGGTGCGGATCGCCGCCTATGTCGTGATCCTGCCTGGTCAGACGAATCCGTCGCCCGATATGGGGCCGACCGAACGGCTATTTCCCGTACGCTGCGCTTCCGCTGTCTGGCAATCATCACGTAGCGTCATGTCCGCAGGTGGATCTGGGGAATGCCGCCGCGGAGCCTCGGACCTCGGGACCGGTCCGGGTGCCTCGACGGCGGTACAGATGGTGAGCCGGGCGCCCCGGAAGCTTCGGGAGCGGCCGAAGGGAACAAGCGCCCGGCTCACACTGCGCCGGTCAGGCCACGGGGCTGAACCGGCGCAGCCGCAGGCTGTTCGCCACGACGAAGATCGAGCTCAGTGCCATCGCCGCGCCCGCGATCATCGGGTTGAGCAGGCCGGCCGCCGCCAGCGGCAGCGCCGCCACGTTGTAGGCGAACGCCCAGAACAGATTGCCGCGGATGATCTGCACGGTGCGGCGAGCCAGGCGTACGGCGTCGACCGCCGCCGTCAGGTCGTCGCGCATCAGCGTCAGGTCGGACGCCTCGATCGCCACGTCGGCGCCCGCTCCCATCGCCACGCCGAGGTCGGCCTGGGCGAGCGCGGCCGCGTCGTTCACCCCGTCGCCGACCATCGCCACCGAGCGGCCGTCCGCCTGGAGCTGCTTGACGGCGTCGACCTTGCCGGCCGGCAGAACGCCCGCGATCACCTCGGTGATCCCCACCTCCGCGGCGACCCGGTCCGCCACCGGCCGGGCGTCGCCGGTGACCAGCACCGGTTCCAGGCCGAGGCGGCGCAGGCGGGCGATGGCGGATGCGCTGGTCGGGCGTACGGCATCGGTCAGGGCCAACCGCCCCCACAGCGTGCCGTCGGCCCGGACCTCAATCCACGTCTGGGCGGTGTCGCCCGTGCCCCGGGAGATCTCGACCTTCGCGCCGCCGACCGTGCCGCGGACGCCGACGCCCGCCGTGGCATGGAAGTCCGTGACCGGTGGCAGCGGCCCGTGCTCGGCCGCCGCCCGGGCGATCGCCCGGCCCAGCGGATGCTCGGACGCGGCCTCGACCGCACCCGCGAGCCGCAGCACCTCATCGGCGTCGCACCCGGGCTCCGGCACGACGTCCGCGACCGTCATCACGCCGGTCGTCACCGTGCCGGTCTTGTCCAGCACGATGGTGTCGATCCGCCGCGTCGACTCCAGCGCCTCGACGCCGCGGATCAGGATCCCGAGCTGGGCGCCGCGGCCCGTGCCGACCAGCAGGGCCGTCGGCGTGGCCAGGCCGAGGGCGCAAGGGCAGGCGATGATGAGTACGGCCACAGCAGCCGTGAACGCCGCCGCGGCACCCCGCCCGGAGCCGAGCCAGTAACCCAGCGTGCCCGCCGCCAGGGTGATGACCACGGGCACGAAGACGCCGGAGATCCGGTCGGCGAGGCGTTGCACGGCCGCCTTGCCGTCCTGGGCCTCCTCGACCAGCCGGGCCATCTGGGCCAGCTGGGTGTCGGCACCGACCCGGGTGGCGCGGACGACGAGCCGGCCGCCGGCGTTGACCGTGCCACCGGCGACGGCGTCGCCCACTGTCACCTCCACCGGCACCGACTCGCCGGTGATCAGGCTTCGGTCGAGGGCCGAGGCGCCGTCGACCACCTCGCCGTCCGTGGCGACCTTCTCGCCCGGGCGTACCTGAAAGAGGTCTCCGGCCTGCAGCTGGTCCACCGGGATCTCGCGGCCGTCGGGAAGCGCCACCGAGCGGGCGCCGAGCTCGAGCAGCGACCGCAGGGCGTCTCCGGCGCGCCGCTTCGCCCGCGCCTCGGCGTAGCGGCCGGCGAGCAGGAACGTGGTCACGCCGGCCGCGGCCTCGAGATAGATCGCGTCACCGTCGGAACCCGCCCGCAGCTCGAACGGATGGGTCATGCCGGGCATGCCGGCGTCGCCGAGGAACAGCGCCCACACCGACCAGAGGAACGCAGCAAGGGTGCCCACCGAGACCAGGGTGTCCATGCTGGCGGCGCCGTGCCGCAGGTTGACCAGGGCGGAGCGGTGGAACGGCCACCCGCCCCACGCGACGACCGGCGCCGCGAGGGTCAGTGACAGCCACTGCCAGTAGTCGAACTGCCAGGCCGGGACCATCGCAAGCACCACGACCGGCACGGTGAGCGCGGCGGAGACGAGCAGCCGCGTCCGCAGCGGATCAGCCGGCGGCTCCCCGGGCGCTTCCGCGGCCCGCGGCTCGGTCGCGGTGTAGCCGGTCTTCTCGACCACGGCGATCAGGTCGGCGACGGTGAGGCCGGTCGGGACCGTGGCGCGCGCCTTCTCGGTCGCGTAGTTCACCGTGGCCGTGACGCCGTCGAGCCGGTTCAGCTTCTTCTCGATGCGGTTGGCGCAGGCCGCGCACGTCATGCCGCCGATCTCGAGCTCGATCTGCCGGGTCATGCGGACCATCATATACCCCTCGGGGGTACCTGCCGACTAGGGTGCGCGTCATGGAGATGCTCCGCCGGGCTCGCGTCGCCACCTCCGTGATCTTCGCCGTCCACGGCGCGGTGACCGGCACCTTTGCCGCCCGCGTGCCGTGGATCGCCGACCACGTCGGCACCGGCGCGGGCGGGCTCGGCGTGGCGCTGCTCATGCCCGGCATCGGCGCCCTGCTCGCGATGCCGCTCTCCGCCCGGCTCGCCCACCGGTACGACCTGCGCAGCCTCACCCGCGTCCTGATCTTGTGCTGGTGCGCCGCCCTTCTCCTGCCCGCGCTACCCACATCCATCGTGGTGCTGTGCCTGGTGCTCGTCGCGTACGGCGCGGCGGCCGGCGTCGCCGACGTGGCCATGAACGCGCAGGCCGTCGTCATCGAGGAGCGGTACGGCCGCTCGGTCATGTCCAGCTTCCACGGCTTCTGGAGCGTCGGCGGCCTGGCCGGCTCGGCGGTCGCCGCCCTGGCCGCCCGGGCGGGTCTCGACGCCCGCATCCACTTCCTCGTCGCGGCGGTGGCGCTGGCGGTGATCACGCTGGTCGCCTCCGCCTGGCTCCTGCCCCACCGGCCCGAGCCCGAAGTCGACGCCCCGCCCGCCTTCGCCCTGCCGTCGCGGGCCGTGCTGCCCATCGGCCTGGTGGCACTCTGCGCGGTGTTCGCCGAGGGCGCCGGCCTGGACTGGTCCGCGGTCTACGTCCGCGACCTGCTCGGCGACACGGCGAGCACCGCGGCGCTGACGGTGTCGGTGTTCTCGGTGAGCATGGCGCTGGCCCGCTTCGCGGGAGACCGGGTGATCCACCGCCTCGGTCCGGTCCCGACGGTCCGCCTCGCGGGTGCCGCCGCCAGCGCCGGCGCCCTGATCGTGGTGCTGGGCGGCCGTACGGTGCCCGTCATCCTGGGCTTCGGGCTGCTGGGCGTCGGCATCGCCGTCGTCGTGCCGCTGGTCTTCGCGACGGCCGGGCGGATCGGCGACCACCCGGGGCGCAGCCTGGCGGGAGTCGCCGGCATCGCGTACGGGAGCGGCCTGATCGCACCCGGGATCATCGGCGGCATCGCTCACCTGTCGTCGCTGACCGCGTCGTTCGCCCTGGTCACGGCGCTCACGGTGGCGATGGGTCTGGGCGCCGGCGTGCTGCGACCGGCTCCGGCCCCGGCCGTTCAGCAGGAGTGACCCGGCCCGGAATCGGACATCGCGGCCCGATGCCCTTCTAAGTTCGTTCTAGCGGGCGCTGAGGAGGCGGAGCGATGAGGGCAACGGCGATCGACAGGTCGGTGGCAGAGGCGATCGACGAGGGGCACGGCACACCGATCCTCGTGATCCACGGCGGCATGGGCGACAGTACCGCCTGGTCCCGGGTCACCGACCAGCTCAAAGACCGCTTCCGGACCGTACGGCTGCACCGCCGCCAGTACCGGCTCGACCTGCCCCGCCCTATCACCATGGCGGACGAGGTGGAGCACGTGGCCGCCATCACCGCGGAGCTCGACCGCCCGGTCCTGGTAGGGCACTCCTCGGGCGGGGTGCTCGCCCTCGAGGCGCTGCTCGCCGAGCCGGAGTCGTACGCGGGAGCCGTCCTCTACGAGCCCCCGGTGGTGATCGGCGAACCCCTCGGCGGCGACCAGGCGCGGGCGGCCCTCGACGACGGGAATCCGGGGAAGGCGCTGACCATCTTCCTGCGGGAGGTGGTGGGCCTGTCGCCGGCGGCCTCGACCCTGGCCGGCTTCGTCATGGGCCGCACCCACTACCGCGACCGGGTGATCAGGCAGCTCGACGACAGCGACGCGATCGATGCGCTGGGCAACCGCCTGCCGGTGTACGCGACGCTCGACGTGCCGATGCTGCTGATCGGCGGCGACCGGTCGCCACGGCATCTGAGTGAGCGCCTGGACGCGTTGGAGCGGGCGCTGCCCCGGACGCGGCGCCTGCTGATGCACGGGCAGGGGCACAACGCCGAACGGGAGGCCCCGGGCCGGCTGGCCGCCGCGATCGCGCGATTCATCGACGAGGACTTGGGGAAGCTCAGGCACGGCGGCACGACTTAGCCCGTCGACGGACGGCGTGCCTCGGAAACGCGACGGGTCTTCGCCGGCGGGCGCCGCGCAGCGATGGGCGCGGGCCGACGCGGACGTGATCGCCATGAACAGGCCGTCGGAGCATCCAGTGGCGCTGGGTCGTCCGATCAGCCGACCCCGACCGGCCGGCCATCGGGGGACGGTCATGATCGCCCTGCACCCGATCTGCAACCGTGCACGCTAAGTGTGAGGTCGGTTACAGCCGATTGTCCCCGGGGAGGCCTGGACCGGCGACAGGATGAGGACGGGGCGCATGGCTGCGGTAGCGACGGACGGTTCGGTGCGGGAAGCGGTCACCGCGGAGCCCGCCGCCGGCACGATTGCCGGGCCGCGCGCGTTCGTCGGAGCCGGCGTGATCGTTGCGGCGTACCTCGCCGTCGTGACCCTGCAGCCGTTCGGCGAACGGGGAATGACCGCCTTCGGCGACCTGTCGCTGGCCGTGGCGGCATTGTTCGCGGCCGTGGCGTCGTTCGTCATCCGGGCCCGGACCCGCGGGGCAGCCCGGCGCGGCTGGACGCTGATCGGCGCCGGCATGGTGTCCTGGACGCTCGGGCAGCTGGCCTGGAGCTACTACGAGGTGGCGCTGGAGGTCGAGTCGCCGTTCCCGTCCGTGGCCGACCTCGGCTACCTGGTGACCGTCCCGCTCGTGCTGGGCGGGATGGCCGCCCTCATCACGGCCCGGCGGGGCGCCCTGCGCACGCTCCTCGACGGGATGATCATCAGCGGTTCGCTGCTGTTCGTCAGCTGGGCCTTCGTGCTCGGGCCCATCATCCACATCGGCGGCAACACGCCGCTGGAGTGGGTGGTCGTGCTGGCCTACCCGATCGGCGACGTCGCCATGGCCAGCATGGCGCTCATCCTGCTCGGGCACGTCCATGCCCGGGAGCGCGGCGCGGTCGCGTTGATCGGCGTCGGGGCGCTCGGCCTCGCCATCGGGGACAGCTTCTTCGCGTACCTGGTCAACATCGACGCGTACACCGCCGGCGGCCTGCTCGACCTGGGATGGTTCGGCGGGTTCATCCTCATCGGGCTCGGTGCGCTACGGGCCCGCGCGGGCGAGGCCCGAGGCGACACCGACCTCCACGCGCCGCTGTGGGTGGCGCTGCCGTACGTGCCGCTGGCCATCGCCGTCTCCACCTCGGTCACCCTGACCCTCCTGCACGGCTGGATCGGGCCGTTCCTGTACCTGCTCGGGGTTGCGGTGCTGCTGTTGGTCGTCGTCCGGCAGCTGGTCAGCGTCCGGGACAACCTCGTACTCACCCGCCAGCTGCAGCATCTGGCGTTCCACGACCCACTGACCGGCCTGGCCAACCGGGCGCTGTTCCGGGACCACTCCGAGCTGGCGGTGGCCCGGCAGAGCCGTACCGGCGAAATCCTCGCCGTCGTCTACGTCGACCTCGACGGCTTCAAGCAGGTCAACGACCGGCTCGGCCACTCCGCCGGCGACGCGCTGCTGACCGCCGTCGCGAACCGGCTGCGCGACTGTGTACGCACGTGCGACACCCTGGCCCGGCTCGGCGGCGACGAGTTCGCCGTGCTCGCCGACCCGATCAGCAGGCCCGCAGACGCCGAGCACATCGCCCAGCGCATCGTCGAGGCGCTGCGCCGACCGTTCGACATCGACGGCCACCCGGCGGTCATCGGCGGCAGCGTCGGCATCGCCATCGGCCGCCCGGGTGGGGCGAACGCCGACGAGCTGCTCCGCCGCGCCGACCACGCCATGTACGAGGCGAAGGTCGACGGCAAGGGCCGCTACACCGTTTCCCCGGAGCCGCTCGCCGACGCCGCGGCCCGCGGCCTCTGAGAGCGCCGTCCGTCATTGGACTGATGGGGAAGGCGCTCCCTGCACCAGGGATTGCCCCGCCATGAGGCGCTTGGAGCGCGCTGCTATGGCCGAGCCGGCTCAGCGCCGGCCCGGCCCTGGGCTCACCCCGCGGCGGCGGACGTCTTCACCAGCGTGCGGATCTGCCGCAGCAGCACCGACAGCGCCGCGAGATCGGCCGGGGTCTCGTCCACGTTGCCCATGGCGTTGCCCGCCCGGGCGATCGACGCCGCGTTGACCTGCTCCCACTCCGAGACCCGGTCCTCCGGCGACTCCTCCGACGAGGTGGACTGCAGCACCTCCGCGGTGAGCGCCGCCAGTGCCGCATACAGGTCGTAGCGCAGCGCCATGCGGGCGAGTGTCTGCCAGCGGTCGCCGCGCGGGAGGCGGGAGATGTGGGACAGCAGGAGGTCGATGTGGAAGCGCTCCGAGAGGACGAAGTAGACGTCGGCCACCTCGGTCGCGTCCTTGCCCGTCGCCTTGGCCGTCTCCAGAATGTCCAGGACGCCGAAGCCGTAGACCACTCGGGCAACCCCACGGGCCAGGTCTTCGGGGATACCCTCACCGACCAGCGTCTCGACGAAGGTCTCGACCTCGCGGCGCTCGCCGCCCACGACGACCTGTTGCAGCTGCGGGAGCAGGGCGCCGATGCCGGGGCGCAGGTGCTCGATCTCGCCCGCCACGTCGATCGGCGAGCGGCGGTTGCTGACCAGCCAGCGGACCGCGCGGTCGAGCAGGCGGCGGGTCTCCAGGTAGACCAGCGTCTGCGAGGGGGTCGGCACCTCGTTGTCGAGCCGCTCCGCCGCCTCCCAGATGTCGCGCAGGCCGAACACGTCGCGGATCACCACGTACGCCCGGATGACGTCCGCCGCCGAGGCGCCGCTCTCCTCCATCGCGCGGAAGACGAACGACGTGCCGCCCCGGTTGACCACCTCGTTGACCAGGGCGGTCGAGATGATCTCGCGGCGCAGCCGGTGGCCGGCCATCCGTGCGGCGAACCGCTCGCGCAGCGGCGTCGGGAAGTAGCGGGCGAGCACCCCGTGGGTCCACTCCTCGTCGACGATGGCGTCGGCGAGGACCTGGCGTTCGAGCGAGATCTTCACGTACGCGAGCAGCACCGCGAACTCCGGCGGCGTCAAGCCCTCGCCGGCCTCGTACCGGACGGCGAGCTCCTTGTCGGTGGGCAGCGCCTCCAGCTCGCGGTTGAGCTGGCCGGCCTGCTCCATGTCGACCAGCATGCGGCGATGCACGGGCAGCAGCGAGTGCGCCTGCTGCCGAGCGTTGCCGAGCGCCGTGGCCTGCTCGTAGTTGTCCCGGAGCACCAGCGCCGCGACCTCGTCGGTCATCGCCGCGAGCAGCTCGTCCCGGTCGGGGACGGTCAGTTCGCCGTCCGTCACCGCCCCGCCGAGCAGGATCTTGATGTTGACCTCGTGGTCGGAGCAGTCCACGCCGGCGGTGTTGTCGATGAAGTCGGTGAAGATGCGGCCGCCGACCGTGTTGCCCTCGTCGTCGCGGGGGCCGCCGGTGCGGGCGTACTCGATGCGCCCGCGCTGGGTCAGGCCCAGGTTGCCGCCCTCACCGACCACCTTGGCCTGCAGGTCGCGGCCGTTGACCCGGATGGCGTCGTTGGCCTTGTCGCCGACGTCGGCGTGGGTCTCGGACGCCGCCTTCACGTAGGTGCCGATGCCGCCGTTCCACAGCAGGTCGACGGGCGCGACGAGGATGGCGCGCATCAGCTCCGGCGGGCTCACCGCCGTCGCCTCGCCCAGGCCGAGCGCCGCGCGCACCTGCGGCGACACCGGGATGGACTTGGCCGTCCGCGGGTAGACGCCGCCGCCCTCGCTGATCAGCGCCGGGTCGTAGTCGGCCCACGACGAGCGCGGCAGGTCGAAGAGCCGGCGGCGCTCGGCGAAGGAGGTCGCCGGGTCCGGATCGGGGTCGAGGAAGATGTGCCGGTGGTCGAACGCGGCCACCAGCCGGATGTGCTCGCTGAGCAGCATGCCGTTGCCGAAGACGTCGCCGGACATGTCGCCGACGCCGACCGCGGTGAAGTCCTGCGTCTGGGTGTCGGTGCCCAGGTCGCGGAAGTGCTTCTTGACCGACTCCCACGCGCCGCGCGCGGTGATGCCCATCTTCTTGTGGTCGTAGCCGGCCGAGCCCCCGGAGGCGAACGCGTCGCCGAGCCAGAACTCCTTGGCCACCGAGATCTCGTTGGCGATGTCGGAGAACGTCGCGGTGCCCTTGTCCGCCGCCACCACCAGGTATGGGTCGTCGGCGTCGTGCCGCACGACGTCACTGGGCGGGACGATCTTGCCGCTCAGGATGTTGTCCGTGACATCCAGCAGCGCGGTGATGAAGAGGCGGTAGCACTCCACCGCCTCGTCGCGGTCGCCCGGCTTCTGCTTGAGCACGAAGCCGCCCTTGGCGCCCACCGGCACGATCACCGCGTTCTTGACCATCTGCGCCTTGACCAGGCCGAGGACCTCGGTGCGGAAGTCCTCGCGCCGGTCGGACCAGCGCAGGCCGCCGCGCGCGACCGTGCCGAAGCGCAGGTGCACGCCCTCGAACCGCGGCGAGTAGACGAAGATCTCGAACTTCGGGCGAGGCTGCGGCAGGTCCGGGATCGCCTGCGGGTCCAGCTTGAACGCGACGTAGGACTTGGGTCGCGCGTCGCTGCCGCGCTGGAAGAAGCTGGTGCGCAGGGTCGCCTGTATGAGCGTCAGGTACGACCGCAGAATGCGGTCCTGGTCAAGGCTGTCCACGCCGTCGAGCAGACCGGTGATCTGCTCGACCAGGTCGGCGGAGCGACGGTCGCGCTCCTCCTCGCCGATCTCCAGCTTAGGGGCGAACCGTGCCTCGAAGAGCTGCAGGAGCAGGCGGGCGATCTCCGGGTAGGCGATGAAGGTCGACTCCACGTAGCGCTGGGAGAAGACGATGCCGGTCTGCCGCTGATATTTCGCGTACGCCCGGAGCACCACGACCTGCCGCCAGGTCAGCCCGGCGCGCAGCACCAGCTCGTTGAAGCCGTCGACCTCCGCCTCGTTCTGCCATGCGGCGGCGAAGGCGTTCTCCACCTGCGGACGTACCTCGGAGAGCTCCCGGTGCGCCGCCGGCGGCAGCAGGCCGAAGTCGTACAGGTAGACCGTGCCGTCGGAGCGGCGGATCTCGTACGGCCGCTCGTCGACGACCTTCACGCCGAGCGAGTGCAGCACCGGCAGGACCGCCGACAGCATCATCGGCTCGCCGTATCGGAAGACGTTGAACCGGACGTCGTGGTCGTCGGGCTCGGCGGCGCCGTCACGGTTGACCCGGCGCTTGCGGTACAGGTGCAGCTCGAGCTGGCCGGACTCTTCCAGCAGCTCCAGCTTGGCGATGTCCTGGACCGCTTCGTACGGCGTGTGCCCGTCCTTGTAGCTGTCGGGGAACGCGGCCGAGTAGCGGTGGAACAGCTCCTTGGCCGGCTCCTCACCGAGCTTGCGCTCCAGCACCAGCGAGAAGTCGTCGTCCCACATGCGGGTCGCGTCGGCGAGCATCTCCGCGAGGGCGTTCGGGTCCACGGCGCCCGGCGGGTCGGCCGGATCGGTGCGCACGATGAAGTGCACGCGGGCGAGCATCCGCTCGGTGACCCGGGTCGTGTAGTCGACGCCGACGCCGTTGAGCTCGCGCAGCAGGATCTCCTGCATGGCCTGGCGGTTGCCGGTGGTGAAGCGGTCCCGCGGCAGGTAGATCAGGCAGGAGATGAAGCGGCCGTAGCCGTCGCGGCGCAGGAACAACCGCAGCTGACGGCGGCCCGCCATGCGCAGCACGCCGATGACGGCCTCGTACAGGTCGTCGGTCTTGATCTGGAACAGCTCGTCGCGCGGATAGGTCTCGAGGATCTGCAGCAGGTCCTTGCCGGAGTGCCCGCGCGGGGACAGGCCGGAGCGGTCGAGCACCTCCATGACCTTGCGCCGCACCACCGGCAGCTCGCGCACGCTGGTGCGGTAGGCCGAGCTGGAGAACAGGCCCAGGAACCGGCGCTCGCCGCACACCTCGCCCTGGTCGTTGAAGACCTTCACGCCGATGTAGTCGAGGTAGGCCGAGCGGTGCACGGTGGCGCGCGAGTTGGCCTTGGTGATCACGAGCAGGCGCTTCTCCAGCGCGCGCTGGTGGGCCTCGGGCGCCATCGACGAGAGCTTGCGGGGCGTGCTCTGGTCGCCGCGCATGATGCCGAGCCCGCTGCCGGTCACCGCCGACAGCGTGTCCCGGTCGTCGCTGAGCTGGTATTCCCGGTAGCCGAGGAACGTGAAGTGGTCGTGCGCGAGCCACTTGAGCAGCTCGATGGAGTCGGTGACGTCCTTGTCCGGCACCGGCAGCTTGCGATCGGAACCGCGCGCCGCGGCCAGCTCGTCGGCGATGACGACGGCCCGCTGGCGCATCCGCGGCCAGTCGTCGACCGCGTCCCGTACGTCGGTCAGGATCCGGCGCAGCTCGTTGTGCAGCTGCTCGCGGGCCGCCTCGGTGCGTACCGGATCGATCTCGACCCGGATCCAGCTCTCCACCAGGTCGCCGTCGATCGCGTCATCGGGCTCGACGTCGGCCTCGACCTGCGCGAGCGCGCCCAGCGGCTCGCGGCGCACCACGATGAGCGGGTGCACCAGCAGGTGGACCTGGAGCTGGTGGGCGGTGAGCAGGGCGGTCACCGAGTCGACCAGGAACGGCATGTCGTCGGTGACGATCGAGATCACCGTGTGGCTCCGGCCCTCGCCCGGGGCGCTGATGTCGAGCTTCAGCTCCCCCGGCAGCCGGGTGGCGGCGAGCTCGCGGTGCTCGCGGGCGGCGGCGAACATCTCCGCCGGCGTGTAGCCGACCAGCTCCTCGTCCGGCGCGAAACGCCAGAACCGGCCGACCAGAGTCGCGGTGGCGTGGTCCTCACCCGCCAGGGCCACCGCGTCGGCGACCAGGCGCTCGGCGTTCGGCAACGGCTCGTCGAGCTCGTCGTCGGACGTACCCAGCCGGCCCGTCAGGGCCAGCCCGGGGCCAGGCCCGAAATCGAGCTCGGGATCGGATTCGGTAGCTGCCTCGTCGGTCACAGGCATGGCAGACGGCTCCCCTCACCCACGACATTGTGGGTTCGACGTGTCGGCACCAGCCTAGAGCCTGGCTCCGACGGGCCGGGCGGACCCGGGGTCCTCCGGGCGACGATCCGGCAACGAATTCGACACATCTCACGCAGGCCGGGTCATCGGAACGAGCCCCGGGAGGTTACCGTTCCGTACGTTTCCAGTTTCGTACCCGGGGAGGGGCCTTCCATGCACCCGAGCGGACGCGCTCGCCGAGCTGTCGCAACACTGGCCGGCCTCGCGCTCGCCGCCTCCGGCCTGGCGGCCTGCTCGGGTTCGGACGGGCCCGGCAAAACCCTGGACGCGTTCCTCGACGGCTGGCGCGGCGGCGACCTGAGCAAGGTCGGCTTCGTCACGGCGGCCGGTGGCAAGATCTCCGCCAACGACGTGTACGCCCAGCTCCAGGGCCTCGCCGGCGACCTCGCCAAGTCGTCCGTACTGCTGTCGAAGCAGAGCGACCCGAAGGCGACGGGCGACATCGCCTCGGCACCGATCAAGATCGACTGGACGCTGCCGGGCGGCGCCGCGTGGTCGTACGAGAGCACGGTCCGGCTGACGGAGAAGAACTCCGACGGCTGGCGCATCGTCTGGGAGCCGGCCGTGGTGCACCGCGAGCTGACCGAGGGCGACCGCCTCGAGCTGCGCCGCAAGACCGCCGACCGGGCCGACATCCTGGGCCCCGACGGCAAGCCGATCGTCACGAAGCGCGCGGTCACCGTGGTCGGCGTCAGCCCCGAGCGCGTCGAGGATCAGGACAAACTCCTCGAGTCCCTGATCAAGGAGCTGAAGAAGGTCGACGTCACCATCGATGTGAAGGACCTGACCACCCGCATCGAGGGCTCCAAGCCCGACGCGTTCGTCGACGTCGTCACCCTGCGCCAGGCCGACTTCGAAAAGGTGGCCGGCAAGGTACGCGCCCTCACCGGCACGGTGACCCGCGAGGAGCAGCGCGAGCTGGCTCCCACCCGGCCGTTCGCCCGCGCCACCATCGGCACGGTGGACCACGCCACCCGCGAGGACCTCGACGCCAACCCGGAGACGCTGGGCCGAGGCGACCAGGTCGGCCACGGCGGGCTGCAGGAGCGCTACGACGTCCAGCTGCGCGGCACGCCCGGGCAGTCCGTGGTCATCGCCCGCAAGACCCCGGACGACAAGATCGAGGACGCCCAGGTCTACAGCATCGAGCCGGTCGCCGGAAAGCCGATCAAGACGACGCTGGACGTCCGCACCCAGAACGCCGCGGACCGGGCCGTCGCGACCCAGAAGCAGCCCAGCGCCCTGGTCGCCGTGCGGATCAGCGACTCGTCGGTGGTGGCCGTGGCCAACGGTCCCGGCGGCGGCGGGGTCGACACCGCCATGACCGGCCAGGTCCCGGCCGGCTCGACCTTCAAGATGGTCTCCACGCTGGGCCTGCTGGACAAGAAGGCGGTCACCCTCGACGGGCGGGTCGACTGCCCGAAGACCAAGCAGGTCAGCGGCCGGACGTTCAAGAACTCCCACGACATGGAGCTCGGCTCGGTGCCGTTCCGCACCGACTTCGCCAAGTCCTGCAACACCGCGTTCGTCAACCTGGCCCCCACGCTGGGCGCTGACGGCCTCCAGGACGCGTCGGCGAAGCTCGGTCTGGGCGCCAAGTGGGACCTGGGCGCCGACTCGTTCAGCGGCAAGATCTCCCCGGCCGACAGCCCGACCGAGCTGGCGGCGGCGACCTTCGGCCAGGGCGCGACCGCGGTGAGCCCGCTCGCGATGGCGGGCGCGACGGCGGCGGTGGCCCGGGGGCAGTTCAAGCAGCCCCGGCTCGTGCTCGACCCGGCGCCGACCAACCCGGTCGCGGACGGCGCGAAGCTCGCGGACGACTCGGTCAAGCCCCTGCGGACGATGATGCGCGAGGTGGTCACCCGCGGCACCGGCACGGCGCTGCGGGACGTCCCGGGAGACCCGGTGTACGGCAAGACGGGCACGGCGGAGTTCGCCGACGGCTCCAAGGAGACGCACGCCTGGTTCGTGGGCTGGCAGGGCGACATCGCGTTCGCCGTGATGGTGCAGAAGGGCGGCGCCGGCGCGGAGGCAGCGGTCCCGATCGCCGAGCACTTCCTGACCGATCTCCGCCCGTGAGCGCTCAGGTGATGTCGGCGGGGGTCTCCGGGCCGAGCTCGAACGCCGGGCGCTGAGCCGGCAGGGAGAAGTCCTCCCCGTGCCGGGGTCGCAGCATGCCGGGCATGGTCGCCGGCAGCGGCTCGGAGTCGAGCAACGGCGCGGAGCCGAGCGGCCGCAACGGCAGATCGGCAGCCCCGTCCTCCACGAGCTCCGCATCGACGGCATCGTTCTCCCCGTTGGCGGCGTCGTTCTCCGCCTCGACGGGATCGCCGATCGCATCGACGGGGTCGTCCACCACATCGACCGGGTCGCCCGCTTCCTCGACCGGCTCGCCCTGGACGACGGCCACCTCGACCGGCTCGCGGCCGGCCTCGGCGGGACCGGCATCCACCGGCTCGCCCTCGACCGCCTCGATGCCGGCGTCGACCGGTTCCCCGCCGGAGTCCGAGAGATCGTCGTCGTCCGCCGGCTCCACGGGCCGAGCGTCCACCGCGGCCGACTGCTCGACGGCGAGCAGGGTCGTGGCCGGCACCGCGATCTGCTCCGCATCCCCGACCGCGGATGAGACACCGGCCGAGACACCGGCCGCCGCCACGGCAACGTCCGCCGAGGCCGCCGCTGCACGCCGGGCGACGAACCGGTCCTCGTGCTGGGCGGCCGGGGCGAGCTTGCCCGGCGCACCCGGAGCGAGCAGGTCGGCCCGGGCCGCCACTAGATCCGGCCGCACGTCCACCGTGTGCGCGGACTTCAGCCCCGCCACGATCGCCTCCGTGATGTCCTCCGCGTACGAGCCGTCGGGGTCGTAGTCGGGGTCGAAGACGGTGATCTCCACGCCCAGGCAGTGCGGCGACTCGACGAGGCCGGCCAGCAGCAGTTCCAGCTCCGGGAAGGCGATGCCGCCGGGCTCGGGCGCGTCCACCGCGGGCATGACCGCCGGGTCGAGCACGTCCACGTCGAGGTGCACCCAGTAGCCCGCGCAGTCGACGAGCTGCTCCCGGGCCCACTGGGCACTGCGGGCCGCGCCCTCCACGCGCAGGCTCGGGACCGGGCGGGTCACGATGCCGGCCGCCTGGAGGTCGAGGCGGTATTCGTCCTGGGCCCGGATGCCCATCACGACCACGTCGATGTCGCGGTAGTACGGCCGCCGGCCTTCGATCGCCGCCAGGTCGGGCTGGCCGCGGCCGGTCACCAGCGCGAGGTCCTCCCCCGCGGCCGCGCCGACGTACGAGGCGTTGCCGGGGTGGCGGAAGTCGGAGTGGCCGTCGACGAAGACGAGCCCGATGCGGCCGCCGACCGCCTCGCCCAGGCGGTGCATCGCCAGCGCCGAGCCGAGCACGATCGAGCAGTCGCCACCGAGGACGACCGGGAACTCGCCGTGGTCGATGATCGCGCCGATCCGGTCGGCCAGCCGGCGGGAGTAGAGCGCGATCTCGGCCGCGTGGCACACGCCGTCGCCGGGGCGCCAGTCGCCCGGGTCGTAGCGCGGCGGCGTCAGGCAGCCGGCGTCCCGGGCGTTGAGCCGGCGCAGCAGGCCCTGGTCGCGCAGGGCTCCAGGCGCCTTGGCGCAGCCCGGCACCGAGGTCTCGGTCGGCGGGCGCAGACCGAGGTTGGACGGCGCGTCGAGCACGGCTATGCGGCGCATGGAGCCCCCCGTACCTTGCCTAGAAGAGCGCGCGGGCGAGCGCGCGGCGGGCGCTCGCGACGGCCGGGTCGTCCGGGCCTGCGACGGCGAACAGCGACAGCAGGTGCTTGCGGACGGCGTCGCGGTCGTCCCCGGCGGACCGCTTCACGGCGGCGACCAGCCGCTCGTACGCCTCCGGGGCCTGTCCGCTGAGGACCTCGATGTCGGCGGCGAGCCGCTGCGCCTCGAGGTCGTCGGGGTCGGCGGCCCGGGCCATCACGGCGCCCGCGTCCACCCCGGTGACTCGGCGGTAGAGCTCCACCTGGGCGAGGCCCGACTCGGCGGCGTGGTCCTGCGGTGTCTCGGCGAGGATCTTCTTGTACGCCGCCTCGGCCGCGTCGAGGTCCCCGCTCATCAGGGCGTCGTCGGCCGCGTCCATCCGGGGGTCCTCGGGCGCGGCGACCTGGACGCCGCCGGCCTTGAGCACCGCGTCGACGTAGCGGCGCACCTCCACCTCGGGCAGTACGCCGGTGAAGCCCTCCACGAGCTGCCCGCCGACCAAGGCGACCACCATCGGGATGCCCTGGACGCGCAGCGCCTGGGCGAGCCGCGGGTTGGCGTCCACGTCGACCTTGCCGAGCACCCAGCTGCCGCCGCCCTCGGCGGCGAGCTTCTCCAGCACCGGGGAGAGCTGCTTGCAGGGCTCGCACCACTCGGCCCAGAAGTCGAGGATGACCGGGGTCGACATGGACAGCTGCAGCACCGTCGTCTGGAAGTTTGCTTCGGTCACGTCGATCACCGCGGCGGGGGCGCCGGCCGGGCTCGCGGGTGCCGCAAACGCGGGGGCCTCGGGCTCGGCCGGGCCGGCACCGGAGGCGGCCGGGCCGGAGGGCGCCGGCTTGCTCGCGGGGCGCAGCGCGCCGAGGTCGACCGCGCCGCGGGTGAAGATCGACGGAGTGGTCCGTGGGTCGCTCATGGTTATCTAGTCTCGCACGCAGTCCGGCCTGTCCGCCGCGCCGCCGGGCAGGCGATATCGGACGTCACAGACCCGGCGGCGGAGGGCGGCACCACGCCACGCCTCAGAAGCGGGCGGGCTCCCGATAGATGCCCCACTCGTCCTTGAGAACGCCGCAGATCTCGCCCAGCGTCGCCTCGGCCCGGGCGGCGTCGAGCATCGCGGGAATCATGTTCTCGTCGGTGCGGGCGGCCTCGACCAGGCGCGTCAGCGCCTGCTGGACGCGTACCGGATCGCGGTCGGCCTTGCGCTCACCCAGCTCGCGCTTCTGCGCGACCTCGACCTCGTGCGAGACCCGGAGGATCTCCAGATCCTTGGCGACCGTGCCGGTGTGCACGTTGACCCCGACGATCCGCTTCTCGTTCTTCTCCAGGGCCTGCTGGTAGGTGAACGCCGCCTCGGCGATGTTGGCGGTGAACCAGCCGTCCTCGATGCCGCGCAGGATGCCGGAGGTCATCGTGCCGTCGTGGCCGAGGTCACGGATCCGGGCGAAGATCTCCTCGGCTTCCGCCTCGATCCGGTCGGTGAGCGCCTCGACGTACCAGGAGCCGCCCAGCGGGTCGGCCACATTGGTCACGCCGGTCTCCTCCATGAGCACCTGCTGGGTGCGCAGGGCGATCTCGGCCGATTCGTCGGTGGGCAGCGCCAGCGTCTCGTCGAGGGCGTTGGTGTGCAGCGAGTTGGTGCCGCCGAGCACCGCAGCGAGGGCCTCGACGGCCGTACGCACGACGTTGTTCACCGGCTGCTGCGCGGTGAGCGACACCCCGGCGGTCTGCGTGTGGAACTTGAGCCAGAGCGCCTTCTCGCTGGTGGCGCCGTACTCGTCGCGCAGGTGCCGGGCCCAGATGCGGCGGGCGGCGCGGAACTTGGCGATCTCCTCGAAGAAGTCGACGTGCGCGTCGAAGAAGAAGCTCAGCCCGGGCGCGAACGTGTTGACGTCCAGGCCGCGGGACAGGCCGAGCTCGACGTACCCGAAACCGTCGGCGAGCGTGTACGCGAGCTCCTGCGCGGCGGTCGAGCCGGCCTCGCGGATGTGGTAGCCGGAGACCGACAACGGCTTGTAGCGCGGGATCTCGCGCGCGCAGTACTCCATCAGGTCGCCGATCAGGCGCAGGTGCGGCTCCGGGGCGAAGAGCCACTCCTTCTGCGCGATGTACTCCTTGAAGATGTCGGTCTGCAGCGTGCCGTCGAGCTTGCTCAGGTCGGCGCCCTGCCGCTCGGCCGCGACGAGGTACATCACGAAGACGGGGACGGCCGGGCCGGAGATCGTCATGCTGGTCGTGACGTCCTGCAGATTGATGCCGTCGAAGAGCACGTCCATGTCGGCGGCGGAGTCGATCGCGACGCCGCAGTGGCCGACCTCGCCCAGCGACTGCGGGTCGTCGGAGTCGCGGCCCATCAGCGTCGGCATGTCGAACGCCACGCTCAGCCCGCCGCCGCCGGCGGCCAGGATCATCTTGTAGCGCTCGTTGGTCTGCTGGGCGTTGCCGAACCCCGCGAACTGCCGGATGGTCCAGGTCCGCCCGCGGTATCCGGTGGGATAGAGGCCCCGGGTGTACGGGAATTCGCCCGGCCATGCGATCCGCTCGAAGTCGGTGACGGTGTCGCCCGGAGCCGGCCCGTAGACCGGATCGAGGCTCGTCCCGGAGAGCGTGGTGAAGTCGGCGTCCCGTTTGCGGGCGTCGTCGTAGCGCTTCTGCCAGCGCTCGCGACCGGCGGCGATGTCGGCTGCGTCCATGGCGCACATCGTATGCGCAAAGCTGAACGATCGCTAAGGGCCTGTCGAAGCTATGACGTTTTCAGGATCTTCACAGTGGTTCCTACCGATCGGTAGATATAACTGCGTGGCTAACCGCCGCGATCCCCACCGGTCAGGAGACCCAGTGAAACGATCTCTCGCCGCCGTCGGCTCCGCCCTCCTGCTGGGTGGCGTGCTGGCGGGTACCGGCGCCTCGGCCGCGCTCGCGGCCCCGGCGCCTGATCCGCTCAGCCCGTCCGCCCACCGCGCCGCGGTCAAGGCGAGCCTCGCCGACGCTTTCGCCGTGCTTGCCACGACGAAGGACGCCGACGGGACCACGCACGTGCGCTATGGCCGTACTTATGGGGGTCTGCGCGTCCTCGGCGGGGACTTCATCCTGCACGGTGCGAAGAACGGGGCCCTGCGCAGCGCGTCGGTGGGCCTGGCCGCGCCGCTCAGCCTGAGCACCACCCCGCAGCGCAGCGCCGCATCGGCCGCCTCCGCCGCGAAGGCGCGCTTCGCCGGCAAGGTCAGCCTGCTGAACCCGCCCGAGCTGGTCGTCGACGCGACGGCGGGCACCGGCACGCTGGCGTACGAGACCGTGGTCGAGGGCTTCGGCACGGACGGCCAGACGCCGTCGCGGCTGCACGTGGTCACCGACGCCACCTCCGGCAAGGTGCTGAGCTCCTGGGACACGGTCGAGACGGCGGCCGGCAGCGGCCGCAGCCTGTACTCCGGCACGGTCACGATCAACACCACGCAGGCCTCCACGAGCAGCTACAGCCTCAAGGACGCCACCCACGGCAACGGCACCACCTGCGACATGAACAACCGGACCTCCGGCACCTGCTCGCTGTTCACCGACGCCGACAACGTCTGGGGTACGGGCAGCACCAGCAGCCGCCAGTCCGCCGCGGTCGACGTGCACTACGGCGCCGCCAAGACGTACGACTACTACAACTCGACGTTCGGCCGGCGGGGCATCTTCAACAACGGCACCGGCGTGCCGTCGCGGGTGCACTACGGCAACGCGTACGTCAACGCGTTCTGGGACGGCTCGCAGATGACGTACGGCGACGGCTCCGGCAACTCCCACCCGCTCGTCTCCCTGGACGTGGCCGCGCACGAGATGTCGCACGGCGTCACCGAGCGCACCGCCAACCTGACCTACTCCGGTGAGTCCGGCGGCCTCAACGAGGCGACCTCGGACATCTTCGCCACGATGGTCGAGTTCTCCGCCGGCAACAGCACCGACGCGGGCGACTACCAGATCGGCGAGAAGATCAACATCAACGGCAACGGGACGCCGCTGCGCTACATGTACAACCCGTCGCTGGACGGCCGGGGCAGCCAGAACTGCTGGTCGACCAGCACGAAGAACGTCGACGTGCACTACTCCTCGGGCGTCGGCAACCACTTCTTCTTCGACCTGGCGGAGGGCACCGGCGCCACCGCGTACGGCACCTCGCCGGTCTGCAACTCGGCGCCGGCGGTCACCGGAGTCGGGCGCAGCAAGGCGGCGGCGATCTGGTACCGGGCGCTGACCACCTACTTCACCTCCAGCACCACGTACGCGAAGGCGCGCACGTACACGCTGTCGGCCGCGACCGACCTCTACGGCCGGTGCAGCACCGAGTACAAGGCCGTGCAGAAGGCATGGACCGCGGTCAACGTGGCAGGCACCGACGCCGCCTGCTGAGCGGCTGGTTACTCTCCCGTACGTGAGAATCGTGCGGATCGCGGGCCTGGTGGCCGTCATCGCCGGTGTGGTGCTGACGGCCGCCGGGCCCGCCACCGTGACCGGCCTGCTCCCCTACTTCACGATCCAGAGCAATGTCGCGTACGGCATCTTCGCAGCCTGGACCGCCTTGCGTGACCGCCCGTCCCGGCCCGCGCTCAAGGGCGCCGTCACCCTGTACGTGTCGATCACCGGCCTGGTCTACCACCTCGTGCTGGCGAACCCGGCCAGCGGCTTCTCGATGGGCCCGGTGCACCGCACGGTGGCCGAGGCGATCGGCAACCAGCTGCTGCACACGGTCGTCCCGCTCATCGCGATCGCGGACTGGCTGGTCCTCGACGAGCGCCGCCTCTTCCGCTGGCGGTACGCCGCGTACTGGCTGGCGTTCCCGCTCGGCTACCTCGCCTTCGCGCTGCTCCGCGGCCTGATCACGGACACGTATCCGTACCCGTTCATCGACGTCGACGACCTCGGCTACCGCGGGGTGGCGTTCAGCACGCTCTTCTTCGCGGTCGCGTTCTGGCTGCTCGGGCTGGCGTTCGTGGCCGTCGACCGGCTGCCTATCGCCGTTCCATCCCGGGGTTCACGACCTCGCGGATGATCAGCTGGACCGCGGCCACCATCGGGATCGCGATCAGCGCGCCCAGCACGCCGAAGAGCCCCACCCCCAGCAGCGCGGCCGTCACCGCCGCCACGTCGCTGACCTTCACCGAGCGCCGCATGACGTTCGGGTAGATCAGGTAGTTCTCCACCTGCTGGTAGACGATGAAGAAGACCAGGCAGACGATCCCGTTGGTCAGCGAGTCGGCGAAACCCACCAGGCTCACGATCACCGCGCCGAGGGTGGCGCCGATCTGCGGGATGAGGTCGCAGACCGCGACCACGACGGCGAGCGCGAACGGGTACCCGAGCCCGATGATCAGCGCCAGCACCCACGTGGAGATCCCGGCCAGCACGGCGATGGCGATGGCGCCCACCATGTACGCGCCGACCTTGGTGAGGATCTCGTCGGTCAGCAGCCGCACCCGGGTCCGCCGGGAGGCCGGGACCAGGGCGTACGCCCCCTCCTTGATCCGGTCGAACGCCGCCATGAAGTAGATGACCAGCACCAGCACGGTCAGCACGTTGAAGATCGTGCCGAACAGCAGCTTCGCGCCGCCGACGACACCGCCGAGCGCACTGGTCACCGTGCCGGGCCTGATCGCGCCCTGCACCTTGGTCAGGATGTCGTACCGCTGGATCAGCTCGTTGATCGTCTGATTGCGTTGCAGGCTCTGGATGAAGCCGGGGACGTTCTCGATCAGCTGCCCGGTCTGCGTGACCAGCGGCGGGATCAGCGCGAAGACACCGCCGCAGAGCAGCAGCACGACGGTCAGCGCCATCACCGTGACGGCCAGCCAGCGCGGCAGCCCCCAGCTGCGCAGCCGCACGATCGCCGGGTTCAGCCCGATGGCCAGGAACAGCGCGATGAAGATCAGCACCAGGATCGAGGCGGCGTTGCGCAGCCCCAGGAAGATCCCGTACGCGACCAGCACCCCGAGCCCGCCGAGCAGCCCGATGAGGAACGGGTTCCGCCGGTTCAGCGGCGGGCCGGGCGTGCCGTACTCGCCGCTGTAGTGAGCCTCCTCGGCCGCGTCCTCCGGGTGGTCCGACGGCGAGGAGACGACGGCGGTCGCGTCCTGCGGGCGGTCCGGCGGCGGGGAGTCGACGGCCGTCGCGGGTGCTGCGGCCGGATCTTGCGAGCCGGCGCGGTCGGCGGGCACCTCGTCCGGGCGGGGCTCGTCGGCCGTCACCTTTACCTCCACGCGCGAACAGGGAGGTCACCCGCGGCGACCGGACATCCCGGCGGGCAATTTATCGGTACGCGCGCATGCCCGCCACCCGCCGTGCCGCACCCGGGACGATGATCCACACCAGCTCCCGCACCCGCCGCGATCAGCGGCCAGCGTCCACCCGCCGGCTTGAGGCCGGCGTTCACCCGCCGGCTTGGGGCCGGCCGAGCTGACGCCGGCACGGCCGGTGTCAGTCGGCGTCGACGCCGACGCGGCTGCCGGGCCGGGCCGTCACCTTGGCCGAGGCGGTGATCTTGCCGGTGCTGCCGCCCGGTGCCGGGGACTTGTCCGCCGCCTGCTGCCCCGGCGGCGTCTTCCCCGGCGCGGGCTGCGGAGCGACCGCTGCCGTCCCCGTCGCCGATCCCGAACCGCCTTGCCCCGCCGCTACCGCTCCGGAAGCCGGCGCAGCCGCGCCGCCGCCGGTAGAACCACCAGGTGCGGGCGCAGGGGCAGGGGCGGTAGCCCCGCCGGGTGCCGGCGCAGTCCCGGTGGCCACAGCCGGGGGCTCGTCCTCGAGGTCGCTGTCGTCGGCCGGCGACGCGGCCGCCGCCAGCACCGCCGCCGAGGCCAGCTCGGCCACGCGCTTGGCCTCCCGCTGCACCTGCCGCCGAACCTCCGTGGCGTGGCGCTCGGCCGCCTCGCCCGCCCGCTTCGCCTCCGCGACCCGCTGGAGCTCGGTCTCGAGCTCGCGCTGCACCTCGGCCAGCCGCTGCTGCACCCGCTCGGTCTCGCGCTCTGCGGCCGCCGCGCGCTCGGTGGTGTCGGCGACCTTCTTCTCCGCCGCGGTGGCCTTGGCCTGGGCCGCTTCGAGGTCGCGGGCGGCCGCCGCGATCCGGTCCTGCTGGCCGGCGATCTCCTTGCGGACCGCGGTGGCCTGCTCGTCGGAGCGCCGCAGGACCTCCTCGGCGTACTTGTCGGCCTCGCTGCGCAGGTCGGAGCACTGCTTCTCGACGGCGGTGCGCATCTGGCCGAGTTCCTGGACGACCTCCTGGCGGCGCTGGCCGACCTCGCGCTCGATCTTCGCCCGCAGCTCCGTCACCTCGCGGTCGGTGTCGGCGCGCAGCTTCGCGATGTCGTGCTGCGCCTTGTCGCGCAGCGCCTTGATCTCCTGGTCGGCCTGCACGCGGGTGGACTTCGCGTAGCCGTCCGCCTCGGAGCGGATCCGCTGGACCTCCTGCGCGGTGCGGTCGGCGAGCTGCTGGGCCTCGGCGCGGGCCCGGGTGAGGGTGGACTCGGCCTCGGCGCGCATCTGCTCGGCCGACTGGCGGGTGGCGGCCAGCGACTTCTCGACCCCGGCGCGGCGGGCGACGTCGGCCTTCTCCTCCTCGGCGCGGCGGGCGGCGAGGGCGATCTCGAAGTCGCGGATGCCGTCGTGCGCGTGGGCCTCGGCCTCGGCGCGGATGCGCTCGGCCTCGGCGAGCCGCGCGGCGATGTCCTCGGTGGCGGAGCTCTTGATGTCCTCGGCGACCTCCTCGGCCTTCGCGAGGATCTCCTCGACCTTGGGGCCGAGGTGGCGGAAGGACACCTCCGCGCCCATGCCGGGCTGGCGGCGGGCCTGGGCCAGCTCCTGCTGAAGCCGGTCGATCTGGCCCATCATCGCCTGGTTCTGCAGCTGGGCGTTGTCCCGCTCGCTGATCAGTGTGGCGATCTCGGTCTCGGCCCGGGCGACGTACCGCTCGACCTGTTTCTTCTCGTAACCCCGCAGGGCGGTCTCGAAGCTGGGCTCCGGAGGCGTCTCTCCACCGAGGCCGAAGATTTCCCCGCCGTGCGACATGCTGTCCATCCTCACATACGTATCGTCCCGGAGCGGGTGGATAAACACCTGCCCGGCAGGACTGGTACGTCTGATTGCAGTTTGTCTGGGATCAGGCTACGCGCGGATGCAAATCGGGCCGCACCGGAGCACTCCGGCACGGCCCGTACAGGTCTCGCACACAGCCCACCCGGTCCTCTAACCGTGGCCCACCCGTCGGGGTGGCGCAACCGGGCGTCCGAGTGGCGAAAGACTCAACTCGTCTTCGCGGCCACCCCGGGCTTGTCCGCCTCGGCGTCACCTTCCGGCGCCCGCTGGGCGGGCGCGTCGGGCTTGGCGGCCTCGGCCTTCTGCGCGGTCTCGGCGGCCTTGGCCGCGGAGCCGACCGTCGGCACCAGGCCGGAGAGGCCCGAGAGCATCTGGCCGAGCTGGTTGGTGACCTGGTCCTTCTGCCGGGTCAGGTCTTCGACCTCGCGCTTGGCGGCCTGCGTGGTCAGCTCGGACTCCTGACGGGCCTCGATCAGCAGCCGCTGCGACTCGGTGCGGGCCTCGGTGACCATCTTGTCGGCGTGGGCGCGGGCCTTCTCGACCATCTCGACCGCGTTGCGCTCGGACTCGACCCGGCGGGTCTCGGCCCGCTGCTCGATCTCCTTGGCGCGGTCCTCCGCGGCGCGGGCCCGCTCCTCGGCCTCGGCCACCATCCGCTGGGTGGCGCTGACCTGGGCGGCGTGCCGCTCGGACTCCTCGCGCTCGGCCTTCTCGCGGCGTTCTGCTATCTCCAGCGCCAGGGCCTGGAGGTCCTTGTCGCGCTTGTCGCGGGCGTCGGTCAGCAGCTTGGTCGCCTCGGCGCGCTTCTCCTCGGCCTCCCGGGCCGCCTTCGCGCGCAACTGGGTGATCTCCCGCTCGGCGGTGGCCCGCAGCGAGGCCACCTCCCGCTCCACGGTCGACTTGAGCTCGGCGACCTCGTGCGCGGTGACCGTACGCAGCTGCTTGGTCTCGCGGTCGGCGTCGGAGCGCAGCGTGTCGGCCTCGCGCCGGGCCTGCACCCGGGCCTCGGCGGACTCGCGCTCGGCGTGCGTCCGGACCTGTCCCGCCTCGCGCTCCGCGGTCGCCTTCATGGCGGCCGCCTCGGCACGAGCCTTGTCCGTGATCTCCCGCGCCTCGAGCCGCGCCGCGGAGAGGATGCCCTCGGACTCCCGCTTGGCCTCGCTACGGTGGTCGTTCGCCTGTTCCTCAGCCAGCCGCAGGATCTGCTCGACCCGGGTGCCCAGCCCGGAGAGGGTCGGCCGGTTGTTCTCCTCGAGCAGCTTGTTGCTGTCGGCGAGCTTCTGCTCGAGCGCGTTCAGGCGCTGCTCCGCCTGCCGGAGGCGGCGCTGCGCGTCGTTCATCCGCTGCTCGGCCTCGCCGCGGGCCTGCTCGGACTGGTTCAGGGCGGCGACCAGCCGGCCGAGGTGGGCGTCCACCTGCCCGCGGTCGTATCCACGCAGGACGACGGTGAAGTCGTGCTGTGAATTTGCGGACTCGAAGAACGCGAGATTGGCATCCTGCTGCTGGGGCATTGCGACATACTGGCAGACCCCCCAGGGGGCTACGCAAGAGCGTACGGGCCGGGTATTCCGGCCTAAGATCACCTTCGCCCCGGTCGCTGAGGGGGTACGTCGGCCGTTCGGGTGGCGCCGTCCGAGCGATGCCAGCGGAGCGTTGTCGCGCCGCTACCTGCTGTGCAGCACGGGGCCGGAAGATCGTCTCATAGGGGCACCGCGCGGCGCCCCTCGATGCCGACGATCCTGCCAGTCCGCAGCGGCGGCGTCAGGACGTTTCACCCTCAAGGGGTACGAATCAGGCCGGCTCGACCAGCTCCACGAGCACCCCGCCGGCGTCCTTGGGGTGAACGAAGTTGATCCGCGAGCCGGCCGTACCGCGCCGCGGCTCGTCGTAGAGAAGCCGGAGTCCCCGGGCGCGCAGCGCGGCACTGGTCTCCTCGACGTCCCGGACCGTGTACGCGAGCTGCTGCAACCCCGGCCCGTTGCGGTCGAGGAACTTGGCGAGCGCGGAATCCGGACGAAGCGGGGCGAGCAGCTGGATGCGGGCGCCGGTGCCGTCCGGCTCGGCGGCCACCATCGCCTCCCGTACGCCCTGATCCTCGTTCGTCTCCTGATGCACGCAGCGCAGCCCGAAGGCGCGCTCGTAGAAAGCGAGCGCCTCGTCGAGGTCGGCGACGGCGATGCCGACGTGGTCGACGCGCAGGAGACCAACGGCCGGGAGCGAGTCCATGTCGGAGAGTGTGACATTCTCGCGGTTGTTCCCGCTGGGTCCCGTAGCGCTCATCCGGCTAGGCTAACCCTAACCATCGTTCAGGCGCTGCGGCCGGGTCACGAGGGGCGCTGTCTGTGCGCCTGCGCCCCCGTCGTAGCCAGTCGAAAGCGAAGATCCGTGACCAGTTCGGTGATCGTCAGCGGCGCCCGTACCCCCATGGGCCGCCTTCTCGGCAACCTCAAGAGCGTCCCGGCGACCGCCCTCGGCGGCTACGCGATCTCCGCGGCCCTCGAGCGCGGCGGGGTGAGCCCGGAGCAGGTGCAGTACGTGATCATGGGTCAGGTGCTCCAGGCGGGCGCCGGGCAGATCACCGCGCGGCAGGCCGCCGTCGCCGCCGGCATCCCGATGACCACCCCGGCGGTCACGGTCAACAAGGTGTGCCTCTCCGGCCTGGACGCCATCGCCCTGGCCGACCAGCTGATCCGCGCGGGCGAGTTCGACATCGTCGTGGCCGGCGGCATGGAGTCGATGACCAACGCTCCGCACCTGATGCTGGGCCAGCGCCAGGGCAAGAAGTACGGCGACATCCTGGTCCGTGACCACACCGCGTACGACGGCCTGATGGACCCGTGGGACGGCGTCTCCATGGGCGAGTCGACCGAGCGCAGCGGCGAGAACCTCGGCATCTCCCGCGCGGAGCAGGACGCCTTCGCCGCGCTCAGCCACCAGCGCGCGGCCGCGGCGCAGCGCGAGGGTCGCTTCGCCGAGGAGATCGTGCCGGTCAAGGCGGGCCTGCGCGACGTCGACGGGATGATCGACACCGACGAGGGCGTACGCCCCGACGCCACGGCGGAGTCGCTGGGCCAGCTGCGGCCGGCGTTCGCCAAGGACGGCACCATCACCGCCGGGAGCGCCTCGCCGATCTCCGACGGCGCCGCCGCGGTCGTGGTCATGAGCCGGGCCAAGGCCGAGGAGCTGGGCCTGACCTGGCTGGCCGAGATCGGCGCGCACGGCAACGTGGCGGGCCCGGACAACTCGCTGCAGGCCCAGCCGGCCAACGCGATCCGGCACGCGCTCGGCAAGGCCGGCCTGTCCGTCGGCGACCTCGACCTGATCGAGATGAACGAGGCGTTCGCCCAGGTGGTCATCCACTCGATGCGGGAGCTCAAGGTCAACGAGGACATCGTCAACGTCAACGGCGGGGCGATCGCTCTCGGGCACCCGATCGGCATGTCCGGCGCGCGGCTGGTGCTGACCCTGGCGCTCGAGCTGAAGCGCCGCGGCGGCGGCACCGGCGCGGCGGCCCTCTGCGGCGGCGGCGGGCAGGGCGATGCATTGATCATCAAGGTGCCCGGGGCATGATGGAGAGCATGCCGACGGACAACCCAGCATGAGACCCGGCCGGGACGTGCCGACGCTGGTCGCCCGGGCGCGCGAGGGCGACCCTCGGTCGGTGGCCCGGCTGATCAGCATGGTCGAGAACGGCGACCCGAAGCTCGCCGAGGTCGCCGCCGCCCTCGCCCCGTATTCGGGCCGCGCCCAGGTCGTCGGCCTCACCGGCTCGCCCGGGGTGGGCAAGTCGACCACCACCAACGAGCTGGTCCGCGCCCTGCGCCGGGCCGGCCACCGGGTGGGCGTGCTCGCCGTCGACCCGTCCAGCCCGTTCACCGGCGGCGCGATCCTCGGCGACCGGGTCCGGATGCAGGAGCACACCACCGACCCGGGCGTCTACATCCGGTCGATGTCCAGCCGCGGCCAGCTCGGCGGGCTCTCCGCGGCCACGCCGCAGGCGGTCCGGGTGCTCGAGGGCGCCGGCTGTGACGTCGTGCTCGTCGAGACCGTCGGGGTCGGCCAGGCCGAGGTGGAGATCGCCTCGCTGGCCGACACCACCCTGGTGCTGCTCGCGCCCGGGATGGGCGACGCCATCCAGGCGGTCAAGGCCGGCATCCTGGAGATCGCCGACGTCTTCGTGGTCAACAAGGCGGACCGACCGGGCGCCGACGCCACCTACCGCGACATCCAAGGGATGCTCGGCCTGGGTGAGCGGGCGCCCGGCGACTGGCGACCGCAGGTGGTGCGCGCGACCGCCGTCAAGGGCGAGGGCATCGACGACGTGGTCGCCGCGATCGGGAAGCACCGCGACTGGCTCGAGAGCTCCGGCACGTTGCGCCTTGCCCGGGAGAAGCGGGCCGCCGTCGAGGTCGAGGCGATCGCCCTGGGCACGCTGCGTGCCCGCATGGGAAACCTGCACGACGGTACGGCGCTCAGCAAGCTCGCGTCCCAGGTGGCCGACGGCGGGATCGACCCCTACGCGGCGGCCGACGCCCTACTGGCCGAACTCGGCGAGCGTCTCTGAGATCAGCGCCTCGTCCCAGGTCAGCCGCCCGGCGGCCAGGTCGTCGATCAGCGCGCGCAGCCAGGTGAGCTCGGCGCGCAGCATCGCCGCCCGGTATTCGTCCTCGATGAGGAACAGCCGGGGCAGGCCCGGCGGCGCCTGCCCGGCGATCCGGGCGAGCTTGTCGTCGAGGGCCGTGACCCGGCGCTCCAGCAGCGCTCGTACGTCCGCCGGCTCGAGGATCGCCAGGAACGCGAGCGCGACGGGGAACTCGGGGAACTCGCGCGCCGGCGTCGGCAGCATGTCCACCAGCCAGCGACGCAGCGTGTCCGCGCCTTCCTCGGTGATCTCGTAGACCGTCCGCTCCGGCCGTCCCGCCTCGCGCGCCGTGCCGCCGGGCCGGGCGAGCCCGTCCCGGACCAGCCGGTCCAGGGCCTGGTAGACGCTGTTGCGCTGGGCGACGTTGACCAGCTGGTCCTGCCCGCGCTCCTTGATCATCTGCTGCATCCGGTACGGGTGCATGGGCGCCTCGGCGAGCAGCGCCAGCAGGACCATCGCCAGCGGGGAGCGGCGCGGCGATGCGTTGGTCATGACCCACACCCTAAGGGCTTGCCGATTCATAGTCATAAGATGCATAGTCATTTCATGACTAGAAGCGTTATCATCGCGGGCGGCGGCATCGCCGGTACGGTCGCCGCCATCGCCCTGCACGACGGCGGGTTCGCGCCGGTGGTCCACGAGGCGCACGAACGCGGCGCCGACGAGCGCGGCGCGTTCGTCACCCTGGCGGTCAACGGCCTCAACGCCCTGCGCGACCTCGGCCTCGACCCCGGCGTGCTGCTGGCCGCCGGCTTCCCGACGCCGCGGATGGTGCTGCGGGGCGCGAGCGGACAGCCGCTCGCCGAGCTCCCCCTGGGCGGACCACTGCCCGACGGCACCACCACGACGACGATCCGCCGGGCCGACCTCTATGCCGCGCTGCGGACCGAGGCCGAGCGGCGGGGCATCCCGGTGGCCTACGGCAAGCGCCTGGTCCACGCCGCCACCGACGGGCCGGGAGTGTCCGTACGGTTCGCCGACAGCACCTCGGCAGGCGCGGACCTGCTCGTCGGCGCCGACGGACTGCACTCGCGGACCCGCCGGGCGCTCGACCCCGCCGCGCCCGCCCCTCGCTACCTCGGCCTGCTCAACGCCGGTGGGTTCACCGCGGGCCCGGTCGATCCGGCGCTGCGGCCCGCCCTGGGAGTCATGCAGATGGCGTTCGGGCGCCGGGCGTTCTTCGGCTGGGCGGCCGCTCCCGACGGCTCCGTGTGGTGGTTCGCGAACCCGCCCCGCCGTACGCCGGCCGAACCGGGCGAGTTCACGCCGGACCGGTGGCGGGCCCACCTTCTCGAGCTGCTCGCCGGTGAGGCGTTCCCGGCGGCCGCGCTGATCGAGGCGAGCACAGAGGTGATCGGCCCGTGGAACACCTGGGATGTGCCCCGGCTGCCGGTGTGGCACAGCGACCGCATCGTGCTGGTCGGTGACGCCGCTCACGCCGTCTCGCCGTCGTCCGGGCAGGGCGCCTCGATGGCGATCGAGGACGCGGTCACCCTCGGCCGCTGCCTCGCCCGCACCACCGACATGCCCGCCGCGCTCGCCGCGTACGAGGCCGCGCGGCGCAAGCGGGTGGAGAAGGTGGTGGCGTACGGCCGGCGCAGCAGCTCGACCAAGACCGCGGGCCCGGTCGGCGCCCGGATCCGCGACGCGATGATGCCCGTGGTGATGCGGATGCTCCATCGCAACGGCGACCCGCAGGCCTGGATCCTCGAGCATCGGGTCGCGTGAATTGCTCAACCCGGTGCTCCGCCCGCCGATGGTGGTTCTCGTTAGGTAGCAACTCGGGAGCGAGGTACCGATGAATCGGCGGCAGGCAGCGCACCCTTCGCGGCGCGCCGATCCGCTGACCGCGGGCCTGATCGTCCTCGTGCTCGCCGCGATCCTCGGCTTCGGGTCGGGCCGCTTTCCGGTCACCGCCCAGGTGTTCTCGTTCTGGACGCTCCTGATCGTGGTGCAAGGCAGCTTCGTCCGGTCCAGCCGGCGGGTCGCCCGGTTCATCCGCTCCGGCCCGGCGGCCACGCCTGCCGCCGCGGCGCGCACCCGGGCCCGCGGCAGGACATGGCGGTACTTCGCGGTCGCCGGGGCCGTGCTGGTGCTGGGCAACATCATCCAGCTCTGGACGGTGGTCCGGGACCCGCTCGCCCCCGAGTCGATCGTCGGCACGGACGCCCAGATCGCGTCGATCGCAGTGAGCATGATCCTGCTCGTCGCCGGCATGCTCCGCCATCCCATGGACGACATGGGTGGGGCCGAACGGCTCCGGATGCGCATCGACGTCGCGACCCTGATGGCCGCCGCGGTCACCTACGGGCTGTGGATCGCCGACCTGCCGTCTGGCCCGCACGACGCTGCCTGGGCCCTGGAGGCGACGGTCAGCCTGCTGGTCCAGCCCGGCCTGTTCCTGGTGGTCATCTTCGCGGTCCTCAAGGTCATCCTGAGCGGCTCGTCGCCGTTCACCCGTACTGCCGGCATCCTCAGCGGCGCGGCGGCCGTGCTGCAGGCGGTGTTCCAGGCCGTCCCCGTTCCCCTGTACGTCGAGCCGCCCACGAGGTCCTGGATGTTCGCGGCCAACGTGCTGACCAGCGCCCTCATCGCCATCGGCGCCCGGGTGCAGGAGCGCGACGTCCGGGCCGCCCCGGCGTCCGGCCGGCGCGAGGCGAAGCGGCCGTACAGCCTGCTCCCGTACGGCGCGCTGGCCGCGGTCTGGGCCCTCGCGATCATGGTCCTGGCGGTCGACGGGCTCTCCGGCCGCGGCTGGGTCATCGCGATCGGCGCGATGACCACGACCGTGCTGGTGATCGGCCGTCAGGTGGCCGCCTTCCGGCACGTCGCCGAACTGCTGCGGGAGCGCGACGAGCTGGCCGCACAGCTCACCGAGCTGGCCTTCTACGACGGGCTCACCAAACTCGCCAACCGCGGCCTGTTCATGCAGCGGCTCCAGGACGCCCTCGCCGCCGGCCCGGTCACGGTCTTCCTCATCGACCTCGACGACTTCAAGCCGGTCAACGACAGGTACGGCCACGCCACCGGCGACCAACTGCTCATCGAGGTCGGGCAGCGCCTGCGGGACTGCGTACGCGACGGCGAGACGGTCGCGCGGCTCGGCGGCGACGAATTCGCCGTACTGGTGGACGGGTCGTCCGCCGATCGGCGGGCCGAGGTGGCGGACGGCCTGGCGCGGGCACTGAGCGGCTCGGTCCGCCTCGCCGGCACGGAGGTGCCGCTGCGCGCGAGTATCGGCATGGCCACCGGAAGGCACGGGGTGCACAACCCGGACAGTCTGCTGCACGAGGCCGACATGGCGATGTACGCGGCCAAGAACCGCCACCGGCCCCTGATCGACAGTGACCTTGTGTAGCCACGACCTTGCTGGTCGTTGCGTGGCTCGTTTGCCAGGGTGGCGCAACGGACCTGCCTGGTAGCCTTGCCGCCCTCTGGCCTGGAGGAACACGCGATGCGCACGAAGTTGTCCGTCCTTGCCGCGGTCGGCCTGATAGCCCTCTGCGGCATGTCCGCCTGCACCGACGACAAGGGTGACACCGGCAGCTCCCCCGCCGGCGGCGTCCGCGCGGCGGGCAGCGGCAAGGTGGGCGTCATCCTTCCCGACACCACCACCTCGCAGCGGTGGGGCACCGACGACCCGAAGCTGCTGAAGGCGGCCTTCGACGCGGCGGAGGTGCCGGTCGACATCCAGAACGCCGAGGGCGACAAGGCCCAGTTCCAGCGCATCGCCGACAGCATGATCGCGGGCGGCGTCCGGGTGCTCATGACCGTCAACCTCGACTCCGCCACCGGCAAGGTCGTCCTCGACAAGGCCAAGGCGGCCGGGATCAAGACCGTCGACTACGACCGGCTGACGCTCAACGGCGGCGCGGACTACTACGTGAGCTTCGACAACGAGGCGGTCGGCAAGCTCCAGGGCAACGGCCTGGTGCAGTGCCTCAAGGAGAAGCGCTACGCAACTCCGCTGATCGCCGACCTCAACGGCTCGCCGACCGACAACAACGCCACCCTGTTCAAGGCGGGCTACGAGTCGGTCCTGCAGCCCCGGTACGACGACGGCCTGTACCTCAAAGGCCCCGACCAGTCGATCGCCGACTGGGACAACGACGAGGCCGCCGTGGTCTTCCGCGAGATGTGGAGCCAGACCGGCAAGAAGATCAACGGGGTGCTCGCGGCGAACGACGGCCTGGCCAACGCGGCCATCTCGGTCCTCAAGCAGGACAAGATGAACGGCAAGGTCCCGGTCACCGGCCAGGACGCCACCGTGCAGGGCCTGCAGAACATCCTCGCCGGCGACCAGTGCATGACCGTCTACAAGCAGATCAAGCAGGAGGCCGACGCGGCCGCCGCCCTGGCCATCAAGCTGTACAAGGGCGAGCAGCCCAAGCTCGGCGAGGACGACCGGGTGAAGGACCCCGAGTCGGGCTCCTACGTCCCGGCGGTGCTGCTGGCGCCGAAGCCGATCTTCCTGAAGGACGTCAACTCGGTGATCGCGGACGGCTTCGTCGAGAAGAAGGCGGTCTGCGCGGGCCGTTTCGCGCCGCTCTGCACCCAGAACGGCATCAAGTAGCCCTACGAGTCGGCAAGCGGCTTCGGGACGGGGACGTCCGCGAAGGCGGCGACCGTGCGGTCCGCGTACGCGTTCATGTCACCGGACTCGATCGGCCCGTCCCACTCGCGCGGCAGCGGCACCGACACGTCCGGGGCCACCCGGCGCACGATCTCGTCCAGGACCGTCTCGGCGTCCCCCACCCACAGGTGCTTGGCGCCGGGGACGCCGACCACCTCGGCCTGCGGGATCGCCCGGAAGCGCTCGACCGCCGCGTCCGGGCGCAGGTAGTCGTCGAACTCCGGGACGAGGGCGGTCACCGGCTTACCGGACTCCGCCCAGGCCGCCAGGTGTTCCGGCCCGGAGAAGCGCAGCGGCGGCGACAGCAGGATCGCGCCCGCGACGGCCGGGTCCAGCCCGTGCATGAGGGTCAGGTCGGTGCCGAAGGACCAGCCGAGCAGCCAGACGTTCGGCAGGTCGGCGAACTCCGCGTACTCGATCGCGGCGGCCACGTCGTACTTCTCGTCGACCGCCGACGAGAAGGCGCCCTGGCTGGTGCCGCGGACGCTCGACGTGCCACGGGTGTTGAAGCGCAGCACCGCGATGCCGGCCAGCGCGGGCAGCCGCCAGGCCGCCTTGCGGAAGACATGGCTGTCCATCATGCCGCCGTGGGTGGGCAGCGGGTGCAGGCAGACCAGCGTCGCGACCGGGTCGCGGTCGAGCGGCCGGGCCAGCTCCCCGACGAGCGTCAGCCCGTCGGCGGTCTGCAGGTCGATGTCCTCACGGCGAGCCGGCAGGACGGAATTCGCGCGAATCTGGTTGGTCACGTCCATGATCCTTACCCATAGCGGGGTGCGTTGCGCGAGCGCTCTACTGCCGGGCCACGGCGGTCACGGGCGCGCCAGCAGCCGGTGTGCCAGTGACGGCGGTCGGACGCGTCGCCACGATCATCGGCCGGCCACGCCACGACGTGCGCGACGCCGGGCTGGATGTCCTGGACACAGCCGGGGCACCGGTAGGTCTTGACCGCGGCCCCGCCGAAGATCGAGCGCACCATCCACTCGCCGTCCTGATACTGCTGGACCCCCTCGACACCCTTGCGAACCCGCTCGTCCGGCATGGCGGACGGCGCATCGCGTCGGGGACGGTTACGGCGGGGACTCACAATATCCAGCCTACGTGTGGGCCACAGCACCCCCGACGCGACCTAAACTCACGTTCATGACGGCTACGCGTACCCCCGGAATGCCCGTGGTCGAGGACGGCGTCCTCATCTCGACCAGCCCTGCGACCGGGGCGGAGGCCGGCCGGCTGCCGGTCGCCGACGCCGCCGCCGTGACCGCCGCGGTCGAGCGGGCCCGCACGGCCGGCGCCTGGTGGGCCGGGCTCGGCTTCGACGAGCGCAAGAACCGCATGCTGCGGTGGCGGGCGCTGCTCGCCGAGCGGATCGAGGAGCTGGCCGCGCTCACCCACACCGAGACCGGCAAGCCGGTCGCCGACGCGATCGTCGAGGCCAGCGCCGCGATCGAGCACACCGACTGGGCGGCCCGCAACGCCAAGCGGGTCCTCGGGCCGCGCCGGGTCAAGTCGCGCCTGCTGGTGGCCGAGCACGCCGGCCACCTCGAGTACCAGCCGTACGGCGTCATCGGCGTCATCGGCCCGTGGAACTACCCCATCCTCACGCCGCTGGGCCCGATCTCCGGCGCGCTCGCCGCGGGCAACGCCGTCGTGCTCAAGCCCAGCGAGTACACGCCCGCGGTGGGCCAGTGGCTGGTCGACACGTTCGCGGAGGTCGTACCCGAGCAGCCGGTGCTGCAGGCCGTGCACGGCCTCGGCGACGTCGGCGCCCTGCTCTGCCGCTCCGGCATCGGCAAGCTGGCCTTCACCGGCTCGACCGCCACCGGCAAGAAGGTCATGGCCGCCTGCGCGGAGACGCTCACGCCCGTCCTCATCGAGGCCGGCGGCAAGGACGCGCTGATCGTCGACGCCGACGCGGACGTCTCCGCGGCGGCCGAGGCCGCCGTCTGGGGGGCCATGACCAACGCCGGGCAGACCTGCATCGGCATCGAGCGCGTGTACGCCGTGGCGCCCGTCTACGACGCTTTCGTCGAGGCCGTGGTGGCCAAGGCCGGCAAGCTCAAGGTCGGCGAGGACATCGGCCCGATGACCATGCCCGGCCAGCTCGACGTGGTCCGGCGGCACATCGACGACGCGCTGGCGAGGGGCGGCAGGGCGGTGCTCGGCGGGGCGGACGGGGTGCAGCCGCCGTACGTGGCGCCGACCGTGCTCGTGGACGTACCGGAAGATTCTGCCGCTATCAGGGAGGAGACGTTCGGGCCGACGATGACGATCACCAAGGTCGCGGATGCGAACGAGGCGGTGGAGAAGGCCAACGCTCTGCCGTACGGGCTGGGCGGTGCGGTCTTCGGCAAGGCCAACGCGGTCCGGATCGCCCGGCGGCTCCGCACCGGCATGGTGGCGGTCAACTCGACGCTGAGCTTCGTCGGCATGGCCACCCTGCCGTTCGGCGGCGTCGGCGACTCCGGCTTCGGCCGGATCCACGGCGAGGACGGGCTGCGGGAGTTCGGCATCGCCAAGGCGATCACTGTGCGCCGGGCGCCCTCGCTGCTGCCGGCGATGACCTTCGAGCGCACCCCGGCCCAGGTGCAACGCATCGTCAAAGCGCTGAAGCTCCTGTACGGCCGCCGCCCCTGAACCCATTTGTTAGCGTCAACCGGTGGATCAACCCGCGATCGACGTCCGCGGCCTGTCGGTCAGTTACGGCTCGACGCCGGTGCTGGTGGACGTCGACCTGACCGTGCCGGTCGGCGCCGGCGTCTGCATCACCGGCGAGAACGGCATCGGCAAGTCCACGCTGCTGCGCTGCATCGCCGGCCTGCAACGGCCCGACGCGGGCGAGATCGAGGTCTTCGGCGGCCTGCCGGGCGCCACTCCGGAGTTCTGGCGGGCCGTCGTGACCACCGTGGAGCCGCCGACCTGGTATCCGGGCCTGACCGCGCGCGAGCACGCCGAGCTGGTGTGCCGCGCGCACGGCCTCGACCCCGCGGATGCCGGAGTGGACGACGCCCTCGACCGCTTCGGCATCGCCTCGCACGCGGACGCTATTCCGCCCTCGATGTCGTCGGGTCAGAAGCAGCGGCTCACCCTCGCCCTGGCCCTGCTGCGGCCGAGCCGGCTGATGGTCCTCGACGAGCCCGAGCAGCGCCTCGACCCGGAGGCCCGTACGGCGGTGGCGGCGCTGCTGGCCGCGTACCGGGAGGACGGCGGCACGATCCTGATGGCCAGCCACGACGACTCCTTCGCGGCGGCGGCCGGAACCGCCGTGACCGGCATGGCGGACCTGGTCACCGCATGACCACCGCGGTCAGCGTCGTCGGCGTCCGCCGCTGGGTACGCCGCACGCAGTCGGCCCACAAGGAACGCGGCGAGACGCTCGGCAACTTCTACTTCGCGCTGCTCTTCGTCGTGATCGTCGGCGGCATGGTGCACGAGCAGCTGGCGGCCGTCTTCTGGCCCGGCTCACCGCACGCCTCGGCGCTGGCCGGCACCGGCCTGGCGCTGGCCCTCACCGGCGGCCTCTACCTCGTCCTGCGCCGCCTCGGCCCGCTCGGGCTCAGCCGCCCGGCCGCGTCCTGGCTGCTCACCGCCCCGGTCAGCCGCCGCCGTCTGCTGCTGCCCTCCCTGGGGTGGGCAACGGTCGGCGCGGCCGCGGCGGGCGCTCTCGGCGGCTTCGCGATCCTGGGCCACACGGTCTCCCGCCCGCTGCCGGACGCGGCGGCCCGCCTGCCCGCGTTCGGCGCCCTGGTCGGCGGCATCCTGCTCCTGGTGGCGCTGGGCGCGCAGGCGGACCGCTGGTGGTCGGCCCGTTCGGACGACGTGGCGTACCTGCTGCTGGCCGCCGGCCTGGCCGCCCTGGTCGCGGACTCGGCCGGGGCCGCCGTCCCGATGTCCGCCGGCCGGCCCTCGACCGCGGTCGTCACCGCGAGCATGACCGCGCTCACCGTGCTCACGGCGGCGTTCTGGCTCGCCGCCGTTCACCGGCTGGAGCGGACACCTCACGACCGCATTCTCGAGGCGTCGAAGACCGCGGGAACACTCGCCGACTCGGCCTTCGGCGTGGAACCGTCCTTCGTGACCGAGATGGTGGAACGGCGCTACTGGGCCCGCCGCCGACTCCGGTCCCGCCGCCTGTCGGCGCGCCTTCCCGTCCTGACCGCGCAGGACCTGCTCATGCTCCGCCGCCGCCCGCGACGCCTGCTGTGGCTCGCCGGCGCCACCACGCTGCCGGCTCTGCTGGGACACGCGCCGCGCTGGATCCTCGCCGTGGCGGTCCTCGCCGGCGGCCTGTACGCGGGCGGGGTCACCACGGCGAGCCTGCGCACCGACGCGGGCAACCCGTGGATGCTGCGGATGCTGGGACTGAGCTCCCGCACGGCGATCCTGCAACGCCTCTGGATCCCCGGCGTTGTGGCCGCCCTCTGGTACGCCGCCGCGCTGACCCTGCTGCGCGTCCTCGGCGACCTGCCCGCGGGCCCGTGGTGGGCGCTCGGCCTCGGCCTGGGCCCGGTGGGTGCGGCGGCGGCGGTCCGCAAGGCGCGCACCGGCTTCGTGGACAACTCGCTGCTGTCGATGGACACGCCGATGGGCTCGGTGTCGACGGGCCCGCTGATCGCGGCGTTCGCCGGCTTCGACGTCCTGCTGCTCGGCCTGCCGACCCTGGTACAGATCGCCCGGGGAGACCCGCTGAGCTGGACGGGCGTCACGGTCCAGGCGGCCGTGGGAGTCTTCGGCGCCCGGGCCTACCTCAGCGGCACGACGGAGCCGGACCGCGTGGAGCTGAGCAAGTCCGTCTGATAGGCCGTGACATGCGAGGAGCAAGCGTGCCGGCGTCCACCCGGTAATTTGCAAGCAGCAAGAATCATTTTCGCACCGCGTTTTTCCTTCCTTCTGCAGTCAGCAGCCGTTCCGTTCCCTGAATGGCTCAGCACAGCGTGTGTCTGGCAGTTATGAACGTCGGCGTACTCCAAATGGGTGAAGGACGTCGATGGTCGTGGCGCCGACCGGGCATCATGGCAGCAAAGGATCGGTCTCGACCCGAGGATGCCCAGCAAGAGAAGGCAGGAACATGAGCGATGGGCTGGATTGATAGATTCGTAAATGGTCCGGGCGTCGACTCGATAGTCAATGAGTCGACCCGGGACACGTCCTTTTGGGTTGCGCTCAGAGGTCAGCCTGTCACCGTCACCACTCGGTCAGGAACCTCCGGGAAGTCACTGAGCGGCAATTTGGCCGGCATGGTACATCGGAGCAAGGATTCTGCCTTGGGGTACTGCGAGGAGGTTGCCGGAATCTTGGTCGAGGAAGCCGTCCAGAAGGACGGCACCGCAAATATCTATTTCGTGCCTGTCGACGAGATCGCGCTCGTTGGTATCCGGGTACTCAGAAGCTCGACCCGATAGCAGGCATTCCGAGCAAGCGATTGTAAACGATTTGGTGTCGGCGCTCAGAACAGGGTGAGTTCGTTGCGGTCCATGCCGCGCAGCTTGTCGTAGTCGACGACGACGCAGCGGATGCCGCGGTCGGTGGCCAGCACCCGGGCCTGCGGCTTGATCTCCTGGGCCGCGAACACGCCCTTCACCGGGGCCAGCAGCGGGTCCCGGTTCATCAGCTCCAGATAGCGGGTGAGCTGCTCCACCCCGTCGATCTCGCCGCGGCGCTTGATCTCGACCGCCACGGCGCCGCCGGCCGCGTCGCGGCAGAGCAGGTCGACCGGGCCGATGGCCGTCATGTATTCGCGGCGGACGAGGCACCAGCCCTCGCCGAAGGTCTCCGGGTGGGCGGCCAGGAGTTCCTGGAGGTGGGCCTCGACGCCGTCCTTGACCAGGCCCGGGTCGACGCCCAGGTCGTACGAGGTGTCCTGGAAGATCTCCTCGAGGGTGATCCGCAGTTCCTCACCGGCCTTGTTGACCACCTTCCAGACGCCCGGTGCCTCCTGGAGCTTGCAGGGCGGGCTCATCCAGTTGAGCGGCTTGTAGGCGCGGTCGTCGGCGTGGATCGACACCGACCCGTCGGCCTTGACCATCAGCAGGCGTACCGCCGGGGGGAGATGGGCGGAGAGACGGCCGACATAGTCCACGGAGCACTTCGCGATGACCAGACGCACCGCACGAGGGTAGCCTCCGCCTCCGGCGGGGCGAGCGCGGCGGTGCCATGCTGAGATCGTGCTCGAAGCCCTCACCGGTACGGGCCTGGCGGCGTCCGCCGGGCTGAACGCCTACATCCCCCTGCTCACGATGGGTCTGCTCGACCGGTACACCGACACGATCGATCTGCCCGGCGGCTGGCAGTGGCTCTCGAACGGGTGGGTGCTGGTCATCCTCGCGGTGCTGCTCGCGGTCGAGGTGGTCGCCGACAAGGTGCCCGTCGTCGACCACGTGAACGACGTCGTGCAGACCGTTGTCCGGCCGACCGCGGGGGGCCTGGCGTTCGGGGCCGGGTCGTCGTCCGAGACGGTCACCGTGGCGGACCCCGGCTCCTTCTTCGGATCGCATCAGTGGGTGCCCGTCGCCGCCGGTGTGGTGATCGCATTGTGCGTGCACGGCGTCAAGGCGGCTTCGCGGCCGGTGGTGAACGCTTCCACCGCCGGCATCGGTGCCCCGGTCGCCAGCACGGCGGAGGACTTCACCAGCGTCGTTCTGTCGCTGCTGGCGATCCTGTTGCCGGTTCTGGTCCTGCTCGGGCTGCTGCTGCTCGTGGCCGGCGCGGTGTGGGTGATCAGGCGGCGCCGGCGGCGCAGGAGGGAACGGCGGCCGCAAGAGGGTGTCGGTACGCAACGACTCTTTGGTTGACTGCCCCGGTGCCCGCGATCGCCGTACCCGTTTTCGCCCTGACCTGGTGGCTGGGGTGCTACCTCGTCGCCCGTGATCCGGCCCGCGTCGTCCTGTGGCGAGCCGCCGGCGCCCTCGGGTCGTACGCCGCCGCGGTGGCTGCCTGGAGCATCGCCCCGGCGTCCCCGGCGGCGAGGGTGCTGCTCTGCGTCCCGGCCCTGTGCTGGTCGGGCGTGGCGGCGGGACTGCTGCCGCGGGACGTGCCGGAGCGGCAGCAGGTCAACCGCGGCTGGGCCTACGCGTCGGCGCTGTTCCTCGTGCTCACCGCGCTGCTGCCCGGGGTCGGCAAGCTGGTCGCCCTGGCGCCGCTGGCCGGGGCGACGGTGCTGCTGCTGCGCTACCGCGACAAGGTCCGGCCGAGCTCCCTGCCGACCGCCCTGGCCGTCGCCGCCGCGCTGTACGCGGCCGGCCTGATCGTCGTGCTGGCCCCGATCGACCTCGGGTCGGCGGAGCTCGTGCTCGCCGCCATCGGCCTCGACCTGCTGTTGCTCGGTTTCCTGGTGGCCGTGGCGGACGCGACGGAGGCGGGCGAGCGGCTGGTGCCCGACCTGCGCCGGTCCCTGGTCACCGCGGTGGCGGCGACGCTGCTCTGCGGCGGGCCGGCCGCGCTGACCATGCTCGCCGCCCCGGGGCTGCGTACGGTCACCGTGCTGCAGTTCGTGCTGGTGGCGGTGGTGCTGGGGGCGGCCGGCCTGGCCGTGCCGCTGCGGGCCGGGCTGGACCGGCTGGCGTTCCTCCAGGACGAGCGGCTGCGGAAGGACCGCTCCGCGTTGCTGCTGGCGGCCGAGGCGCTCCCCCGCCGGCGGGAGCGGCACCGGATGATCGCGATGGACGAGGACGAGTTCCGCCGGCTGACCCGGCGGGCCCTCGACGACTTCGGCGACATCGGCCGGTTGCTGCGCAATCCGCTCGTCGACCTGCCCACGGTGGACCGGCGGCTGGACGCGCGCGGTCCGGGCGTGGCGGAGCAGCCGCTGGTCCGGGTGGCCGAGTTGCGGGCGGTGCTGGCGGAGCACGTCGCCAAGCTGCGGCCCGCGGCCGGGTTCGGCATCACCGACGAGTGGCGGTTCTACAACGCGCTCCACTACTGCTGCGTGCTGGGGCTCCGGCCGTACGACCGTTCGCCGCAGACCGAGGGCCTGAATCGGGACGCCCGCCGGGCCGTGGACTGGTTCCGCCGCCACGTGCCGCGCAGCACCCTGCGCCGCTGGACGGCCGAGGGCGCGGACCTGGTGGCCGCCCGGCTGTGGCGTGATCTCCTCAGCACGGACCCCCGGTGGTTGACCCGAGCCGGTGCCGGCCGTCCCGCCGCGGCCCGCCCGAGCCGGTGACCATTCGGATCCGACACGCCGCCCATAAAGTCGGCAACCACCCTAAAACAGTTAATATGCCCCCACGTGGATTCCGGGGGGTTGAGTGGGTAGCCACCGCAACGCGCTGGTCGCCGTCGTCCGGCAGGAGCTGGCCGAGGCGCGCGGCACCGCCCGGGCCGTGCTGGCCGCCGCCGAGTCGGCCCGCAACGAGGCCCAGCGCCGGAAGAAGCTGATCCGGGACGCGTACGCGACCTGCCTCGCCCAGCTCGCCGAGGCTCGCGACGCCGCGCGCCAGGACATCCTGCGCCGCACCCAGGCGGAGGCGAGCACGCTGACGCGCAACGTCGAATCGCTGGCCGCGCTCACCGCGTCCGGCGCGGCGGGCACCTCCTGGCGCTACTGGACCCCCATCGAGCCCGACCGGGTCGGACGCCCCGGGCTGCTGCGGATCGGGACGATCGCGTACGAGGCCGGTGAGGAGCGGCGGAAGCTGCCCGCCCTCGTGCCGTTCCTGGACCACGCACACGTCAACGTCCTCGGCGACCAGCCGGCGGCGGACGGCGTCATCTCCGGGCTGCTGCTGCGCGCGCTCGGCACGACCCGCCCCGGCGACGTCCGGCTCAGCGTCTACGACCCCGAGCAGCTCGGCGGAACGCTGGCCGCCTTCGCGCCGCTGGGCAACGCCGGCCTGCTGTCGTTCGTGAGCCCCGGCGGCCTCGGTGCCACCCTCGACGACCTGGTGGAGCACATCTGCCGGGTCAACGAGAGCGTGCTGGCCGGCGAGTACGCGTCCCTGGCCGACCTGACCGCCGCGACGCCCGGGCCCCGCCCCGAGCCGTGGCGGGTGGTGGTGCTGCTGCTCGACCCCGCGCGGGCCGGCGACCTGTCCGACGCCCAGCGGGCGCAGCTCGACCGGGTGGTGCGGACCGGCGTCGCTTGCGGCGTACACCTGGTGGTCCGGGGTCTGGACCTCGCGCCGCACCCGACGGTGGAGCACATCACCGTGCGCGGGGAATCCGCGAGCTGCGACACCACCGGCGCCCTCACGGTCAGCCTCGACGCGGCGCCCCCGGCGGAGCGGATCGCCGGCTTCTGCCGGACCACCGCCGAGCGGCTGCGCGAGGGCCCGCCGCCGGCGCGCTTCGCCGACCTCGAGCCGGAGAAGATCTGGACCGAGTCGTCCGCGCACGGCCTGGCCGCCCCGATCGGGGACAGCACCGACGGGTCGCTGGTCGAGGTGCCGCTCGGCGACGACCCGCCGCACGCGCTGATCGGCGGTCCGTCCGGGTCCGGCAAGACCAACCTGATCTACGCCTGGATCGGCTCCCTCGCCGCCCGGTACGGCCCCGAGGAGCTCGCTCTCTACCTGCTCGACTTCAAGGAGGGCGTGTCCTTCGCCCGGTTCGCGCCGGGGCCGCGGGATCCGAGCTGGCTGCCGCAGGTCCGGCTGGCCGGGATCAACGTCAACGGCGACCGCGAGTTCGGCCTGGCGATGCTCCGCCACCTGAGCGAGGAGTTGCGGTCGCGGGCCCAGGCGGCCAAACGGTACGAGGCCTCGAAGCTGGCCGAGCTGCGCGCCGAGGACCCGGGCGGGCACTGGCCCCGCATCGTCGCGGTCATCGACGAGTTCCAGGTGCTGCTCTCGGGCCGCGACCCGCTCGCCGACGAGGCGGTGACCCTGCTGGAGGACCTCGCCCGGCGCGGCCGCTCCCAGGGCATCCACCTGGTGCTGGCGAGCCAGGACGTGTCCGGCATCGAGGCGCTCTGGGGCCGCTCGGGCCTGATCGGGCAGTTCACGCTGCGGATCGCGCTGCCGAAGGCCCGGCGCATCCTGAGCGACACCAATCTCGCCGCCGCGGTGATTCCGCGCTTCCACGCGGTCGTCAACGCCGACTCCGGGGTCGCCGGGGCCAACCAGGTCGTCCGGCTGCCCGACGCGAGCGACCGGTCGGCGTGGCGGTCTCTGCAGCGCAAGCTGTGGCACGAGCGGCCGGACTCCTGCGTACCGCCGCGGTTGTTCGACGGTGACGCCGTGCCGCGGCTGCCGGAGGCGTACCGGCCCGCCGGGCGGGTGCCGGACAGCAGCGCCGACGTCGGATCGTCGCCCGGCGCGGTGCTGGGCGAGCGCATCGACGTCGCTGCGCGCCCCGCACGGCTGCGGCTCGGCCGGATGCCGGGACGCAACCTGGCCGTCCTCGGCACCCGCGTCGAGGAGGCGTGCGACGTGCTCGCTGCCGCCGCCCTGTCGCTGGCCGCCCAGGGACCCGCGCGCTTCAGCATCGCCTGCCTCGACCAGAGCGCCGAGCGCCCGGCCGCCCGGCTGGTCGCCGAGCTGCCGCAAGCCGACTGGTACGGGCCTGCCGACCTCGACGACCTGTTCGCCGCGTTCAGCCCGGACGGCATCCCGCACTACGTGCTCGGGTACGCGTTCGACGCGGCCGGGCCGGCGTACCGGGAACGGTTGCGCGCCCTGCTCGCCGACGGCCCGGAGCAGCGGATGCACGTGCTGGGCTGGTGGCGCTCGGTCGGCCGGCTGCGCGACGACCTCGGCGGCGTCGGCGCCCGGCTGGACACGATCGGCGCCTGGGTCGCCCTCGACGTGCAGGGGCCGGAGCTGAGCCCGCTCTCGCCCCAGCCCGGCGGGCCGCTGTGGTACCCGCGGCGGCGCCGGGCCCTGTTCTTCGACCGGTCGGTGCACCGCCATCCCGAAGTGATCATCCCGTACGAGGTGAACAGTGACCACACGTGACCGCGACTACCAGCTGATGATGTCCGCGCTGGCCGATGTCGCCCGGCGGCGCGACGCCGAACTGTCCCACGCCGAGGAGGCGTACCGGAGCAGTGCCGCCCAGGCGGCCGGCGAGCTCGCCCGGGCCGAGGGCGACGCGGCGGCCGCGGACCGCTGGGCGGGTGCGGCGGCGGCCCAGGTGCTCGACGTGGACCGGGAGGCCGCCCGGCTGTGGGACCAGCTGCGGCGGGCGCCGGGCATGCGGGTACGCGCGCTGGGCGAGGTGCCGGAACCGGCCGCGGTGGAGGCGCTGCCCCGGGTCGCGCTGGAACGCTCCCCCGGCTCGCAGGCCTTGGCACCGGCGCCGCGCCAGTCGGCCCGGACACTGCTCGCGCGGGCGGCCGAGCGGATCGACGTGACCGTACGCCCGGCGGAGCGCCGGTCCCTGCCCCGCTGGGCGCTGCCGCTGCTGCCCCTGCTCGGCGCCCTGGTGGCCGGGCTGACCGGGCTGCTCGCGGCCGGCCTGGTCACCGTCGGGAGTACGCCCATCCCCGGCGGAGCCGTGATCCGGGGCCTGGGCTGGCTGGCGTTCCTGGTGGCGCCGTCGGCGGGCGTACCGGTCGGCGCCGTGATCGCGCACCGGCGGCTGCGCTCGAAGCTGGACATCGGGGGCATCGGCCTGACCCTGCTCGGCGGCATGCTCGCGGCCACCCTCCTGTCGGTGACCTTCGCCGCGAGCCGGTGAGCTAAGTTCCCTCCATGAGGGACGCCGCGATCGAGGTACGGGGGCTCCGCAAGGTCTACGGCGACACGGTCGCTGTCGACGGCGTGGACCTGACCGTCGCCGCGGGCGAGATCTTCGCGCTGCTCGGACCGAACGGCGCGGGCAAGACCACCACCGTGGAGATCCTCGAGGGCTATCGCCGCCGGGACGCGGGCGACGTCCGGGTGCTCGGCGTCGACCCGGCCGTGGAGGACGCGGCCAAGCGGCGGTGGCGCACCCGCGTCGGCATCGTGCTGCAGGGCACCGGGGAGTTCGACGAGCTGACCGTCGGCGAGGTGGTCGGCCACTTCGCCCGCTTCTACCCCGACCCGGACGATCCGGCGGAGGTCATCGCGCGGGTCGGCCTCACCGGCAAGACCCGAGCGCGGACGCACACCCTCTCCGGCGGGCAGAAGCGGCGCCTGGACGTGGCGCTGGGCATCATCGGCCGGCCCGAGCTGCTGTTCCTCGACGAACCGACCACGGGCTTCGACCCGGAGGCCCGCCGTGAGTTCTGGACCCTGATCAAGGACCTGGCCGGCAGCGGTACGACCATCGTGCTGACCACGCACTACCTCGAGGAGGCGGAGACGCTCGCCGACCGGGTGGGGGTCATCGCGGCGGGCCGGCTCATCGCCGTGGACACGCCCCGGCGGCTCGGCAACCGGGAATCTGCGCTGGCGACCGTCTCCTGGCGTACCGCCGAGGGGTCCTGGGAAAGCACCCGGAGCGCGACGCCGACGGCCGTGGTGACCGACCTGGCCGCGCGCTTCGACGGCGAGGTCCCCGGCCTGACCGTGACTCGGCCGACTTTGGAGGACATCTACCTCGACATGATCGGAGCATCGTGACACTGGGTCTTCGTCAGGGGTTGCTGGAGATCCGGCAGTTCCTGCGCAGCCGCGAACAGGTCATGTTCACGCTGGCATTCCCGGCGATCCTGATCCTGGTGTTCGGCTCGATCTTCAAGGGCGAGATCGGCGACGGGGTGAAGTTCACCCAGTACTTCGTGACCGGCATGATCGCGACCGGGCTGATGACCGCCGGTTTCCAGGCCCTGGCCATCCAGATCCCGATGGAACGCGACCGCGGGGTGCTCAAGCGCCTGCTCGGCACGCCGATGCCGCGCTGGGTCTACTTCGCCGGCAAGGTCATCATGGTCGGGTTCGTCGCGGTGCTGGAGACGGTCATCCTGCTCACCGTGGCGACGCTGCTCTTCGGCCTGAACCTGCCGGACTCGGCCGGCAAGTGGCTGACGTTCCTCTGGGTCTCCGCGCTGGGCATCACGGCGTGCACGCTCTGCGGCGTCGCGTTCTCGTCGCTGGCCCGCACCGGACGCAGCGCCCCAGCGGTGGTCACCCCGGTCGCGCTGATCCTGCAGTTCATCTCCGGGGTGTTCTTCGTCTTCACCAGCCTGCCCGGCTGGATGCAGAACGTGGCGTCGGTCTTCCCGCTGAAGTGGATGTGCCAGGGGCTGCGCTCGGTGTTCCTGCCCGCGTCCTTCGGCCCGCGCGAGCCCGGCGGCTCGTACGACCTGCCCATGGTGGCGCTGGTGCTGGGGGCGTGGTGCTTGGTGGCCCTCGTCCTGTGTCTGACCACGTTCAGATGGACCACCAAGCGCGACGGCTGACTCAGACTTCGTACGTGTAGAAGCCCTTGCCGGTCTTGCGGCCCAGGTCGCCGGCGGTGACCATGCGCTGCAGCAGCTCCGGCGGGAAGAACTTCTCGTCCGCGGTGTCGCGGTAGATGTTGCTGGTGGCGTTGAGCATGACGTCCAGGCCGGTCAGGTCGATGGTGGCCAGCGGGCCCATGGCGTGGCCGAAGCCGAGCTTCATGACCGTGTCGAGGTCGGCCGCGGTGACCACGCCCGACTCGACCAGGCTGATCGCCTCGACCAGCAGCGCGGAGAAGAGCCGGTTGGAGACGAAGCCGGCCACGTCCCGCTTCACCTCGACGCAGGTCTTGCCGACCTCCTCGGCGAAGTTGCGCGCCGCCGCGAGCGTCTCGTCCGAGGTCTGGTAGCCGCGGACCAGCTCGACCAGCTTCATCATCGGTACGGGCGAGAAGAAGTGGATGCCGACCACGGCCTCCGGGCGCTCGGTGACCGCGGCGATCTGGGTGATCGGGATGGCGGAGGTGTTGGTGCCGAGCACGGCGCCGGGCTTGCAGATCTTGTCGAGGGCCCGGAAGACCTCGTGCTTGGCCTCGACCTTCTCGAAGATGGCCTCGACCACGACGTCGGCGTCGGCGGCCGCCTCCAGCTCGGTCGTGGTGGTGATCCGGGCGACGGTGGCGTCGGCGTCCTCCTGGGTGATCTTGCCCTTGGCGGCGAAGCGCCCGAGCGAGTCCCTGATCGCCGAGACGCCGCGCTTGAGCGAGGACTCGTCCAGGTCCCGCATGGTGACCTGCCATCCCGCCTGCGCCGCCACCTGGGCGATACCGGAACCCATCAGACCGGAGCCGATGACCGCGAGCCGACCCGCCATGTGTGCCTCACCTTCTCTGTGTCCCGCTCATCTTTGAGGGTGGTCCCAGACTAGCGGGCTCACTTAACGCAGGCTCAGGGCCTCTATCGGGGCAAATACCCGGAAAACGATTGCCCGCGATGCCAGACTGTGCGCATGCCACCAAGCGACGGCTGGTACCTCCTAGGGCCTTTCATAGCCGTCGCACTCGTCGGCTTCCTCGGCGCGCTCTTCTGGCGGATGGGCCTGCAGTGGACCCGGGCGGCCGATGACCCGCTCCGCGACCTCTACGCCGGCCTGGCCATCTTCGACCGCGGCGAGGACTACGGGCTGCTCTGCCCCGCCGCCGCCACGGACGACGCGATCATCGCCGAGGAGATCCGCGCCCTGCTCCGGGCCGCCGGCATCCGCTCGACGTCGGGCGTACGCCCCGACGGCCGCCTGCTCGTGCTGGTCTTCCCCGAGGAGGTCGAGGAGGCGCGGCGCCTGGTCGGGGGCTCACCCGCGCTCTGAGCGCTCAGAAGTCGTACGTCGGCTCGGTGACGACCGCGCGTTCCACGTCGACGCCGAGATTGGCCAGGTCCGCGACGAAGTCCGGGTAGCCGCGGTCGATGTGGTGCACCTCACCGACCTCGGTCACGCCGTCCGCGCACAGCCCCGCGATCACCAGGCCGGCGCCGGCCCGGATGTCGGTCGCCCGCACCGGAGCCCCGGAGAGCCGCTCCCGGCCGTTCGTCACGGCGTGGTGTCCATCGGTACGGATGTCCGCACCGAGCCGCACCATCTCGTTCACGAACATGAACCGGCCGTCGAAGATGTTCTCGGTGATCAGGGACGATCCCGAGCTGACCGCCGCCAGCCCCAGCGCCATCGGCAGCAGGTCGGTGGCGAAACCCGGGTACGGCAGCGTCACGATGTCGACGGCCTTCGGGCGGTCGTCCATGCGTACGCGGAAGCGGTTGTCGCCCGGCTCCACGACCCCGCCGGCCGACACCAGCTTGTCGAGCGCGATCTCCAGATACTCCGGGCGTACGCCGTGGACGGTCACGTCGCCGCGGGTCATCGCCGTGGCGAACGCCCACGTGCCGCCGACGATCCGGTCGCCGACGGTGGCGTGCCGTACCGGCTTCAGCGCGTCGACCCCCTCGATGGTGAGCGTCGACGTGCCGGCGCCGTCGATGTGGGCACCCATCTCGACCAGCATCTGGCAGATGTCGACGATCTCCGGCTCGCGGGCCGCGTTGTCGATCTCCGTGACGCCCTTGGCGAGCACGGCGGCCATCAGGATGTTCTCGGTCGCGCCGACGCTCGGGAAGTCCAGCCAGATCTTCGCGCCCCGCAGCCCCGCCGGTGCCGACGCGATGACGAAGCCGTGCTCGCCGGAGATCTCCGCGCCGAGCCGCGCCAGGCCGGTCACGTGCATGTCGAGCCCGCGGGAACCGATCATGTCGCCACCGGGCAGCGCCACCCGCACGTACCCCCGGCGCGCCAGCAGCGGCCCGAGCACGCAGATGGACGCGCGCAACCGGCGGACGAGGTCGTAGTCGGCCTCGCTGCCGGGCTCGGCCGGCACGTCGATGGTGGCCTCGCCGCCGTCGAACGACACGTCGCAGCCCAGCCGGCGGAGCACCTCGCCCATGATGGCGACGTCGGTGATCCGGGGAACGTTCGCCACGACGCTGCGCCCCTCGGCCAGCAGCGCGACGGCCATCAGCTTGAGCGCCGAGTTCTTGGCACCGCCCACCGTGACATCACCGGAGAGGCGTGCGCCGCCCTTGACCCTGATCACATCCACGCGGGCCATCGTATGGGGCGCGTCCAGACCACCTCCGTAGGGTGGGGGCCATGGCCGTGCATCTCACCCGCATTTACACCCGCACCGGCGACGCCGGCTCGACCCGCCTCGGCAACAACGAGGTGGCCGCCAAGACGGATCCGCGCATCGTCGCGTACGCCGACGTCGACGAGTGCAACGCCGCACTGGGAGTGGCGCTGGCGCTGGGCGCCCTGGCACCGGACATCCGGAGCGTGCTGACCACCGTGCAGAACGACCTTTTCGACGTGGGCGCCGACCTGTGCAATCCGCTGATGGAGGACCCGCCGTACCCGCCGCTGCGGATCAAGGAGTCGTACGTGACCCGCCTGGAGGGCTGGTGCGACGAGTACAACGAGCAGCTCCCGGCGCTGGACTCCTTCATCCTGCCGGGTGGTTCCGCCGGGGCGGCACTGCTGCACGTGGCCCGGACGGTGGCCCGGCGGGCGGAACGGTCGGCGTGGACGCTGGTCGCGGAGGACCCGGAGCGCACGGGACCGCTGCCGGCCAAGTACCTGAACCGGCTGTCGGACCTGCTGTTCATCCTGGCCCGCACGGCGAACGGCTCGGCGGGCGACGTGAAGTGGGTCCCGGGCGGTACGGCCTCCTAGGGCCGGCCCGGGCGGCCTCGGCGGCTCATCTGCCGGGGCCGTCTGCCGGGGCCGTCTGCCGCGCGGCGTTTCGACGCCTTCGGCGGCGGGGTCAGTTCTCGGCGGGGCGGGGGGTGATGGCCGGGCGAGGGGGCACGCTGCCCGGCTGCCCGGGCGGTCCCGCCTCGAGCCAGGACAGGAAGCCCGTCACCGTCGACTCCGCCATCGCGATCTCGATCTCGGTGTCCGGCAGGCGGCACAGCAGGATGACCCAGTGACCCGGCATGGTCAGCCGCTCGGGGCCCTCCGGCAGGCGGCGGCGCTGCACGTCCAGGGCGCGGCGGTCGAGCACGCGTTTGGGGCGGATGGCGAAGCTGAACATCCGGTGGAACCGCAGCTCGTCGCCGACGAACTGGCCGAGCCCCGCGGACCAGCCGCGGCCCCGGACCATGGTGGTGACCCGGACCTGGACACGGATGGTGCCGCCGCCCTGCATGAGCAGACGGCGGCGGAAGAAGAGGGCGAAGAGGACGACGACCAGCGCGCCGATGCAGATTCCGACGATCTCCAGAATCCGCATCGTGCGTCAGTGCGCGTCGGGGGTGGCGGGGGTCGCGCTCTCGGCGAGGACCGTCACGCCGTCCGCGTCGACGGAGAGGAAGCCACCGGCCACGTCGTAGGTGAGCTGCTCGCCGCCGGCGAGCTTGACGCGCACCTGGGAGGGCTCCTTGAGCAGGCCGAGGAGCGGCGAGTGGCCGGGCAGGACGCCGAGCTCACCCTCGGTGGTGCGCGCGACGACCATCTCGGCGTCGCCGGACCAGACCTTCTCCTCGACGGCGACGACCTGGACGTGCAACTGCTTGGCCACGCTGTCTCCCTGTAAGCCTGCGGAACCTTGCGATCCTTGGGTGAAGTCTAAACGGCCGGGTGACACAGCGTTGCCCCGGGTGGCGACCGCCACTCTCGGGCGTCAGAGCTTCTGCAGGAAGCTGGGGTTGTCCACGAGGAACGACGCGATCGAGTCGTCGTTGACCGAGGTGAAGAAGTCCTGGGCCGACGGATCGAGACCCTCGCCGATGTACGACCGGCCGTTGAACAACGAATTGCCCGGCAGCTTGACCAGGGTCATGTCGTCGGAGCGCAGGCCGCGCAGCGCCAGGCCCCAGTCGACCACGTTGTGCCCGTTGCCGTCGAAGATGAGCGCGTCGCCGGCGGCCCGCAGCACGTGGTCGAGCTTGATCGGGTTGGTCACGACGTCCTTGCTGAGCGCCTGCTCCGCCATGGCCTTGATGAACTGCTGCTGGTGGCGCTGGCGGTCGTAGTCGCTGCGGGGCAGGCCGTAGCGCTGCCGCACGTAGTCGAGCGCCTGCCAGCCCTCGAGGTGGTACGTGCCCTTCTTGTACTCGGCCTGGGGACCGATGTACGGGTGGTCGCACCTGTTGTCGGCGCACTCGGGGCGGCGGGGGCGCGGCTTGCCGTTGGGCTGGAGGTGTTCCGACTTCACGTTCTGGTCGATCGTCATGGTGACACCGTCCATGGCGTCGACGATGTCCTTGAAACCGTTGAAGTTGATGATCGCGCCCGCGTCGAAGTGCTTGATGCCGGTGAGCTGTCCGACCGTCTTGGCCAGCAGGTCGAAGCCCTGGGCGACGTCGTGCTTGCCGTTGCCGACGCTGCTGCCGTACGACATGGCGGCGTTGATCTTCGAGGTGCCGCCCTGGAAGCCGGTCTTGGGGAAGGGCGGGATCTCGACCCGCAGGTCACGCGGGATGGAGAAGAGGTACGCCTGCTTCAACCCCCGGGGGATGTGCACCACGATGATCGAGTCGGACAGCGGCGCGGTGGTCGCGTCGCGCGGGTCGATGCCGACGAGCAGGATGTTGAGCGGGCCCTTGATGTCGGAGACCGGCTGCTTGGCGGAGCCCTTCGCGGCGTTACCGAAGAGGTCCTTGGTCTCCACCGCGCCGGCGTAGCGCGCCACGAGTGCCTGGCTCGTGATCAGCGCGCCGCCACTGAGGACCATGAGCACACACCCGAAGATCGCGCACAGCCTCGCCCAGAGCGGCGACCGCCGCTTGGTTCTGGGTTTCCCGCTCTTCGCCACTCGCTCCCCAACCACCGTCGACGGGTCTCGTCCGCGACCGAAGGAGCCATGATCGCAGAGCTGTGCAACAGGCACCGTCAAGGGTATCCGAACAAGAGAAGAAACTTTCGCGTCCTGATACCCCGCCCGCGCCACCGGTGCACATCCGTGCCGGTGGCGACGCCCGGTACTGGCTGGCTAAACGGACATAACGGGCCGGAGGAAACGCGTAGGGCCGCCCCGACCTGTGTCGGAGCGGCCCTGGGGATCGCGTGTGGATCAGCCCTTCATCAGCTCGTGCGCGTTCTTCTCGAGGTCCTCGAGGCCACCGCACATGAAGAAGGCCTGCTCGGGGAACGAGTCGTACTCGCCCTCGCTGATCTTCTTGAACGCCTCGATGGTCTCCTTCAGCGGGACCGTCGAGCCGGGAACGCCGGTGAACTGCTCGGCGGCGTACGTGTTCTGCGAGAGGAAGCGCTCGATGCGGCGGGCCCGCTGCACCGTGATCTTGTCCTCCTCGGAGAGCTCGTCCATGCCGAGGATGGCGATGATGTCCTGCAGGTCCTTGTACTTCTGCAGGATCCGCTGCACCTCACGGGCGACCGCGTAGTGCTCGGCGCCGACGAACTCCGGCGCCAGGATCCGCGAGCTCGAGGCCAGCGGGTCCACGGCCGGGTAGATGCCCTTGTCGGAGATCGACCGCTCGAGGTTGGTGGTCGCGTCCAGGTGGGCGAACGTGGTCGCCGGGGCCGGGTCGGTGTAGTCGTCCGCGGGCACGTAGATCGCCTGCAGCGACGTGATCGCCTTGCCCCGGACCGAGGTGATGCGCTCCTGCAGCTCGCCCATCTCGTCGGCCAGCGTGGGCTGGTAACCCACGGCGGACGGCATGCGGCCGAGCAGGGTGGACACCTCGGAACCGGCCTGGGTGAACCGGAAGATGTTGTCGATGAAGAGCAGCACCTCCTGGTTCTGGACGTCCCGGAAGTACTCCGCCATGGTCAGGGCGGTCAGGGCGACGCGCAGGCGGGTACCCGGCGGCTCGTCCATCTGGCCGAAGACCAGGGCGGTCTTGTCGAGCACGCCACCCTCGGCCATCTCGAGGATGAGGTCGTTGCCCTCACGGGTGCGCTCACCCACGCCGGCGAAGACCGACGTACCGCCGAAGTTGCGGGCGACCCGGATGATCATCTCCTGGATGAGCACCGTCTTGCCCACGCCCGCCCCGCCGAACAGGCCGATCTTGCCACCGCGCACGTACGGCGCGAGCAGGTCGAGCACCTTGATGCCGGTCTCCAGCATCTCGGTCTTCGGCTCGAGGTCGGCGAACGCCGGGGGCTTGCGGTGGATCGGCCAGCGCTCGGTGATCTCCAGCGACGCGGGGTCGGCGTTGAGCACCTCGCCCAGGGCGTTGAAGACGTGGCCCTTGGTCACGTCACCGACGGGCACCGAGATCGGCGAGCCGGTGTCGCGCACCTCGGCGCCGCGGACCAGACCGTCGGTCGGCTGCATCGAGATGGCCCGGACCATGTTGCCGCCGAGGTGCTGGGCGATCTCGAGGGTCAGCGTCTTGGTGCCCTCGGAGAGGGTCACGTCGACGTGCAGCGCGTTGAAGATCGCGGGCATCGCGTCCCGCGGGAACTCCGCGTCGACGACCGGGCCGATGACCCGGACGACGCGGCCGATACCGGTCTCCGTCTTGGTGGGCTCAGCTACAGCAGTCATCACACATCACTTCCCGCTGCGGACAGCGCCTCGACGCCGCCGACGATTTCACTGATTTCCTGGGTGATCGCGGCCTGCCGCGCGGAGTTCATCTCGCGCGTGTACCGCTTGAGCAGGTCGTCGGCGTTGTCCGACGCGCTCTTCATCGCTCGGCGCCGCGACGCCGACTCGCTCGCCGCCGAGTCCAGCAACGCCGCGTAGATCCGCGTGTTGAGGTACTTCGGCAGCAGCGCGTTCAGCAGCTCCTCGGCCTCGGGCTCGAACTCGTAAGCCGGACGCAGGCCGGGCTCGCGCTCGCGCTCCTCGACCTGCATCGGCGCCAGAAAGCGCGCCTCCGCGGCCTGGGTCATGAGCGACTTGAACTGCGTGCTGACGATGTGCAGCTCGTCCACACCCTGGATGCCGTCCGGACCGTGGTGGTCGTCGCCGTCGTCCGCGCCGGCGACGAACGCCTCCAGCAGGGACTCACCGATGCGCCGGGCGTCCTCGAAGGAGGGACGCTCGGAGAAGCCGGTCCAGCTCGCCGCCACCGGCCGGTTGCGGAACCGGTAGTAGCCCACGCCCTTGCGGCCGACGATGTACAGCGCCACGTCCTTGCCGTCCGCCCGCAGCCGGGAGATCAGCTGCTCGGCGGTGCGGATCGCGTTGGCGTTGTAGGCGCCGGCCAGGCCGCGGTCGCTGGTGATCAGCAGGACGCCCGCGCGCCGCACCCGCTCACGCGGCTGCAGCAGCGGGTTGTCGACCGAGGCGTTGGAGGCCAGCGCCGTCAGCACCCGGGTGATCGCCTCCGAGTACGGCTTGGAGGCGGCGACCCGCTCCTGAGCCTTGGCGATCCGGCTGGTGGCCACGAGCTCCTGCGCCTTGGCGATCTTCTTGGTCGACCGGACGGTGCGGATGCGCCGCCGGAGGGCCTGTACCTGACCGGCCATGGCTTACTTCTCGCCCGAGGAGGGACGAACCTCACGGGTGACGGTCTCCCGGCTCTCCGTGCCCTCGGCGAGCGGCTCGGCCGGCGCGTCGTGCGGCCCGCCGGTGATCGCGCCCTGCTTGAACAGCGGCTTGAACTCCTTGACCGCGTTCTCGAGGGTCTCGACCTGCTCGTCGCTCAGCTGACCGTCCGCCTCGATGGCGGTGAAGGTCTCGCTGCGGTGCCGCTTGATCCAGTCGAGCAGCTCGGCCTCGAAGCGCTTGACGTCGACGACCGGGATGTCGTCGAGCTGGCCGGTGGTGCCGGCCCAGATGACGAGGATCTGCTCGGCCACCGAGAGCGGCGAGTACTGCGGCTGCTTGAGCAGCTCGACCAGGCGGACGCCCTTCTCGAGCTGGGCCCGCGACGCCTTGTCCAGGTCGGAGGCGAAGGCCGAGAAGGCCTCCAGCTCGCGGAACTGGGCCAGGTCGAGGCGCAGTCGGCCGGAGACCCGGCGCATGCCCTTGACCTGCGCGGAACCGCCCACTCGCGACACCGAGGTGCCGACGTTGATGGCCGGGCGCACACCCGAGGCGAACAGGTCGGCCTCGAGGAAGATCTGACCGTCGGTGATGGAGATGACGTTGGTCGGGATGTAGGCCGAGATGTCGTTGGCCTTCGTCTCGATCAGCGGCAGGCCGGTCATCGAGCCGCCACCCAGCTCGTCGGAGAGCTTCGCGCAACGCTCGAGGAGCCGGCTGTGCAAGTAGAAGACGTCGCCCGGGTAGGCCTCGCGGCCCGGCGGCCGGCGCAGCAGCAGCGAGACCGCCCGGTACGCCTCGGCCTGCTTGGTCAGGTCGTCGAAGACGATCAGGACGTGCTTGCCGGCGTACATCCAGTGCTGGCCGATGGCCGAGCCGGTGTAGGGCGCGATGTACTTGAAGCCGGCCGGGTCGGACGCCGGGGAGGCCACGATGGTCGTGTACTCCAGCGCGCCCTGGGCCTCGAGCGTGCCCCGGATGCTCGCGATGGTGGAGGCCTTCTGGCCGATCGCGACGTAGATGCAGCGAACCTGCTTCTGCGGGTCGCCGGACTCCCAGTTGGCGCGCTGGTTGATGATCGTGTCGAGCGCGACCGTGGTCTTACCGGTCTTGCGGTCGCCGATGATCAGCTGGCGCTGACCGCGGCCGATCGGCGTCATGGCGTCGATCGCCTTGATGCCGGTCTGCAGCGGCTGCTTGACGGGCTGGCGCGCCATGACGTTCGGCGCCTGCAGCTCGAGCTCGCGGAAGCCCTCGTCGGCGATCTCGCCGCGGTCGTCGATCGGGTTGCCCAGGGCGTCGACCACGCGGCCGAGGAAGGCGTCGCCGACCGGGACCGAGAGGACGCGGCCGGTCCGCTTGACCTTCTGGCCCTCTTCGATGCCGGCGAAGTCACCCAGGACCACGGCGCCGATCTCGCGGATGTCGAGGTTCAGGGCGACACCCAGGGTGCCGTCCTCGAACTCGAGCAGTTCGTTCGCCATCGCCGAGGGCAGGCCCTCGACGTGCGCGATACCGTCGCCCGCATCGGAGACGATGCCGACCTCCTCGCGGGAGACCTCGGGCGTGTAGGACGAGACGTAGCGCTCTAGCGCCCCCCGGATCTCGTCCGAGGAGATGGTCAGCTCGGCCATCCTCTGCCTTCTCTAGTCGGCTCGGGGCGTCGCCGCGCCCGAGGGCTTTCGGTAGCGTCGCCGCCGCCGAGGGGAAGTAACTATTTAGCGAACGCCTGCCGGGCTTCGTTGAGTCGCCGCAGGATCGTGCCGTCGTAGAGGTCGGAGCCGACACGGACGCTGAGGCCACCGATGATGCTCGGATCCACATCGACCTTCAGCGAGACCTGCCGACCGTAGATGTCGGACAACTTGGCGGCGAGCCGCTGCTCCTCGGCGTCGTCGAGCAGCTTGGCCGCCGTCACATACGCGACCTGGCGTTCCCGCTTCTCGGCGGTCAGCTCGACCAGCTTGCTCAGCGACGTCTCGAAGCTCCGGCCGCCGAACCCTTCGAGCGCGGCCCGGACAAGCTGCAAGGTTCCCGTCTGGGCCTTGCCCGTCAGCAGGTCTTCGACCAGCTTAGCCCTTCGGTCGACCGGCGCAGCGGGGTCACTGAGCGTGACGGAGAGCTGCGGGCTCCCCGAGACGACCTGCCCGAAGCGGAACAGCTCGTCCTCGATGTCGGCCAGCTTGCCGGCCTTGTCGGCGGCCGCCAGCGCGGTGTCGACCCCGAGCCGCTCCGCGGCGCCGAGCAGCTCGTTCGGCGCCGACCAGCGGCCGGACGCCAGCACCGCGACCGCGTCCACCGCGGCCGGGCCGACCTTGCCCGCGAGCAGCGAGCGGAGCAGCTCGCCCCGCTCGGCGCCCGAACGCGACGGGTCGGTCAGCGCACGCCGCAGCCGGGGCTGGCCGCGCAGCAGCCGTGCCACCGACAGGATCTCGTCGGCGGTGATGGCGATCTGCGCGGCGGTCGCCGTCTGCGTGTCCGCGGTCAGCTTCTCGACGGCGGCGGCGTACGACTCCCGGTTGACGGTCGCCATCAGCGTCCGCCCGTACCGGCGCCGAGCTCCGTGATGAACCGGTCGACGGTGCCCCGGCTGCGCGCCTCGTCGGCGAGCGATTCACCGACGATCTTGCTGGCCAGGTCCACGGCGAGCGTGCCCACCTCGGAGCGCAGGTCGCGCACGATGCTCTCGCGCTGGGCGGCGAGCTGCTCGCGACCGGCCGAGATGATGCGGTCGGACTCCTCCCGGGCCTTGGCGAGGACGTCCTGACGGATGCCCTCCGCGTCGGCACGGGCCTCGTCGCGGATCCGCGCGGCCTCGGTGCGGGCCTCGCCGAGCTGTGCCCGGTACTGCTCGAGCAGCTGGTTCGCCTCGGCCTGGGCGGCCTCGGCGCGCTTGATACCGCCCTCGATCGCGTCGACCCGCGCCGCGAACGTCTTCTCCATCTGCGGGAAGACGAACTTCATCAGGATGTAGCACAGCACGATGAACGCGATCGAGCCGACCACGATCTCCTGCCACACCGGGATGATCGGGTTGTGGGGCTTGGTCGTACCGGCCTCAGCGGCCAGATAGGTAAGGGAAAGCATGGACACCTCCTATCGAGGCTGAGGTCAGAGCTGGCCCTGCCAGATGAAGCCGAAGGCGATGCCCAGCAGGGCGAGCGCCTCGATGACGGCGAAGCCGATCCAGACGTACGGGAGGGTCAGGCGCGACGACTCCGGCTGGCGGGCCGTCGACTGGATGTAGGCCGAGAACACGAGACCCACGCCGATGCCGGGGCCGATCGCGGCGAGGCCGTAGCCGATGGCGGCGGTGCTGCCCTCAACGGCGGCAAGAACGTCTGCAACCATTACAGATTCCTCCTGGTATCTCGCGTGACTGTCACGCGGGACGACAAACGGGGTGTAGCTCTGACAGCTCTCAGTGCTCGTCGGCGAGCGCGCCCTGCACGTAGCTCGCGGTCAGCACCGTGAAGACGTACGCCTGCAGGCAGATGACCAGGAACTCCAGCAGCGTCAGCGCGATCGTCATCAGCCACGAGACGATCGAGAACGGCGCGAACCAGACGTTCGAGCTGATCATCGCGAAGCCGCCCAGCGTGAACACCAGCAGCAGCATGTGGCCGGCGAACATGTTCGCGAAGAGTCGGACCGCCAGCGAGAAGGGGCGGACCATGAAATTCGAGAAGAATTCGATCGGGATCAGCAGCGGGAGAATGAACCACGGTGCCGGCGGGATCAGCGCGGTCTTGAAGTACTTGGCGAACCCGTGATGCCGGATTCCCACGATGATGAACATGAAGTAGCTGATCACCGCGAGGAATGCCGGGAAGGCGATGTGCGAGTTCGGCGAGATCTGCACGAACGGCACGATGCCCCAGAAGTTGTTCAACAGAATGAAGAGGAACAACGTCGTCAGGTACGGCGCGAACGCCACGCCCTTCGGACCGATCATCTCGATTGCGATGTTGTTGCGCACGAAGCCGTACGCGCTCTCGGCCAGCCACTGCTTCTTGGTGGGCACGAGCTTGGGCTTCCGGTACGCGACCAGGAAGAAGAGGATGATGAGGGCGGCGGTGACCCAGACCAGGAACGTGATCTTGGTGAACCAATAGGAGTCGTGCGCGCCCCACCGCAGGATGCTGGGCAGATAGAAGTCCTCGACACTGGGCGGGAACTCCGCTGCGAGGACCGTCGACTGACCGATCACCGTAGCCCTTTCCTGTCAGGCGCCGAGACGGCGCACGATGAGGTAGACACCACCGCCGATACCGAGGACCGCGCCTAATCCGGCGAAGATCCCGCGAGTACCGACCCAGTGGTCGACCAGCCAGCCGATCCCGCCCCAGACCAACATGCCCGCGAAGAGGTAGGCGACCGCAGTCATGCCCATGCCCGTGTCGGGCGGGGGTGGACCGTCGTCACCGTGCGATTCGTTGGGAGGTTTCTGACCGGCCATGACGGCATGAAGATATCAGTCAGGAGGACGAAGCTAAGCGGGACCCCCCGCACAACCGCAGTTGTCCAGGCGTCAGGGGTCTCGCAACTCGCAGCCACGGTACTCCCCCTCCACCAGAACCGGACACCATTGCCGCCTTTCCGTCACCGATTCGGGGATCAAATCCCACGAAACTCCCGCTAGGCCGTCACGTGCGGTGACGCGGTCTGGCTACCCACCAGATCTGCACGGCCGTCCAGCCCATGACGCCGGCGACGACGCCCCAGCCGAGCGCCGCACGACCCGGCCACTCCGAGGAGATCACAAACGCGAGGATCACGCCGAGCAACGAGTACTTCACCACGTACGTGGTGAGTCCCAGCGGCATCAGCAGCGCCGGGCGCACGGTATCGGCCCAGGCCAGGACCAGGGTGGACATGGTGTAGCTGACGGTCACGATCGCCACGCCGGCCGCGGCCCCGAGGGCAGCCGCCGCACCCGCCGTGAGGAATCCCACCGACGCCGCGCACATCAGAAGCGCCACGGAGAAGGCGGTCAGCAGGGGCAGGTGCTCGACCCGCCAGCGGGGATCGGCGGGCAACGGCGGCAGATCCGGCAACGGGCGGTCATCGTCCTCGTCGTCCGCCCGCAGGGCCCACTCCGGAACGTCGGCGTCCCGCGGCCCGGGCACGACGTCGTCCCGGTGAGCTGCGCTCTGCTTCTCGGTCATACCGGCACCTCGGTGCCCGGGTACGCCGGGAACCGCCGCACCAGCTCGCCCACTTCGTCAGCGGTGTCCCGCAGCGTGCCCGCACCGGAGACCGTGCTCGGATCGGCGCGCACCGCCGCGGCGATCAGGCCGGCGATCTGGCGCATCTCCCCCTCGCGCATGCCCTGGGTCGTCACACCGGCCGTGCCGACCCGGATGCCGGAAGCCGTCATCGGCCGCTCGGGGTCGAACGGGATCGCGTTCTTGTTGAGAGTGATCCTTGCCCGGTCACAGCGCTCCTCGGCCTGGTGCCCGCTGACGCCCAGGTCACGCAGGTCGACCAGGGCCAGGTGGGTGTCCGTACCGCCGGAGACCGGCCGCATGCCCTCGCCGGCCAGCGCGGCCGCCAGCGTCTGGCAGTTGCGCACCACCTGGTGGGCGTACCCCTGGAAGCCCGGCATCGCGGCCTCCCGCAGCGCGACCGCCTTCGCGGCGACGGCGTGCATCAGCGGCCCGCCCTGGGTGAACGGGAAGACGGCCTTGTCGATGCGCGCGGCGAGATCCTCACGGCAGAGAATCATGCCGCCCCGCGGCCCGCGCAGCACCTTGTGGGTGGTGCACGACACCACGTCGGCATACGGTACGGGCGACGGCACCGCCCGCCCGGCGACCAGCCCGATGAAGTGCGCCGCGTCGACCATGAGGTAGGCGCCCACGTCGTCGGCGATGTCCCGGAACGCCTTGAAGTCGATCAGCCGCGGGTACGCGGTGGCGCCGCAGATGATCAGCTTGGGCCGGTGCGCCTGGGCGAGGTCGCGCACCTCGTCGTAGTCGATCAGCTCGGTGTCCGGGCGTACGTGGTAGCCGATGGTGTGGAACCACTTCCCGGAGAAGTTGACCTTGCTGCCGTGGGTGAGGTGCCCGCCGTGCGGCAGGTCCATGGCCAGCACGGTGTCGCCGGGCTGCACCAGGGCGGCGTACGCGGCCATGTTCGCCGACGCGCCGGAGTGCGGCTGGAGGTTGGCGTGGTCGGCGCCGAAGAGCTCCCGGGCCCGCGCGATGCCCAGCTCCTCGGCGCGGTCCACCTCGGCGCACCCGCCGTAGTAGCGCCGGCCGGGGTAGCCCTCCGCGTACTTGTTGGTCAGCGTGGAGCCCAGCGCGGCCAGCACCGCCGGGGAGGTGAAGTTCTCGCTCGCGATGAGCTGCAGCCCGCCACGCTGGCGGTCGAGTTCGCCCACGATCACCTCGGCGATCTCGGGATCCTCGCGCTGCAACGCGGCGAAGTCCGGACCCCAGAACGTGTCCATGGCGCGCTCCTCACGTCGGCGACGGCGCCGGAATACGAGCATATGGCTTATGGGGGCCCACCTGCGGGCACAGTGTGAGTTATGCGCTGTCTGGTGACCGGTGCCACGGGATATATCGGCGGCCGCCTCGCGCCCCGGCTGATGGCGGCCGGTCACGACGTACGGGCGTTGTCACGCAGTGCGGCCCGGCTCCGGGACGTGCCGTGGGCGCCCCGGGCCGAGGTCGTCGAGGGCGACCTGGCCGATCCGGTGTCGCTGGGTGCCGCCCTCGAGGGCGTCGACGTGGCGTACTTCCTGGTGCACTCGCTCGGTCAGCGCGACTTCGAGCGCCGGGACCGGCAGGCGGCCCAGAACTTCGCGCGGGCGGCGTACCAGAAGAAGGTTCGCAGGATCGTCTACCTGGGCGGCCCGGAGCCACCGGCGAGCGAGAAGCCCTCGGCCCACCTGCGGTCCCGGGCCGAAGTGGGCCGGATCCTGCTGGCCAGCGGCGTGCCGACGGCGGTGCTGCGGGCCCCGGTGATCATCGGATCCGGCTCCGCGTCCTTCGAGATGCTGCGCTATCTGACCGAGCGGCTGCCGGTCATGGTCACCCCGCGCTGGGTGCGCAACCGGATCCAGCCGATCGCCGTACGCGACGTGCTCCGCTACCTGGTCGCGGCGGCCGAGCTCCCGTCGGAGGTCAACCGGGGTTTCGACATCGGCGGCCCGGACGTGCTCACCTACGCGGAGATGATGCAGCGCTACGCCCGGGTGGCCGGCCTGCGCCGCCGCGTCATCGTGCCGCTGCGGCCGCTGAGCCCCTGGCTCTCCGCGCACTGGGTCGGCGGGATCACCCCGGTGCCCAACGCGATCGCCCGGCCGCTGGTCGGCAGCCTGATCCACGAGGCCGTCGCCCATGAACACGACATCGATTCATACGAGAAAGAACCGCCGCTGGGCTTCGACGAGGCGGTCCGGCTGGCGCTGGGCAAGATCCGCGACGCCGAGGTGGAGACGCGCTGGTCGAACGCGTCCGGTGGGGACGCGGACGCCGAGCCTCTGGCGAGCGACCCCGACTGGTCCGGCGGCACCATCTACACCGACGTGCGCTGCCGCGAGGTGCACGCGCCGGTGGACGCCCTGTGGCGGATCATCGAGGGGGTCGGCGGCGACAACGGCTGGTACTCCTTCCCGCTGGCCTGGTCGGTGCGCGGCTGGCTGGACCGCCTGGTCGGCGGCGTGGGCCTGCGGCGGGGCCGGCGCGACCGCCACCGCCTGTACGTCGGCGAGGCGCTGGACTGGTGGCGGGTCGAGGAGATCAAGCCCGGCGAGCTGCTACGCCTGCGTGCCGAGATGAAGGTGCCGGGGCGGGCCTGGCTCGAGATGTCCGCGACGCCCGGGCCGGACGGCACGAGCGTCTACCGCCAGCGCGCCCTGTTCGTGCCGCGCGGGCTGGCCGGGCACGCGTACTGGGCGAGCGTGGTGCCGTTCCACGGAATCGTCTTCAGCGGCATGGCCCGCAACATCGCCCGCGGCGCCGAAGCTACGCCGCGGCGCGGGTGAGCCGGTCGCGGATCGCGAGCCACTCCTCGGTGTCCGGCGGGGACTTCACCAGGATCGTGGCGACGCCGGCGTCGTCGAGGCGGTGCAGCGCGGCGTAGAGGTCAGCCGCGTACTCCCTGGGGTCGGCGCTGAGGATCTCCGCTCCGGGTACGTCCTCGGTCTCGTAGGTCAGCACCCCGACCGATCCGTCGAGAGCGGACGCGTCCACCTCGTCGGTGAGCACCACCTTGGCGCGCGGCGCATAGTGGCGCCGGCTCATGCCCGGCGAGGGCCGCGCCGAGCCGTCCGCCACGTCGTCGGGCAGGGCGATCGCGCCGGTCACCTCGCGGATCTCGCGCAGGCCGAGCGCGCCGGGGCGCAGCAGCCGGGGCACCGCGCCGGTCACGTCCAGCACCGTCGACTCGATGCCCCAGGACGCCGCGCCGCCGTCCAGCACCAGCGGTACGTCCGGCAGGCTGCGCAGCACGTGCTCGGCGGTCGTCGGCGAGATGCTCTCCGAGCGGTTGGCGCTCGGCGCGGCCAGTGGCAGTTCCACGGCCTCCAGCAGCCTCAGGGCGACCTCGTGCGCGGGCACGCGTACGGCGATCGTGCCGGTGTCGGCGCCGACGCCGGTCAGGTGCTCCGCGCGCCGCACGACCAGGGTCAGCGGACCCGGCCAGAACGCCGCGGCGAGCTCGTTCGCCGCCTCCGGCCACTCCGCGGCCAGTGCGCGGGCCGCCGCCACGTTCGCGACGTGCACGATCAGCGGGTTCCACGACGGGCGGTTCTTCAGCCTGTACACCTCCGCGATCGCCTGCTCCGAGAAGGCGTCGGCGCCCAGGCCGTACACGGTCTCGGTGGGGAAGGCGACGACGGAGCCGGCGCGCAGCATGTCGGCCGCGCGGCGGATCCCGGCGGCATCCGCGGTGACGATCACGCCGGCCTCGGCACTCCCGGTAGCAGGGCGTCGACCAGGACGTACATGGCCTCGTCGATGTCGTCGCCGATGCGCTGGAAGGTCTGGTCGCCGCGCCCCCACGGGTCGTCGAGGTCGTCGCCGGGCTGCGGTTCGTCCTCCCCGCGCCGGCGGTCGGCGGCCTCGACCAGCGCGGCGGCCCGGGCCGCGAACGCCTCGGGATCGGGGCCGGCCGGGGGCAACGCCGCGAGGTCGAGCTCGCGCAGCAGCCGCCCGAAGTGGCCGAGGACGAACGTCCGGCTTGCGGCATCGGGCGCCAGGGCGTGCACGTAGTCGCTCTGATCCGCGGTCGCGGTCAGGATGAGGTCGGCGTCGGCCAGGTGCGCGCTGGTGAGCTTCCGGGCGGTGAACCCGTCCACGTTGCCGCCGCGCAGGCGGATCTGCCGGGCCGCGGGCGGGTTCATCTCCTCGCCCTCGTGCCATCCGCCCGTGCCCGCGCTCGCGCTGCGCAGCAGGTCGCCGAGGCGGGCGTCGGGATCGAGCTTGACCAGCCGCTGCTGTGCCGCCATCACCAGCAGGCGCTCCGCCATCGGCGAACGGCAGATGTTGCCCATGCACACGTGCAGAACGGTGAACGGCGGCATCGTCAGGACCCCGCGGCAACGATGTCCGGCACGACGTCACGAAGCTTCCCGAACGGCACCGCGCCGTCCCGCAGCACCCGGGGCACGTCCCCGGTGACGTCGACGATCGTGCTCGGCGCCGGGTCGTGCGCCACGCCCGCCTCGAGGTAGACGCGGACCGCGTACTCCAGCTGGTCGCGGGCCTCCTCGGCGGTGACCGGCGCGGCCTGGCCCGCCTTGTTGGCGGTGGTGACGGCCATCGGCCCCACCTCGCGCAGCACCTCGAGCGCGACCGGGTGCAGCGGCATGCGGACGGCGACCCGGCCGCCGGTCTCCCCGAGATCCCACTGGAGGCTCGGCGAGTGCTCGACCAGGATCGTCAGGGCGCCCGGCCAGAACGCGTCGGCCAGCTCCCGGGCCGCCTTCGGCAGGGAGTAGACCAGGCCGTCGAGGGTGTGGCGGGAGCCGACCAGCACCGGCGGCGCCACCCGGCGGTCCACGCCGCGGGCGTTCTGCAGCGCGGTGACGGCGTGCGGCGTGAAGGCGTCCGCACCCACGCCGTAGACCGTGTCGGTGGGCAGGACCACGAGCTCGCCGCTCTTGATCGCCTCCACGGCGGCGGCGATGCCGCGATCGCGCTCGGCCACGGCACGGCAGTCGTAGAGCATCACGAGGTGAAGTCTGCCATGGTGCCCCGGGTGCCCGTCAGGCCCGCCGGGCGGTTGCGTACCGCGGGCGGCCCGCCAGGTCCTCGTGCCCGGTGACCTCGTCGAACCGGCCGTCGGCGCGCAGCAGGGCCGGGACGGCGTCGGCGTGCACGTCGTCGTGCTCGATGCCGACCACCCCGCCGGGCCGCAGCAGCGCCGCCGCCAGGGCGATCACCGGCCGGATCACAGTCAGGCCGTCCGCGCCGCCGAAGACCGCCTCGGCCGGGTCGTGCTCGGCCACCTCCGGCGGCACGGCGGTGCCCTCCGGCACGTACGGCGGGTTGCACAGCACCACGTCCACCTGTCCGCGCAGCTCGGAGAGCAGCTCCGGCTCGGTCACATCACCTGGCACCACCCGTACCGTGGAACGGGTTTCGGCATTGCGCCGCAGAAAGACCAGCGCCTCGGGTGAGCGTTCGACGGCCACGACCCGGGCCGGTTCGGCCTCGTCCGCGACGGAGAGCGCGATCGCGCCGGTGCCGCTGCACAGATCGACCACGGTGGCGCCCGGCGCGGTGTGCTCGATCCCCCACCCGGCCAGCAGTTCCGTCTCCGGCCGCGGCACGAAGACGCCCTCCCCGACGGCGAGCTCCAGATGCCGGAACGCGGCCGTGCCGAGCAGGTGCTGCAACGGGATCCGCCGCGCCCGGCGCTCCACCAGCTCCTCGAAGCGGCGCAGTTCCTCGGCGCGCACAGCGTCCACGAGCAGCAGCCGGCCGCGGCCGATCCCCAGCACGTGCGCGGCGAGCAGTTCCGCATCGACCCGCGGCGATTGCACCCCCGCCGCCGTGAGCCGGACCGTCCCCTTTGCCAGGGCAGGTGCCAACCGAGGACGGTCCGTCCCCTCGGAGGGGTGTTCGTGCGCGACTGTCACGGCATAATCATGGGACGTCGTGTTGCGACGGTGACCGGCCGGGTCGTCGATCGACGAGCGACGCCGGCAGGGAGGGACCTGAATGGCCGTGGCGGTTCCATGACGTGGCTGGACCAGCTCCCGGACTGTGTCGACGACCTGCGCCGGGCCGGCGACCTCCAGCAGGGTGGCCGGTCCGCCGAGGCGCTGGCCATCCTGGACAAGGTCCTCGAGGTCACCACCGACCCGCTCACCCGGGCGTACGCGCTGGTCCAGCGCTTCGGCGCGCTCATCAACCTGGGCCGGGTCGCCGAGTTCGCCACCTCCATGACCCTCGCCTCGAACGCCGTCCACGAGACCTCGGACCCGTACCTGCGCGGTCAGATGCACGCCTTCGCCGCGCTCGGCGCCCACCTGCAGAGCGCCCTCGACCGGGGCGTCACCCACCTGGTGCAGGCCGCCCGCGCCCTCGCGGCGGTGCCCGACGGCGACGGCGAGACCGCGTGGGGCTGGCACGACCTCGCGATGGCGTACTCGTACCTCGGCTTCCACGGCCATGCGCTCACCGCGATCGAGCAGGGCCGGCAGGTGGGCGCGGCCGCCGGCCTCGCGCCGGAGCTCTTCGCCGCCCCCGGCATCCGGCTGCGCAACGCGGTGGCCCTCGACCACCAGGGCGACACCGACGGCTGCCTGCGGGTGCTGCGCGACATCGACGCCGAGCTGACCCGCTACGTCGCCACCGGGGCCGACGCCCGGCTGCGGCCCAGCAGCCGGCCGGTCTACGGGTACGCCCTCGCCCGCCGCGCCGCCCTGGGCGAGAGCACCGACAGCGACATCGGCGACCTGTTCACCGCGGGCGGGGACAGCGTCCGCTCCCGGGACCTGCGGCACCTCGGTGGGGTGTGCCTGGACATCGCCGCCGGCCGGCCCGGCGAGGCGCTGCGCAAGCTCGACGCCGTACCGGTCTCCCAGGAGATCCTCGGGCCCGCCGAGCCTGCCCGCCTGCGCAGCATCTGCCACGCCGCAGCCGGCGACCACGAGGCCGCCCACCAGGCCGACCGGTACGCCTTCCGCCTCGCCGCCCAGCGCATCGACCGGCTCCGCGACGGCTACCTCGACGGCGTCGCGGCCCGCCTCGACGCGCAGGAGACCCACCGCGACGCCGGCCGCTACGGCGACGAGACCCTCACCGACCCGCTCACCGGCCTGCCCAACCGCCGGCAGCTCGAGCGGTACGTGTCGGCGATGCTGGCCCGCGGCGAACGGGCGGCGATCGGCGTCTGCGACCTGATCGGCTTCAGCGCGGTCAACGCCCGGCACGGCCGGCACTGCGGCGACCTGGTGCTCCAGCGCATCGCCGGGGTGCTGCACCGGGTGATGCGCCGCGGCGACTTCGTGGCCCGGTTCGCCGGCGACGAGTTCGTGGTGGTGCTGCCCGGCGCCGGCCCGACCCAGGCCGCCGAGGTGTCGCGCCGGATCAGCGCCGCCGCGGCCGGCGAGAACTGGCAGGTGCTGGTTCCGGGCACGCCGATCGGGCTGGCGGCGGGCTGGTCCGAAGTGGGCACCAACGCCCGCAGTCTCGGCGCCGCGCTGGCCGACGCGGCGGCTCACCGTACGCCCGCCTGACCCGTACATTCAGTGACATGACCGTCATCGAACTCGGGCTGGTCACCGATGACGGCAGTCCGCCGCCCGAACCGGCCCTGCGCCCGCTGCGCCACGGCGACCTGCGGCGGGTTCTGGTTGCGGCGGTCGCGGCGCTCTGCGTGCTGACGGTCACGGGTTCGGCGCGGCCCGAGCAGCACGGGCCCCGGCAGCTCTGGAGCGTGCCCTTCCGGGAGGGCGGCGACGTCTTCACCGTCGCCGGCGGCACGGTCTACGTGCTGAACACCTCGGGCAACAGCACCCTGAGCGCGTACGGGCTGCACACCGGCGCGGCTCTGTGGTCCAGCACGGAGCTGGGCGACGCGTCCTGGGTCGGCTCGATCGAGTCGGGCGTGATGCTGCTGCCCGCCGCCGACACCACCGTGCAGTTCGAGGACGAGCACGGCAGCGACGGCTTCCGCCAGTTCACCCGGGAGACCGTCGCGGTCGACGCCGCCACCGGCCGGCAGCTCTGGCGGCGCGCCGGCGAGTTCTCCGTCGCCACCGGCGGGCGTGTCCTGCTCATCGAGTGGAACGCTGACGGCAGCGCGGCCCGGACCCTGCACGTGATCGGCCTGCGCGACGGCACCCCGGTCTGGTCACGTCCGGCCGGCGGTGTCGAGACATGGGTGGCCCGTGGCACGCTGACGGGCGACACCGACCGCCTGCTCACCGTCACCCCCGAGGGCCGGGTGGCGGTGTACGACCTCGCCGACGGGCACCCGGTGACCACCGGCAAGGTGCCGTGGAAGGGAGAGAACCCGGGCGACGACTCGTACACGAACGTCTCCGTCGAGGGCCACACGTTCTACCTGGAGAGCGTCGACCGGGGGCAGGGGACGCTCACCGCGTACGACACCGAGACGTTGCACGAGAAGTGGCACACCGACGCGCGCTCGTACGGCGGCTTCTACCCCTGCGGCGCGGTCCTCTGCGTGAACGACGTCGAGGGCACCACCGGCTACGACAGGGACACCGGCGAGGTGCGCTGGCGTACGCCGGGCTCCACCAACGGCATCCCGCTGCGCGACGGCCGGCTCGTGGTCGCCGACGACGCCAACGGTTCCCGGCACTCCCTGATCGACGGCGCCACCGGCCGTCGCGTCGCCGACCTGGGCCACGCGAGCCTGGTGTGGGACTTCTCGTCGCCGGAGGACACGCCGTACCTGCTGAACCACACCCGGGAACCGGCGGGCCTGATGTCCGTCACCGAGCTCGACCAGCGCAGCGGTGAGGCCTTCCTGCGCGGCACGATCGAGCCGGTCCTGGACTACAGCTGCCAGAACACCGACGACGTGCTCGTCTGCGTCACCCCGCGAGGGCGGCTGACGGTCACGGACGTCGGCTGATCTCCGTCCCGCCCGCCAGGCGGGCGGCCCGGTCGGCCTCGGCGAGCGCGTCCAGCACGGCGTCGAGCTCGCCGCCGAGGGCCAGATCCAGGTTGTACGCGGTGTAGCCGATGCGGTGGTCGGTGATCCGGTTCTGCGGGAAGTTGTACGTGCGGATGCGCTCGGAGCGGTCGACCGTGCGTACCTGTGCCTTGCGGGCGTCGGACGCGGCGGCGTCGGCCTGCTCCTGGGCGGCGGCGAGCAGCCGGGCCCGCAGGATCCGCATGGCCTGCTCCCGGTTCTGGAGCTGGCTCTTCTCGTTCTGGCAGCTCACCACGATGCCGGTGGGCAGGTGCGTGATGCGGACGGCCGAGTCGGTGGTGTTGACCGACTGACCACCGGGCCCGGACGAGCGGAACACGTCGATCCGGATGTCGCCCGCATCGATCTGCACATCGACGTCCTCGGCCTCGGGCAGCACCAGCACGCCGGCGGCCGAGGTGTGGATGCGGCCCTGTGACTCGGTGACGGGCACCCGCTGTACGCGGTGCACCCCGCCCTCCCACTTCAGCCGCGACCAGACCCCGTGGCCGCCCTCGGGCAGGCCCTTCGTCTTCACCGCGACGGAGACGTCCTTGACGCCACCCAGGTCGGACTCCTGCGCGTCGATGACCTCGACCGTCCAGCCGCGGCGTTCCGCGTACCGGGTGTACATCCGCAGCAGGTCGCCGGCGAACAGCGCCGACTCCTGGCCGCCCTCGCCGGCCTTGATCTCGACGATGACGTCCTTCGCGTCGTGCGGGTCGCGCGGGATGAGCATCTCGCCGAGCTTCTCCTCCAGCGGAGGCAGCGCGGCGGCGACCGCCTCGACCTCCCCGGCGAAGGACGGGTCCTCCGCGGCCAGCTCCTTGGCGGCGGCCAGGTCGGCGCGCGCGGCCTCCAGCTCGGTATGGGCGGCATGGAGCGGCGCCAGCTCGGCGAAGCGCCGCCCGACCCGGCGCACCAGGGCCTGGTCGGAGTGGATGGAGGGATCCTCCATCTGCTTCTCGAGCTGCGCGTACTCGTCCAGCAGCGTGGTCAGCCGGTCGTTGCTCACAAGCTCTCCCAACATGCCGACGGCGCCCGGCCCCGCGCTAGCGGGAACCGGGCGCCGTCGAGGCAGTTACTTCTTCTTGCCGGCGTTGACCTTGGCGTACTTCGCCTGGAACTTGGCGACCCGGCCCGCGGTGTCCAGCACGCGCTGCTTGCCCGTGTAGAACGGGTGGCAGGCGCTGCAGGTCTCGACGCGGATCTCGCTGCCCTTGGCGGTGCTGCGGGTCGTGAACGTGCTGCCGCACGAGCAGACGACCTCGGTGGTCGTGTACTCCGGGTGGATTCCGCTCTTCATGTCTTCTCGGTCTCTCTCGATAAGCGGTCGCCGGGTCGCCGAGTGCTCAGGGCGTGAACCGGAACCTTTTGCTGGCCGATGAACCAGTCTGCCATGTCACAGAGCCTGATCGAAAATCAGGAGGCGTTTCCTGGTCCGTGGTCGATAACGTGAGCGGCCCTCAAGGCATTCCCACCCGGAAGGAAACGTGCCATGACGCTGCTCGCGGATGTCCTCGACCCGGTCGAACTGACCACGGCGGTCGAAAACGGGCACGTGCGGAAGCAGCGCCACCCGTCACGGCCGTACGTGATCTACAACTACACGGAGGCCTGCCAGTATGCCGGCGCCTGGACGCCGGTGACCCTGGCCTGCCGCGGCCTGATCGCGGACGAGTCGACCGGCGCGGTGCTCGCCCGGGTCCTGCCGAAGTTCTTCAACCACACCGAGTCGCACGCGCCCGTTCTCCGTCCGGAGGCGAAGGTCGCCGTGACGGACAAGGCGGACGGATCCATGGGCATCATCTACCCCGACGGCGACCAGCTCGCCGTCGCTACGCGGGGGTCGTTCGCGTCGGACCAGGCGGTGCACGCCACCCAGGTGCTTCGCACCCGGTACGCGGGCTTTGCGCCGCCGGCCGGGCTCACCGTGCTCGTAGAGATCATCTACCCGGGCAACCGGATCGTCGTGGACTACGGCGGCATGGACGACCTCGTGCTGCTCGGCGCGGTCGACATCGCCACCGGGCAGACGTTCGGGCCGGGCGGCGTGCCGGCCTGGCCGGGGCCGGTGGTGGACTCGTTCGCGTACGGGACCCTCGCCGAGGCGCTGGCCGCACCGCCCCGGGACGGCAAGGAGGGGTTGGTGGTGCACTTCCTCGACACCGACGAGCGAGTGAAGATCAAGTACGCCGAGTACGTCCGGCTGCACCGGCTCGTCACGGGGCTCTCCGCCCGTACCGTATGGGAGGTGCTGGCCACCGGCGGCGACCTGGACGCGCTGACGGCACCGCTTCCCGACGAGTTCCACGCGTGGGTCTCGGGCGTCGCGGCCGAGCTCGTGGCGGCCGTCGAGGAGATGGCCGAGCAGGTGGAGAAGGAGTTCGCGGCGATCGTGGGGAGCCTTCCCGACGGCTGGGGGCGGCGGGGGTTCGCGGCCCGGGCCGTGCGCAGCGTCCACCGGGGCGCGCTGTTCCTGCGGCTCGACGGCAAGGACTACCGTCCCGGCCTGTGGCAGCTCGCCCGTCCGGCGGGCGAGCTGACTGCGGGGAGCCAGGTGAGTGGGGAATGACCAGACTGCTGATCACGCGCGGGCTGCCCGCGTCGGGCAAGACCACGTTCGCGCGCAAGCTGCAGCCGCAGGTCGTCCGGGTGAACCGCGACGACCTGCGGCGGATGCTGCACGGCGAGCGCCTCTTCCACCAGCGGGCGGAGGCCCAGGTCACCCAGGCCCAGCGGGCGGCCGTCGAGGCGCTGCTGCGCGCGCACGGTGACGTGATCGTCGACGACACCAACCTGCGGGGCAAGACGGTGCGGGAGTGGGCGGAGCTCGCGGCCCGGTTCCAGGCGACGCTCGAGGTGCACGACTTCACCGACGTACCGGTGGAGGAGTGCATCCGCCGCGACGCCGAACGGCCGGAGGAGGAGCGGGTCGGCGAAGGCGCGATCCGCCGCATGCACGAGCGGTATCTGGCCGGGAAGAACCTTCCGCTGCCGGTCCCGTACGTCGATCCGGGCGGCCCCGGCATCGTCTACGAGCCGGATCCCGAGCTGCCCGAGGCCGTGCTCGTGGACATCGACGGCACGGTGGCGCTCATGCACGGCCGCAGCCCGTACGACTGGTCACGGGTCGGCTCGGACCTGCCGAACCCGGCGGTGATCGCGGCGGTCCGGGCGATGCACGCGGCCGGCCACGCCATCGTGTTCTGTTCCGGGCGGGATGCGGTCTGCCGGGCGGAGACCGAGGCCTGGCTGGACCTTTACGTGAATGTGCCGTACGAAGGACTCTTCATGCGGCCCGAGGGCGACTCGCGCAAGGACGCGATCGTCAAGCGGGAGATCTTCGAGCAGGAGATCCGGGACCGCTGGCGGGTCGTCGGGGTGTTCGACGACCGGCAGCAGGTCGTGCGCATGTGGCGGGCGCTGGGATTGACCGTCTTCCAGGTGGCGGAGGGGGACTTCTGATGAGCGGGCGGGTGGGCAAGTATCCGCGGACTTTCCACCTGCCCGACTCCCCCGGCGCCACCGCCGACGACAAGGTGCAGCACGACCTGTCCTGGTTGGACGGTGAACTCGTCGTGACCGAAAAACTCGACGGCGGCAACCTCACCTTCACCCGCGACGCCATGTACGCCCGCTCCCTCGACTCCGGCACCCACCCGTGGGACCGGCCGGCGAAGGCGTTGTGGGCGATGACGGCGTACCGGATCCCCGACGACTGGCGGGTCTGCGGCGAGTCGATGTGGGCGCGGCGCAGCATCGCGTACACGGATCTGCCGGGGGTCTTCATCGTCTTCGGCATCTGGGACGAGACCGACACGCTGCTCGGCTGGGACGACACCGTCGACTGGGCGAAGCGGCTGGAACTGCCGGTGGTGCCGGTGCTCTACCGCGGCGGCAGCCTGAGCGAGGCGCGGGCGGCGTGGGCGCGCCGGCACACCCAGGAGACGTCGGAGGGGTTCGTGGTGCGCAGCGCCGGTCGCATCCCGGCTGAGGAGTTCTCCCTCAAGCTCCTGAAATGGGTACGCCCGGAGCACGTACGCACCGAAGCGGCGTGGCGGCACCGCGACGACTTCCCGGTCAACGAGTTCGCCTAGCCCTTCGCGTACGGGCAGGTCTCCTCGCCGGGGTAGAAGTTCGGACGCAGGTCCATCTCCTGGTAATAGCGGTGGAAGACGGGCGTGAGCCCGCCGGAGATCGGCGGCACGATCCAGGTCCAGTCGGCCGGCACCGGGCGCCCGGCCTTCTCCTCGTTGCGCAGGTGGCTGATGAAGCGCTGCGACTCGGTGTGATGGTCGCTGATCCGCACGCCGGCCTTCTCGAACGACCAGAGCACCGCGCGGTTCAGTTCGACGAGCGCGCGGTCGCGCCACAGCGTCGATTCGTGGCTGGTGTCCAGGCCCATGCGGGCGGCGACGGCGGGCAGCATGTCGTAGCGGTCGGCGTCGGCGAGGTTGCGGGCGCCGATCTCGCTGCCCATGTACCAGCCGTTGAAGGGGGCCAGCGGGTAGTTCACGCCGCCGACGGTCAGCCGCATGGTGGAGATGGCGGGGACCGCGTGCCAGCGCAGGCCCAGTTCCGCGAACCAGCCGAATTCGGGATGGGTCAGGGGCACCTCGAGGATGGCGCGCTCGGGCAGCTCGTAGAGGCGTACGGGCTCGCCCGGCACCTCGACGGCCAGCGGCAGGATGTCGAACGCTTCGCCCTTGCCCTGCCAGCCGTGGCCCTGCATCCGCTCGGTGAAGTCGACGGTGCGCGGGTCGCCCACCACGCCGCCGTCCTCGGTGCGGTAGCCGGCGTAGCGGATGAGCTGCTCGTTCCACACCTTGGCGTACGGCTGGCCGGGCTGGGCCGCGGCGAAGATGCTGATGACCGGGCGGATCCTGCCGGCCTGCTGTCCCCCGCCGGCGGCCTGCAGGTGGTTCACGAGCAGGGAGAAGATCTCGTCGGCGGTACGCGCCCGGCGGCGGTCCAGGACGACGAGGCTGCGCCAGTACAGGCGGCCGATGCAGCGGCTCGAGTTGCGCCAGGCCATCTTGGCGCCGTACGTCAGTTCGTCGGTGGTGTGGACGTAGCTGCCGGTGGCGGCGATCTGGGCGCGCACGATGGCCAGCCGTGGCTCGACCGGCCCGAGGCGGGGGTTCTCCAGGTAGCACTGGCGGAGGAAGTCCTCGGCCTCACCCGGGTCGACCGGGGCGGCGGGGTCCCACGGCTCGGACGGATGGTCCCGGTAGCCAGGCACGATCATCGGGCGTCCTCCCCCAGATTGATTGAGTGATACAGGAGGTTCGCACGACCCCTGAGGAGCCGAAACGCACCCGATGTGCGACGAAGGGGCGGTCACCTTGCGGTGACCGCCCCTTTTCGGGTGCTTTTGACCTCTACCTAATCGACATCGAGAGGATTACTCATTCCCCCGGGGTCGACTTGGCGATCTGCATCAGGAACTCGATGTTCGTCCGGGACTGCTTGAGCCGGTCGAGCAGGAGGTCCAGCGCCGCCGACGATTCCAGCGAGCTCAGCACCTTGCGCAGCTTGTGGACGATCGCCAGCTCCTCCTTGCCGAGCAGGATCTCCTCCTTGCGGGTGCCGGACGGGTGGATGTCGATGGCCGGGAACGTGCGCCGGTCGGCGATCTTCCGGTCGAGCTTGAGCTCGGCGTTACCCGTGCCCTTGAACTCCTCGAAGATGACCGTGTCCATCATCGAGCCGGTCTCTACCAGCGCGGTTGCGAGAATGGTCAGCGAGCCGCCGTTCTCGATGTTGCGCGCCGCGCCCAGGAACCGCTTCGGCGGGTAGAGCGCCGTCGAGTCGATACCACCGGACATGATGCGGCCGGACGCCGGCGCCGCCAGGTTGTACGACCGGCCGAGCCGGGTCACCGAGTCGAGCAGCACGACCACGTCGTGACCCAGCTCGACCAGGCGCTTGGCCCGCTCGATGGCCAGCTCGGCGACCGTGGTGTGGTCCTGCGGCGGCCGGTCGAACGTGGCCGCGATGACCTCGCCCTTGACCGAGCGCTGCATGTCGGTGACCTCTTCGGGCCGCTCGTCGACCAGCACGACCATCAGGTGGCACTCGGGGTTGTTGTGCGTGATCGCGTTGGCGATCGCCTGGAGCACCATCGTCTTGCCGGCCTTCGGCGGCGAGACGATCAGGGCGCGCTGGCCCTTGCCGATCGGCATCACCAGGTCGATGACGCGCGTGGTCAGGATGTGCGGCTCGGACTCCAGCCGCAGACGCTCCTGCGGGTAGAGCGGGGTGAGCTTGTAGAACTCGGGACGGCGCCGGGCCTCCTCGGGCTCCATCCCGTTGATCGTGTCGAGGCGCACCAGCGGGTTGTACTTGTCCCGGCGCTGGTCGCTCCCGCTGTCGCGCGGCGCGGCCCGCACGGCACCGGTCACCGCGTCACCGCGGCGCAGGCCGTGCTTCTTCACCTGCGACATCGACACGTACACGTCGTTCGGGCCGGAGAGGTATCCGGTCGTACGCACGAACGCGTAGTTGTCGAGCACGTCGAGGATGCCGGCCACCGGCACGAGGACGTCGTCCTCGTTGACGTGCGGCTCGCGGCCGCCCTCACGGCCGGTCTCACGGCCGGTCTCACGGCCGCCGCCGCCCCCGCCCCCGCCGTCGCCGCCGTCGCGGTCCCGGCCACGGCGACGGTCCCGGAAACGACTGCGCCGGCTGCGCCGTCCGCCCTCGCCGCCGTCGTTGTCGTCCTCGTCGTGGCTGTCGTTGCGCGGACCGCGGTCGTTGCGGTCCCGATCGTTGCTGTTGCGGTCCCGGTCGCTGTTGTTGCGGTCCCGGTCGTTGCTGTTGCGGTCCCGGTCGTTGCGCTCGCCGTTCTCGGGACGCTGCTGGTTGCGCTGGCGGTCGCGGTTGCGGTCGCCACGCTCCGGGCGGTCGCCGCGGTCGCGCTCCGTGCGCTCGCCGGTGTCGGCGCCCTCGGTACGGGCGTCGCCCTGCTCGCGGGGCTCGCGCTCCGGGCGGTCCTGGCGGTCGCGACGGTTGCGGCGGCCCTGCTCCGGCTCGCCCTGCTCGGTCGCGGGGGCCTGCTCGGTCGCCGGAGCGCCGGCGGTCTGCACGACGGCCGGCGCCGAGGCGGGCTGCTGCTCGGCCGCGGGGGCCGACTCGGTGCGTACCGACTCGGTGCGTACCGGCTCGGTGCGGGCCGGCTCAGTGCGGGCCGGCTCAGTGCGGGCCGACTCAATGCGGGCCGGCTCGGTGCGGACCGGCTCGGTGCGGGCCGGCTCGGCCGGCGGCGCGGCGTCGACCGGAGCCGCCGTCTGCGCGCGAGACGCAGTCTCGCCCCGGCTCGACGAGCTGTTGGTGCGGCGCGCCCGGGGGGCCGACTCCGCGGCGGGGGCGGCGGCCCCGCCGTTCTGGCGCTCGGAGATCGCGGTGATCAGTTCACCCTTGCGCATCCGGGCGGTCCCGGAGATGCCGAGGGAGGCAGCGAGACTCTGCAGCTCGGGCAGCAGCATCGCGGACAGCCCGGTGCCGCCGCGGCGGCGCTTGGTGACAGCCGCGGTGGTGGCGCCGTCATCAGCGACGTCAGAAACACCCGACGTCACGTCGGTGGTGTCGCTCAATGGATTCCTTCCGTCGAAAAAGCCAAGACCACCCGGGTCTGCAGCAGCCTGGTGGCCGGGTGCCCTCGGAACCCGCTTCGCACCTGCGGCGCGGGAGTTTGCAGCACGGCAGCTCGACGGTTTCCCGACCCGTCCGACAATGACGGGTAGGTCTCGGCGAGTGCAGCGATCTGATGGCCTGCTGCCCGGCGTGTGCCTCGAAAGAGAATGAGACGAACCAGATCGGCACAAGTCTCGGGGGTGCGCGCCGAACCGCAGAGATCGCTTGCTTCGCGGCTGTGCTAGGTCTTGAGCGTAGTCAACTCTTGCGACCTGCGGCAACAGGGTCCCGCTCGGCGTGTTCCACCATACTCCCTCGGGCAAGGGCTCCGGTGGCATCCACGCCCAACGCCTGGGCGCGCCATGCTGTTCCCGGGTGGAAATCCGCAGGTACGGGGCTCAAAGCCAGCACGGTCGGCCCCGCACCACTGACCACAGCCGCCACGCCGAGCGACCGCAACGATGCGACAAGTGACGCCGTACCGGGCATCGCCTCGGCCCGGTAGCCCTGGTGCAGCCGGTCCTCGGTCGCCGCGAAGAGCAGTTCCGGCGCCGTGGTCAGCGCATGGACCAGCAGAGCGGCCCGCCCGGCGTTGAAAGAGGCGTCCGCGTGCGGCACGCTCGCCGGCAGAGCCGCCCGCGCCGTCGAGGTCAGGCCACGTTCCTGAGGGACAAAAAGCGTCGGATGTACGTCCGCAGCCGCCGCCAACCGCACGGCCCGCGCACCGGACCCCTCGGACCAGGCAATGGTGAACCCGCCGAGCAGGCACGGCGCGACGTTGTCGGGGTGGCCCTCGAGCTCGGCGGCGATCCGCAGCGCGTCCTCGTCCGAGATCTGCTCCTCGACCAGCCCGCGGGCCAGCTGAACGCCGCCGACGATGGCGGCCGAGGATGAACCCAGCCCGCGGGCCTGCGAGATCCGGTTGACGCACTCCACGGCGACCCCGGCCGGCCGGCCGCCCAGCTCGTCGAAGGTGCGCAGCATCGCCCGCACGACCAGGTGCGACTCGTCGCCCGGCAGCTCGCCGGCGCCCTCCCCGGTCACGGACACCGTGAACCCGTCGCCGGTGACCCGAGCGGACAGGTCGTCGTAGAGGGTGAGCGCCAGGCCCAGCGTGTCGAACCCCGGACCGAGATTGGCGCTGGTGGCCGGGGTCCGCACCCGCACCGGCTCGGAGACGAAGGTCAGGCCCATCGCCACATGCTAGGCCTAGATCATCGACGGCGCGTCACCCGGCGGACCCGCTTGATGTCGCACCCCTCGGCTACGGTCAACGGCCATGACCGTCGGATACCTGTTCTCGGGCGTCCTCACCCACCTGCCGGTGCTGGCCGTGCTGATCGCCGGCCTGGCCCTGGTGACGTCCCGGAAGGCCCGCCTGGGTCCCCGAAGCACCATGCTGGCCCGGCTCGGGCTGGCGGCGCTGGTCCTGGGCGAGCTCCTCGGCGCGGTGTGGTTCATCGTGTTTCCGCAGCTCATCCGCTCCCTCGACTACCGGCCGAGCACCTACGGCATGGTGACCTTCGGGGTGGGCCTCGTGCTGAGCACGCTGATGGCGGCGGGTGTGGGGCTGCTGATCGCGGCGGTGGTCACCCGGGCGCCCGGCGGTGGCGGGCCGTTCGAGCCCTCGCCATACGCGTTCCCGACTCCCGGGGCTCCGGGCTCTCAGCCGCCGGGCGGGCCGCCTCCGGGCTATCACGGTGCCCCCTAGACGGTCGGGGACTCGGCGCCGCGGGGACTGTCCCCGCTCGGCTCGCCCCCCGGCGTAACGTCCGCCAGGCTGCTCGGCGTGGCGTCGTCCAGTGACTGGTTACGGGTCGCGATCCGCCAGCCGATCGCGTAGACCAGCGTGATGAGGCCGCAGCTCGCCAGGATCACCCGCTCGTCGACGTGGTCGACGAACAGCGCCGCCCCGAGCTGACTGGCCGAGATGGCCAGCGTCGCGAGCATCATGTCCGTGGCGAAGACCCGGCCCCGGAGCCGGTCCGGCACCTCACCCTGCAGCGCGTAGTTCGACAGCACCCAGTTCGTGCCGCCCGCGAAGTGGGCCACGAAGACCAGCGCGAGCACGAGCGGGAACCACGGCGCCAGCGCGACGCCGAGGTAGCCGAGGCCGTAGAGGCTCATCGACAGGGCCAGGCCCGGCAGCAGCCACGAACGGTGGTTGAGCACCGGCCGCATCACGAGCGGCCCGACCAGCGCGCCGGCGCCGCGTACGGCGAAGAGCAGGCCCGCGCCCAGGGCGCCCACTCCGTACAGGCCCGCGAGCAGGGGAAAGACGGTCAGGACGCCGTTGCCCAGGCCGACCGCCGACTTCACCGTCACCAGGGCTCGGATGCGCGGACGGGCGCCGATGTACCGCAACGCCTCCACGAGGGCGTGCCACGTACGCGGCGGCGGCGCCGAGGGGTCTCGCGGGGCCTGGAGAGGACGCCGGATCGTGAACGTCAGGACCGCGGCGGTGAACAGGCTCGCCGCGGCCACGGCGAAGCTCACGTACGGCCCGGCGGCGCTGCTCACGATGCCGCCGAGGGACGCTCCGACGATGGTCATCGTGCCCCAGGCGGACCCGGCGACGGCGTTGGCCGCGGCGAGGTCTGCGGGATCCACCACGTTCGGCAGGGCGGCCGAGGCGGCCGGGGAGTAGAACGCCTTGGCGACGGCCACCGCGCCGATGGCGACCACGGCCAGCGGGGCGGTAGCCGCCGACCGGACGACGAAAAGCAGCAGCGTGGCGACCAGGGCCGCGACGTTCGCCGCGATGAGGATCGTGCGGCGGTCCAGCCGGTCGGCGACGGTGCCGGCGTACGGCAGCAGCACCGCGGTGATCCCGGTGTCGGCGGCGAGCACGAGCGCGCCCCAGACGCCGCTGCCGGTGAGTTCGGGCAGGAGCACGAGCAGCGGCACCATGACGAACCAGTCGGAGCCGAAGACCACGAGTTCGGCCGCGAACAGGCGCCGGAAGTCGCGGTTGGCCGTAAGGACCGAGAAGGGAGTCGCCACGTACGCAGAGAGTACCGGCCGCCCCCGCAGACGTGGGGACGGCCGGTGTCGCTTTCCGATCAGGCGGGCGGCGGGGTCGCCGGGCGGCGTGGCATCCGCAGGACCTCGAACTGGTCCGTGTAGCCCCGCAGCGCCCCGCTCTGCGATTCGGCGGTCGAGTGGGCCGGGTTGCCCGCCGGCTCACTCTCCGGGGCTTCGTGGGCCCCACCGCTCGAATCCGGCACCGAGTCGTCCGGCACCACGGCGTCCGGGCCGTCCGCGGCGTGCTTCGGCGTCCCCACCGCCCCGGCCGAGCCGGCCGCCGTGGCAAGATCGGCGGGCGTGGCCTCGCCCCCGGCGGCCTTCAGGGCCTTGCGGGCCCGCCGGCGCTCCCGGCGTTCGCGGCCCTTGAGCTTGGTGTTCTCCACCATCGTGTAGAGCACCGGCACCAGGACCAGCGTCAGCAGCGTGGAGCTCACCAGGCCGCCGATCACGACGATCGCCAGCGGCTGCGAGATGAAGCCGCCCTCGCCCGTCAGGCCCAGGGCCATCGGCAGCAGCGCGAAGATCGTCGCGATGGCCGTCATGAGGATGGGGCGCAGGCGGTGCCGGCCGCCCTCGACGACCGCCTCCTGGATGCCCATGCCCGCGACCCGGTAGTGGTTCACCAGGTCCATGAGCACGATCGCGTTCGTGACCACGATGCCGACCAGCATCAGCACGCCGATCAGGGCCGGTACGCCGAGCGGGGTGCCGGTGGCCAGGAGCAGGGCGATCGCGCCGGTGGCGGCGAACGGGATAGAAATGAGCAGCAGGAGCGGCTGGAGCAGGCTCCGGAACGTCGCCACCATGATCACGAAGACGATCGCGATGGCCGCCAGGACGGCCAGGCCGAGGTCGGCGAAGGCCTCAGCCTGGTCCTGGCTGACGCCCCCGATCGAGGCCGTGGCACCGCCGGGCAGGGTCAGCGCGTCGACCCGCTTGGTGAGGTCCTTGGTCGCGGCGCCGACGTTGGAGCCGGTGGCGGTGCCGGTGACCGTGACGCTGCGGTTGCCGTCGATCCGGGTGACCTCCTCCGGGCCGGCGACCTCCTTGACGTCGGCCACGGTGTCCAGCGGCACGGGACGGCCGCTCGGCGTGGTCACCGGGAGCTTGCGCAGCGCGGCGGCGTCCGACGGCGGGGCGCCGAGGGTGACGACGACGTCGCGGCTGGACCCGTCGACCGTGATCTGACCGGCCGGCGCCGAGCGGAACGAGCCGGCGACCGCCTGGGCGACCGCGGCCTCGGTCAGGCCGCGGCGGGCGGCCTCGGCGCGGTCCACCACGACGTCGAGGCGCGGCACGCTCGCCGCCAGCGAGGTCTTGACGTCCTTGACGCCCTGGGTGCCGGCCATCGCGTCCTGGACCTGCTTCGTCGCGGCCGTCAGGGTGTCCTGGTCGGCCGCCTGCACCACGACCGCCAGCTGGTCGGCGGCGAAGCCCGTACCGTTGTCCCCGCCGACGGTGACCTCGCCGACGTCCGACATGCCCTCGAACTGCTTGCGCAGTTCGTCGGAGATCTTGCTCGCGTCGGCGTCGGCCTTGAGCGCCACGTTGAAGCTGGCGCCGCTGGCCCCGCCGGAGTTCGCGAACGGGTTGAACTCGCCGTTGCCGACCGTGACCTGGTAGGTCTCGACGTCCTCGCGGGACGCGAGCACCGCCTCGACCTTCTTGGCGGCCTCGTTCGTCGCGGCGAGGCTGGTGCCGACCGGCAGGTCCTGGGAGACGGTGATGAAGTCCTGACCGGACTCGTCGAGGAAGTTCGTCTCGAGGCGGCTGGCCAGGCCCAGGGTGCCGATGAGCACCAGAACGCCGACCCCGACGGTGATCCAGCGGGTCGCGCGGCTGCGTGTCACCCAGCGGATGAGTGGCAGGTAGGTCCGCTGCAGCGGGCTGCGCAGCTCCTTCTCCTCGGCCGCGAGGCGCACGGCCTCGGACTCGCTGCCGCCGGCGGCGGGCCGCAGGAACCAGTACGCGAGCACCGGTACGACGGTCAGCGACACGAAGAGCGAGGCGACCAGCGCCACGGTGACGGTGATGGCGAACGGGGCGAACAGCTGGCCCACGAAGCCGCCGACGAGGGCGATCGGGGCGAAGACGGCCACCGTGGTCAGCGTGGAGGCGGTCACCGCGCCGGCGACCTCCTTCACGCCGGACATGATGGCGTGCACCTTGGCTTCGCCGTACCCGAGATGCCGTTTGATGTTCTCGAGCACCACGATCGAGTCGTCCACGACGCGGCCGACCGCGATGGTGAGCGCGCCGAGGGTGAGCAGGTTGAGCGAATAGTCGCCGATCCAGAGCCCGATGAGCGCGATCAGCACGGACAGCGGGATGGACACCGCGGTGACCAGCGTGGACCGAACCGACAGCAGGAACACCAGGATGACGATGACCGCCATGATCAGGCCGAGCAGGCCCTCGGTGGTGAGGCTCGCGATGGACCGCTCGACGAACGGCGCCTGGTCGGTGATGACGGTGAGCTTGGCGCCGGAGCTCGCTTCCAGGTCGGCGAGCTTGTCCCGTACGGCCTGAGAGATGGCCACGGCGTTGCCGTCGGGCGCGGCGGTGACCGCGAGACCCAGGCTCTCGACGCCGTCCGTACGCGTGAACGAGGTGGCCGTGGCGAGCTCGCTGGTGACCGCTGCGACGTCGCCGAGCTTGACCGGGCCCTTCCTGCCGGTGAGGTAGAGCGCGCGGAGCTGGTCGACCGTGCTGATCGGGCTGCCCACCTGGACGCTGAGTGAGCGGTCGCCGTCGGTGAGGGCGCCCGCCGGCACCGAGATGCCGTTGTTCTGCAGCAGGGTGGCGATCGCGCGCGGGTCGGCACCGGCGGCGGCCAGCTTGGCCGGGTCGGGCTTGATCACGACCTGCTCTTTGCGCGTGCCGGTGACCTGGACGTCGCGGACGCCCTCGATCTCGTTCAACTCGGGCACGACGTTGCGCTCGAGGCGCTGCGCGAGGTCGGACTCGCCGGAGCCGCCGGTGGCCGCGAGGACGATCGCCGGGATGTCGTCGGTGCCGCCGGCGAAGATGGTCGGCTCGACGCCGTCGGGCAGCGTGGGCTGGATCCGGTTGACCGAGGTGGTCAGCTGGTTGATGGCGTTGTCGAGGTCGGTGCCGAACTCGTACTGCACCAGGATCGTGGCCGAACCCTCACGGGTGGTCGACTGGATGGTGTCCAGGCCGTCGGCGCCCTTGACGGCGTCCTCGATCGGCTTGGTGACCTGCTCCTCCATGATCTCCGGGCTGGCGCCCGGCACGACCACGCCGATGAAGGCGCCGGGAAATTCCAGCGACGGCAGGAGCTGTTGCTTGAGGGATGGAATCGTGTAGATGCCGAAGCCCGCGATCACCACCGCGATGAGGGCCACCAGCCCTCGGTTGGCGAGACTGAGCCTGGTCAGGAATGACATGTGCTCCCCCGGGAAAGTTCGTCCAAGGCATATAGTTTGCCCCACGCGAACAAATGGTTTTCGCCGGGGTGAAGGCAGGAGGTGCGGTGGCCGGGAACGAACGACTCATCGCCGACATCATGGGCGCGCAACAGCAGCTCCAGCACCTGTTCGCGTACGACCGCTCGGATCCGCTCTTCGCGTCCCAGCTCACCATGCCGCAGCTGAAGATCTTGTTGCTTCTCTACAGATTGGGCGACACGTCGGGGCGGGAACTGGCCGGCCTGCTCGGGGTCAGCTTGGCGACGCTCAGCGGCATGGTGGACCGGCTGGTGGCCCACGATCTGGCGACCCGGGCGGAGGATCCGAGCGACCGCCGGGTGCGGCGCATCTCGCTCAGCCCGGCCGGCCGGGAGCTGATCTCCCGGATCATCACGGCGGGCGCGGACAAGCAGCTCAGACTGCTGAAGAAGCTGACGGACGACGAGCTTCTGACGGTACGCGACGCGATGGTGGCGCTGGTGCGCGTCGCCACCGAGGAATCGGCCGAGAACGCCTCAGGCGAGGTCGAGCGCTCGGGCAGCGGCGAGGACGTCGTTGTGGATGGTGGTCGGTGACGGCGCCGTGGAGATGGCCCACTCCGGGTCCTTGAGGCCGTGACCGGTGACCGTGCAGACCACCGTCGCGCCGGACGGGATCATGCCCGCCTCCGCCTGCTGGAGCAGCCCCGCCACGCTGGCCGCGCTGCCGAGTTCCACGAACACGCCGACCTCGCGGGCCAGCAGCCGGTACGCCGAGAGGATCTCCCGGTCGGTCACCGCGGAGATCAGGCCGCCGGAGTGGTCCCGGGCGTCCAGTGCCTTCGTCCAGCTCGCCGGGTTGCCGATGCGGATGGCGGTGGCGATGGTCGACGGCTCGGGCACCACCTTGCCGTTGACGATCGGGGCCGCGCCCGCGGCCTGGAAGCCGTACATCTTGGGCAGGACCTTGGAGTTGCCCGCCTCGTGGTCCTCCTGGTAGCCCATCCAGTACGCGGAGATGTTGCCCGCGTTGCCGACCGGCAGGCAGTGGATGTCCGGGGCGGTGCCGAGCGCCTCGACGATCTCGAAGGCGGCCGTCTTCTGGCCGTGCAGGCGGAAGATGTTGACCGAGTTGACCAGGGAGACCGGGAAGTCCTGGGACAGCTTCGAGGCGAGCGCGAGGCAGTCGTCGAAGTTGCCGTTGACCTGGAGCAGCTTGGCGCCGTGCACGAGGGCCTGGGCCAGTTTGCCGAGCGCGATCTTGCCCTGGGGCACCAGCACCGCGCAGGTCAGCCCGGCGCGGGCTGCGTACGCCGCCGCCGACGCGCTGGTGTTGCCGGTGGAGGCGCAGATGATCGCCTTGGAGCCCTCCTCGACCGCCTTGGAGACGGCCATGGTCATGCCGCGGTCCTTGAAGGAGCCGGTGGGGTTGGCGCCCTCGACCTTCAGGTAGACGTCGGCGCCGGTCCGGCGGGAGAGCACGGGAGCGGGCACGAGGGGTGTGTTGCCCTCGTGCAGCGTGACCACCGGGGTGGCCGCCGAGACCGGGAGCCGGTCACGGTACGCCTCGATCAGTCCCCGCCACATGGTCTTTCCTCTCCTCTGACTTGCTGAAGGATGCACCAAGCCGCCGAATGGCGAGACCAGACATCCACTATGCGGGACCGTGGGCCACGGCCTCCACGTTGTTGCCGTCCGGGTCGCGGACGAACGTGCCGTAATAGTGCTCGTGGTACTCGGGGTGGACCGCCGGCTCGTGCAGCACCTCGGCGCCCGCTTCGACCGCCGCCGCGAAGAACGCGTCCACCGCCGCCCGGTCGGCCGCCTTGAACGCGATGTGCGACTCGCGGAAGCCCTCCCCCGAGGTGAACTCGCCGATCCAGAAGTCCGGGAACGTGTCGCCGTACCCCAGGGCGACCTTGTAGTCCATCATCCGGCGCAGGCCGAGCGGAGCGAGGACCTTGTCGTAGAAGGCCGCGCTCGCGGCCAGGTCCGCGCACTGGAAACCGACGTGGTCCAGCATGATCAGGCCCCTCCCTCGACGCGGAGCACGCTCGCGATCGACCGTACGATGTCCAGCGAGCGCAGATCCTCCACGGTGGCCGCGAGATTGGCGTCCGGCGCGCCGTGCGTGACGATGACCAGCGTGGCGTCCTCGTCGCGGCCCGACTGGCGCACCGTCGCGATCGACACCTCGTGCTTGGCGAACACGCCGGCGACGGTCGCGAGCACGCCCTGACGGTCGGCTACGTCCAGGCTGATGTGGTAGCGGGTCATCGCCTCGCCGATCGGGCGGATCGGCAGGTGGGCGTACGCGCTCTCGCTCGGCGCGCGGGTGCCCGAGAGGCGGTTTCGCGCCGCCGCCACGATGTCGCCGAGCACCGCGCTGGCTGTGGGCGTACCCCCGGCTCCCCGGCCGTAGAACATCAGCTGCCCCGCGGCCTCGGCCTCGATGAAGACCGCGTTGAACGCGTCGCCGACGCCGGCCAGCGGGTGGCTGCGCGGGATCATCGCCGGGTGCACGCGCACGCTGACCGACTCGTTCCCGGCGGAGTCCGCGCCGCGCTCGGCGAGGCACAGCAGCTTGATCGTGCAGCCCATCTCCTTGGCGCTGGCCATGTCGGCCGCGGTCACGGCGGTCATGCCCTCGCGGAAGACGTCGGCCGCGGTCACCCGGGTGTGGAAGGCGAGGGAGGCCAGGATGGCGGCCTTCGCGGCGGCGTCGAAGCCCTCGACGTCGGCGGTCGGGTCGGCTTCCGCGTACCCGAGCTCGGTGGCCTCGTCCAGTGCATCGCCGAAGCCGGCTCCGCTGGCGTCCATCGACGACAGGATGAAGTTGGTGGTGCCGTTGACGATGCCGGTGACGCGAGTCACCCGGTCGCCGTGCAGCGACTCGCGCAGCGGGCGCAACAGCGGGATGGCGCCGGCGACCGAGGCCTCGTAATAGAGGTCCGCCCCGCCCTCAGCGGCGGCGTCGTGCAGCGTCGCGCCGTCCTCGGCGAGCAGGGCCTTGTTGGCCGTCACCACGCTCTTGCCGGTCCGCAGCGCCTCGGTCAGCCAGGAGCGGGCCGGCTCGATGCCGCCCACGACCTCGATCACCACGTCCACGTCGTCACGTTTGACCAGGCCGAGCGCGTCCGTCGTGAACATGGCCGGGTCCACCGGCAGGTTGCCCCGCTCGCGGCCCAGCCGGCGCACGGCGATGCCGACGAGCTCGAGCGGCGCCCCGATCCGGGCCGTCAGATCATCGGCCTGCTCGTGCAGGAGGCGGACGACCTCGCTGCCCACCGTGCCGCAGCCGAGCAGGGCCAGACGTACCGCAGGCTTACCAGAACTCATCCCACATCCAATGCGAGCAGATCTTCTTCGGTCTCCCGGCGGACGATCACCCGCGAGGCACCGTCACGGACGGCGACCACCGGCGGGCGGGGCACGTGGTTGTAGTTGCTGGCCATGCTCCGGCAGTACGCCCCCGTGCCGGGCACCGCGACAAGATCTCCGGGCTGCACGTCGGCGGGCAGGAATTCATCCTTCACGACGATGTCCCCGGATTCACAATGCTTTCCCACGACGCGGGCGAGCATCGGGGGCGCCGGCGAGGCCCGGCCGGCGAGTGTGGCCGAGTACGACGCGTCGTAGAGCGCCGTACGGATGTTGTCGCTCATCCCGCCGTCCACACTCACGTAGGTGCGGATGCCGTCGACGTTCTTGACCGTGCCCACCTCGTACAGGGTGAGGACGGCCGGTCCCACGATGGCCCGGCCCGGCTCGATCGAGAGCTTGGGCCGCCGCAGGTTCTCGGCGGCGCACTCGGCGTCGACGATCTTGTTGATCCGCTTGGCGAGGTCGGCGGCGGGCGACGGGTCGTCCTGGGTCGTGTACGCAATGCCGAAGCCGCCGCCGAGGTCCAGCTCCGCCAGCTCCACGCCGCGGGCGTCGCGGATCTGCGCCTGGAGCTCGAGCACCCGCCGGGCGGAAACCTCGAAGCCCGAGGTGTCGAAGATCTGCGAGCCGATGTGCGAGTGCAGGCCGCGCAGGTCGAGCACGCCCTCGTCGAGAACCCGGATCGCGGCCTCGAACGCGGCGCCGCCGGCCAGCGAGAAGCCGAACTTCTGATCCTCGTGCGCGGTGGCGATGAACTCGTGGGTGTGCGCCTCGACACCGACCGTCACGCGGATCAGCACCGCCGGCCGCTCGCCGGTCTCCTGGGCGAGCGCGGTCAGCCGGTCGATCTCCTGGAACGAGTCGAGGATGATCCGGCCGACCCCGGCGTCGAGCGCCCGGCGCAGCTCCGAGACCGACTTGTTGTTGCCGTGGAAGCCCATGCGCTCGGCCGGGAAGCCCGCGGCCAGGGCGACCGCCAGCTCACCTCCGGAGCAGACGTCGAGGAAGAGCCCCTCCTCGTCGATCACCTTGACGACGGCCTTGCACAGGAAGGACTTGCCCGCGTAGTAGACGTCCGCGCCGGCGAAGGCCGCCGCGAAATCACGGCAGCGCGCCCGCAGGTCGGCCTCGTCCAACAGGTACGCCGGGGTGCCGTGCTCCGCCGCCAGGTCGAGGACGCTCACCCCGCCGATCTCAAGAGCGCCTTCTCCGGTACGGGTGACCGTACGCGGCCACAGCGCCGGCACCAGCGCGTTCACGTCCTCGGGGAGGCGCAGCCACGCCGGACCCCGGTTGCCGATGTCGCCGTGCAGCGCCCCGGCCTCGTGTGCCCGCATGCCTTACATCCTCTCGGGTGCGGAGACGCCCAGCAGTCCCAAACCGTTCGCGATCACCGTTCGGGTGGCGTCGTTCAGCCACAGGCGGGCCCGGTGCAAGTCGTTGATCTCTTCGTCCCCCATCGGGGTCACCCGGCACTTGTCGAAGAACCGGTGATAGTCGCCCGCCAGGTCTTCCAGATACCGGGCTACCCGGTGCGGCTCCCGCAGCTCGGCCGCGCTGCCCACGACGGCCGGATACTCACCGATCGCCTTGAGCAGGTCGTTCTCCCTCTCGTGGACGAGCAGCTCGGGCTTGAAGTCGCCGGGCTCCCCGCGGCTCAGCCCCACCGTGGCCGCCTGCCGCGCGACGCTGGCCGACCGGGCGGCGACATATTGGACATAGTAGACGGGGTTGTCGCTTTTTGCCCGGGTCCACAGGTCGATGTCGATGTCGATGGGGGAATCGGACGAATAGCGGGCGAGGGCATAGCGCGTGGCGTCGACACCCAGAGCGTCGACGAAGTCCTCGAGCGTCACCACCGTGCCGGCGCGCTTGCTCATCCGCACCGGCTCGCCGTCGCGGACCAGGTTGACCAGCTGGCCGATGAGGATCTCGAGGGTGGCCGCCGGGTCGTCGCCGAAGCACGCCGCCATCGCCTTCATCCGGCCGATGTAGCCGTGGTGGTCGGCGCCCAGCATGATGACGACCCGGTCGAAGCCCCGCTTGCGCTTGTCCAGGTAGTACGCGCAGTCGGCGGCGAAGTACGTCCAGTCGCCGTCGGACTTGCGCAGCACCCGGTCCTTGTCATCGCCGAAGTCGGTCGTCCGCAGCCAGGTCGCGCCGTCGGAATCGTACACATGACCCTGCTCGCGCAACCGGTCCAGAGCCTCCTGGAGCTCGCCGCGGTCATGCAGGTCCTTCTCGTTGAAGTACGTGTCGAAGTGCACGCCGAACTCGTCCAGCGACTGCCGGATCTCAGCGAACATCAACTTCACGCCCTCGACCCGGAACGTCTCCAGCGCCTCGGGCTCGGCCATCGCCGTGACGCCCGGAACCTCGGCCCGGACCGCCTCGGCGATCTCGGCGATGTACGCACCGCCGTAGCCGTCCTCCGGCGCGGGCTCCCCCTTGGCAGCGGCCAGCAGGGACCGGGCGAACCGGTCGATCTGCGAGCCGGCGTCATTGAAGTAATACTCCGTGCCGACGTCGGCGCCCGACGCGCGCAGCAGCCGGGAGAGCGCGTCACCGACGGCGGCCCACCGGACACCACCGATGTGCACGGGGCCGGTGGGATTGGCGGAGACGAACTCCAGGTTGATGCGCTGACCGGCGAGGCGTTCGGTGTGGCCGTACTCCCGTCCCGCGAGCACCACGTCGCGCGCCAGCACACCGGCGGCCGCGGCGTCGAGCCGGATGTTCAGGAAGCCCGGGCCGGCGATCTCCACCGACTTGATCCCGGGGCGGCTGCTCAGCTCCTCGGCCAGCGCCGTGGCCAGCTCACGGGGCGCCACGCCGGCCTTCTTGCCGAGCTGCATGGCCATGGTCGAGGCGTAATCGCCGTGCTCGGGGTTACGGGGTCGCTCCACCGTCGCCGTCTCGGGCAGCAAGGTGACGTCGAGGCCACGCGTGACGAATACGGCACGCGCAGCTGTGAGTACGGTGGCAGCGAGGTCAGCTGGGGTCACTGAGCCATGCTATCCGGGTAGACTTTGGCGCCCGGCGGCGTACCGGGGCCTGCGCGCGGGCCCGGCCCGACCCATCCCCACGAATTGACGAGGCACGATGAGTATGAGCACACCGGGGCCCGAGCGGGTCCCGTCCACCGTGAAGGTCGACAAGACGTCGGGACAGGGCAAGCCGCCCGCCGCGGGGAAGAAGCCCCCGTCCCCGGGCAAGCCCGGCGGCCCGCGTCCGGCCGGCAAGGGCGGCGGCAAGGGCCGCAAGCCGATCACCCCGGTCAAGGTCAGCGGCGGCCGCAACTGGGGCCCGATCGCGGTGGCCGGCCTCGTGGTGCTCATCGCCATCGGCATCATCGGGTACGGCGTGTTCGCCTCGGTCAAGGGCAGCCGCTCCTGGGAGGACAAGGCGGCCGACATCGAGGGCATCGTCAACTACCGCGAGCAGAAGAACCCGAAGCTCGACTCGCAGGAGCACAAGGACGGCCCGCTGACGTACGAGACCAACCCGCCGGTGGGCGGCGCGCACAACTCCGTCTGGCAGAACTGCATGGGTGACGTCTACCCCGAGCCGATCGCCAACGAGCACGCGGTCCACAGCCTCGAGCACGGCGCCGTCTGGGTGACGTACAAGCAGGGCCTCGCCGCGGACCAGGTCGCCAAGCTCCAGGAGAAGGTTCAGGGCAAGGACTACATGCTCATGAGCCCGGTCGCCAACCTCGACAAGAACATCTCGCTGCAGGCGTGGGGCTACCAGCTCAAGGTCGACAACGCCGGCGACAAGCGCATCGACGAATTCATCAAGGACCTGCGGGTGAACGCCACCAAGGAGCCCGACGCGGCCTGCTCCGGCGGCAACACCACCACCGGCCCGGTCCAGGCGGCGGCTGCCGGTGCCGGAATGCCCCAGCAGGGCAACTGATGTCTGTGTCCACCGGCCCGGACGCGGCGGCCCCGGCCGCCGCGCCGGCCGACGGCACCACCCCCGCCGGCACCCGCGGGTCCGGCCCGGGCCGGCTGGCCCTGGTCCTGATCGTGGGCCTGCTGCTGGGCGCGGCGGTCGGCTTCCTGGGCGCCCGCCACCTCGGCAAGCCGGGCGACGACTCGCCCGAGGCGGGCTTCCTGCGCGACATGAGCACCCACCACGCCCAGGCGGTGGAGATGTCCATGATCGAGCATGCCAACTCGGCGAACCCGGAGATCGTCACCCTTTCCGGCGACATCGCCCTCACCCAGCACGGCCAGATCAGCACCATGAAGGCCTGGCTGCGCGACTGGAACCTGAGCCTCACCGGCACCCGCCCGGCGATGTCCTGGATGCCGGACGGGGCGGGCTCGGTCCGCAACGGCCTCATGCCGGGCATGGCGACCCCCGATCAGCTGGCGACCCTCCGTAAAGCCACGGGCAACGACCTCGACGTGCAGTACCTCACCCTGATGCGCCAGCACCACCTGGGCGGCATCCACATGGCCCAGGCGATCATCGAACTCTCCGACGACGAGAACGTCACGGGACTCGCCAAAACGATGGTCGCGGGCCAGCAAAGTGAGATCAATCTGATCGACGGGCTGCTCGCCAAGCTCAAGAACGGCTGAGGGGGTAACCCGTTCGGCGGGCCTGAGGAGGTCTGCTAGGCTTCCCCTCGCTGAGCCCCCGTAGCTCAGGGGATAGAGCGTCGCCCTCCGGAGGCGAAAGCGCAGGTTCGAATCCTGCCGGGGGCACGTCACAGAACTGCAACAACGCAGCGTGATTGATCGTGAGCTGCACATCAACGCCACCTTCACGCTTTGCTGATCAGCGTCCAGAGGCCCCAGTCATTCGGCTGGGCCTCTGTCATGCACGCTGCCGAAGTGGGCTTGGTTGCGGCGAGCCAGCAACCTGCGGCCGGTGGATTCGCGGCGGCGGCCGACCAGCCGGACATCCGTCGGCGCCGCCCTACGGGACCTTGGTCCGGCCAGCAGTTGGTCCCCCGGCACAGCGACTCGAAGACGTAAACGTCGATGCGGTCACCGCTGGGGTCGAGAGCGAGTGCCCGGGAAGCACAGATCGGCGCCCCAGCCAGCATCGACGAACCTTCCGTGCACTTGGCCCTCGAACCAGTGGCCGTCGAGCCCGTCGAGTTGGTGGTGGCTCGGACGGCCGGGCGCCAGGGTTCCGTACGCGGCGAAGCGATACCCAGCCGCAGCCGGGCCGACGCGGTGTTCGCCGTCGTCAGCCATCGTCGTCCTCCACCATGGTCGAGTCGTGTCGGTTCAGGGCCGCAGCGCGGCCGGCCGAGCGGGTACCAGGGCGGACGCGACGTGAGCTGAGAGGTCGGGCTCGTGATGAGAAATGCCGGCGGTCGGGGCTTTCGGGACTCGCCTCCAGGTGAACGTTGCCACGCCGAGGCAGGCGAGCAAGCCGAGCCCGACGGCGGCAATGCCGACCACCGGGGCGCTGAACGCGACGACCAGGCAGAAGGCGAAATAGCAGGGCAGGCTGCGGACGAGACCGCCGAGCGCGTGAATCCCGGCCGAGGCGCCGTCCCTGGCCACGGTGACCACGGTGAGCGTCGTGCACATCGTCGGGAAGGCGGCGATCGCTCCGGCGATGTCGGGGCCGGCGAGCCGACGGCTCACCACCGCGAAACCCACGACGACGGCCGCGCTCAGACAGGTCAGTGCGGTGCTCGACCAGTGGCGAGGCGCCGGCCGCCGCAGTTGTCCGGCGGGCATCAGCCGCGGCCCAGCCGCGAGGGCGCCTACCGCGACGCCGATCGAAAGCGCATCGGGCAGGTACCAGACGAGCACTGAGCAAACGAGGTAGGCCACGGCGCCGGCCCCGATACCGAACACGAGACCGCCCCGCCGCAGAACCCGAGCGAAAGCGACGCCGAAGGCCACCTGCGCAAGGAGGTGCGTGGCCGCGCTCAAGGCCATCGAGGCGGCCGCGTTCGGCGTCGTGTCGGCGGCGACGGCCACCACCGCCACGGCGAACGCCACCGGCAGGGCCGCGATCCAGCCGGCCGCCGCCGGACCGAGCCGCCGTTCGATCAGGGCGGCTGTCGCCATTACGGCCGGGGCGAGCAAGAGCGAGACGAAGACCATGGATTAAAGATCCCCGGCCCAACCCTTCGGGTCCAGCGCATGTTTTCGACGAGAAATCATGCAAGAATCCGAACGATGGAGCTGCGACGACTACGGCTGCTGGATCAGCTCGCTCGGCTCGGCACAGTCGCAGCGGTCGCCGACGCCCTGTCTTACAGCCCGTCGAGCGTGTCGGTCCAACTGGCCCAGCTCGAACGGGAAGCGGGCGTTCCATTGCTGCGCCGTGTCGGCCGCAACGTCGAGCTCACCCCGGCCGGGCGTCGACTGGCCTCCTACGCGGCAGACGCGCTCGCCGCCGACGAAGCCGTCCGCGCCGAACTATCCACCCTCGACGACACACCCGGCGGGCGCCTGCGCATGACCATCGTGCAGACACCCGCGCTCGCGCTCCTACCCGCAACACTGGAGGAACTCGCCTCCACCGCCCCGAACCTGCAGGTCGAGGTCCACCAACGCGAAACCACCCCAGCGCTGGAGGAGCTACGCTCGCGGGCCGTCGACCTCGTCGTCGGCATCGAATACGACCCGGTCCCGGTCGCGCGGCAACGCGACATCAACCGGCGGGACCTCATGCGCGAAGACGTCCTCCTCGCCGTACACCCCGACCACCCACTGTCCACGCCATCGCCCATCGCGCTGACCGCCTGCGAAGACGCCGCGTGGGCCACCGGCCACCGCGGCACCGGACTGGACGCGGTCCTGCGCAACGTCTGCAACCGGCTCGCCGGCTTCGAACCCCGCATCCAGCACCGAAGCGACGACGGACTCGTCCTAGGCGCCCTCGTCGCATCCCGGAGAGCCATCGCCCTCCTGCCCGCACTGTTGACCGCGGCGCTACCCCAGGTCGCCGCACACCCGCTCCGCGAAGGACGCCTCCAACGCACGATCTTCACCGCCACCCGCGTCGCCGCCGCGGACGCCCCGGCCGTCACCGCCGTGGAGAAGGCGCTGCGAGAAGCAGCCACCGCGATCGCGCAGGACCGCCGGGACATCGAAACCATGCCTTGAGACCATCCGAATGGGATCGTCTTTCCGGCCCGTCGCGAAGGTCAGGCGGTCGATCCGCCTGCCCACGCTGACGCTGACCAGGGCACCAACCTGCGCACTCAAGAAGGCGACGAACGTCGAGGTGAGCCGCGCAAAAAGCCAGGTCAACACCGCCATTGAGGCACTGATGAAGCGCAGGTCCATCTCCAGCCGGGGGCACGAGATCTCACCAGGACATTCGGGCCCGCTGAGCAGCGTAGATGCTGTCAGCGGCCCTATTCGTCTGTCCGGCTGTGTCCGGCCGTCTACGGTGATCTGTACCGAGGACGTACCGAAGCCCAGTACGGCGGACCGGCTGGCGTGGGACTAGCTTACCCGTGACTAGTGGCAGAGATTGGCGCAGCGACCTTCAGCGGGCGGGAAGACAACGCCGGGCCCGTTTGTGAAGCCGAGCCCGGCGGACGCATGTCGCAGGTAGTCCAGGTGTCCCCTTGGCGGAGTCAGCTCACCGAGCCGCTTGAGTGGGGCTTGGACGGGGTTTGCGCGTTGCGGTGGTGCTGTGCGCGGCTCGGACGGCTCGTGGGTGTAGGTGGTTCGCCGTAGGGCGGCGCCGTAGCTGTCGGATTGCTTGATCGTGATGGCGTCTGCGGGTACGGGTGAGGGCCAGGCTTGGATCAGGTAGTTCTCGGTCGGTTCGAAGGCGACGAGGTCGGTGCGGAGGTCTCGGCCTTTGGCATGGATCCGTACGCGATAGTTGCCGGGGCCGTGCGTAGTCAGCGCCGGCAGGTCTGGTGGGTTGTCCATGAGTGCTCGGACGATGACGTCTCCGGTGTCGGCGTAGAGGTCACCTTCACCGATCTCCTCCCAGTCGTCGAGCTCGGTGGTGGCCGGGGGCGTGGTTCGTGGTTCGACGGCGACGGTGACGAGGCCGCTGCTGGCGCCGACGTAGATGGTCATGCAGCCGGTGCTGAGGCTGAACAGGCCGTTGGCCGCCATGAGCGCTGGGATGAAGATGTAGTTGCGTTCCGCGACGAGGAACTGGTGTGCGTCGATGCTTGTCGCGGCCTCGAACTGCTGTGGTGCACCCACGCCGGCCAACCTATCGCTCGAAAGCTTTGTTCAGTGTGGTCCGCGCTTCGCGCGGGACAGGGTCAGGTCCAGGCCCAGTAGGCGTCGGCCTCGATGACGCGGTTTTGGACGTAGAAGGCGTTCAGGAAGCCGCCGGCGCTGGAGTTCTGCGTAGCGGGAATCATGCAGGCGCTCCACCCGGACGGTCCGGTCACTCCGGTGGGCAGTGCGGTGATCTGGCACCCGGGAACGTCCGACCGGTGCCGCCGCCGGGTCAGGGGCCGAGCTCAGAGCCCACGCTGGGGGGCGGGCTGGGGTGTATCCCGCCGGGCACCTGCGGCTCATCCGGCCTCAAAGCCGTTGACCAGTAAATAGCCGGTCGGCGGCTTTCTCATGTGTTCGGTCGTATCGGGCCGTCAATGCGTTCATCCCGATCAGGATGGCTTGACCTTGGTCAGGGCAGCCTCGGCGTAGCGCTCCCAGCGATCCTGGTTCTCCGCGCCGACGACGACCCACTCGCGCATCGGCCGGCTGCCACTGGGATCGAACAGCTGCGACCCGGAGAGCTGCAACGCCTCGGTGCGGACCGGCTCATCCAACTTGAAGACCACTCCGCCGTCGAAGGAGCCCATGAAGGCCTTGCCCGCGACCTTTGCGCAGGGCATGCCGAACATCGCTCCGGCCGTCACCTCCGGGTGGAGCTCGCGTACCTCGCCGAGTAGTTGTTCCCACTGCGGAGTGCTGGTCTTGCGTGATGACACGGTGCCCCCTCTATCCGATGCGCTGCTTGATCTCTCGACCGCGAATAGTGCCACTCGCTTCACTTCAGGTGCCGGTCGAAGAACCGGGCCCCGTCTTCCACCTCGAACCACGGGGTGCCGGTGTGCCCGCCCAGATTGGCGTGCAGCGTCTTCTCCTCGGCGCCGAAGGCTTCGAACAGGTCCAGGGCCAGCTTCCGGTCGTTTCCTTGGTCGTCCCACTGCAGCAGGAACAGCAGCGGAATGGTGACCTGCCGGGCCGCCTTGCGCAGGGCACCGGGCACGAATCCTCCGGCGAAGAAGACGGCGACCGAGATGCGGGGCTCGACTACCGCGAGCTGAATGCCGATGGCGGTCATTCCCGAGTACCCGACCGGGCCGCCGATCTCGGGCAGCGCAAGGAGGGCGTCCAGGGTGGCCTGCCATTCCGGGACCACCTTTTCGACCAGCGGGACGATGAGGGTCTCGAGGATCTCGTCGAGCGGCTCGCCGGCCTCCTTCGCCCGGCGCAGGTCGGCGCGGACCTGCTTGTCGGCGGCGGAGAGGGGGCGGTCGCCGTACCCGGGGGCGTCGATGGCGGCCACCGCGTAGCCGTACTCGGCCGCGGAGTGCCGGGACCGGGCCACCAGCCGCGCTTCCCGCTTGTGCAGGCCGCCGTTGTGGCCGACCAGGATCAGCGGGGCGGGAGCCGGTGCGGATCCGGGCGTCCACAGGATGCCGGGGATCTCGCCGAGGGTGAATTCGCGTTCGAGGACGCCGTCGTCGAGGCGCTGTTCCGAAGTGAATTGCATGGTCGTGCCTTTCGGGAGTGCTCGTGAACGGCGCTCCCGGACGACCTATCGTCCGACCGTGACCCCGGAGGGGAGCACCCATGTCGATACTGCGTTCACGGGTACCACCTCCTCGTTCTCCGGCACGGCCGCCGGAAAAGTAGCAGTGATCGCCGCCGTCTGCCACCAAGTCTGCGGAGACTCCGTCGGCCGGGCCTCGCAAACCGGGCCATGTTCACGCCACCGAGGCGACCGCGGTCGGAGCCGGGCCGCCGGATTCGACGCCCACTTCGCCGCCCCGCTCGACCCCGCCGCTCTCGACCGGCTCCTGCACGGCTGGACCGACGACCGGTGACGGCGTCGTCAAGACGGGCGCAGCTCGGCGGTGTCAGCCGGCGGCAGGGCGACCGGTGGCGATGACATCGCCGTGAACCGAGCCATCGCCCGCTCCGTCGCCCAGGCCAGGCGCTCCTGGCCCGGATGCCGGCCGACGGAACGGTAGTGCAACGACAACACGCCCATGACGCCGCCATGGTCGTCGCGCAACGGATAGGAATGCACCGCGCGGGAACCCGCGTCGAGCATCACCTGCAGGGTCGGCTTCCCCGCGAATATCGGGCTGGCGGTGACGTCGTCGATCATCACCGGGTCGCCGGTGTCCAGCGCGGCACCGCATGCCGACGCCACCGTCGCGTCGACTGTGGCGAAGTAGTCCAAAAACGTCTGCGAGAACCCACGATGGCAAGCGATCCGTAACGTTTTCCTGCGAGGGTCGTAGACCTGGAGATCGCAACCGTCGGCGACGCCCGCGGCAGCGATGATGACCGCCATGTGCAGCGTCGGTAGATCAACCAGGGTCAGAAAGTCCCCTGCGACCAGGGTGTCCGGCACCGTGAGCAGCCGCTCACGGAAACCGGCCAGCACCGCCCGACGGCTGACCCGCACTTCCGCGTCGATCACGCCCTGCTGTGCCCGGTGCAACGATTCCTCGAGGTCGGCCTTCCCCGACCGGCTCGCCGAAGCGGACCCCGGACCCGTCGAGTACTCCGACCGGTCCGTCATGGGCCACCACCTCGTCAGGGCGTCGAGAGCCGTCCAAATGAGGTTACTCAGGAACAAGGGCGGTGTGTACGTCCGACGCCTGCCATCCGTGTCGGCGCCGCTCCGACCAGCGCGTTCAGCGGCCCGGACCCGGGCGGCGCCGATAGGATCGGCGGGCGAGGGAGGCGTGATGGCAGTCGACGTACTAACCGAGACCGTGATCGCCCGGCAGCCGGCCGAGGTCGCCGCCTACGCGGCGGATCCCGGCAACGCTCCGCGCTGGTACGCCAACATCGCGTCGGTGGAGTGGGAGACCGCGCCGCCGCTGCGTGTGGGCAGCAAGCTGACATTTCAGGCACAGTTCCTCGGCCGCACCCTCCGATACACCTATGAGATCGTCGAGTACGAGCCCGGGGCGCGGCTGGTGATGCGCACCGCGCAGGGGCCGTTCCCGATGGAGACCACCTACACCTGGCAACCGGCCGAGGGCGGCGGCACCCGGATGACGCTGCGCAACCGTGGCGAGCCGTCCGGCTTCTCCCGGGTGACCGCGCCGGTCATGGCGACGGCTATGCGCCGTGCCAACCGCGCCGATCTGGCCCGGATCAAGGCCCTGCTCGAGACCACCTGACCGACACACTGGAGACGGAGTCGACGATGGACACCTGGCAGATGATCCGCTCGGAGCGGGCGGCGCTGGTCGAGGCACTGGCCGCCCTCCCGCCGTCGGCGTGGGACCAGCCGTCGTTGTGCCCCGGATGGACCGTCCGCGACGTCGTCGGCCACATCATCGCCACGGCGTCCATGACGCCGCCCCGCTTCTTCGGCAAGCTGATCGGCAGCGGCTTCCGGTTCGACGCGATGGTGGGCAAGGAGATCGCCGCCGTCACCTCGGGCCGCACCGATGCCGACCTCGTCCAGCTGCTGCGGGACCGGGTCGATGCGCGCACCGCACCGCCCGGGCCGACGCTGTCCTGGCTGGGCGAGACGATCGTGCACGGCGAGGACATCTTCCGCGCCCTCGGGGGCTACCGCGATCACCCGATCGCGCACCTGGTCGCGGTCGCCGACTTCTACAAGGGCAGCGACATGCTCATCGGCGCCAAGAGCCGCATCGGCGGGGTCACCCTCAGAGCCACCGACAGCGACTGGCGGCACGGTACCGGTCCGGAGGTTGCCGGGCCCATGGTCGCCCTGGTGATGGCGATGACCGGACGGTCCGTCGCCCTCGACGACCTCACCGGCGACGGCGTCGCCGTGCTCCGTGGCCGCTGAGTGGCACCTGTCACATGCATGGGGGTCGTTGATCCGGTCGGATAGGCTGCCGCCGTGCCGCTTCCCCGCCACCTGACGCTGCGCCACCAGAGGCTGGGGCGGCGGTCCACCGCCGGGTTGCTGATCGCCGCGCTCGCCGCCACCGCCCTGGGCTGCTCGCGGACCGGCGACGACGGCGACGACCGGGGCAACCTCGACGTGATGATCGACTCGCTGGTTGCCTCCCTGTCGCCGGACGGCCCCTATCGCGATCCGCGCAAGGCCGAGCGGCAAGCTGCCCGCCAGGCGGTGGGCCAGCTGATCGACGGGGGTACGGAGCCGCCCGCCAAGCTGCTGAGCGGCGTCGGCTTCCGGGCCGTTCACGGTGTGCAGGCGACCGACGGCCGGAAGTTCACGTTCTACCGGGCCGACGAGGACACCGGCTGGGGCGGGCTGCTCGTCGAGCCGTCCGTGCCGATCCGGTCGGTGGTCGAGGTGCCGCATCCGGCGTACGACCTGAATACCGAGAAGCTCGGGCTGGATCTCTTCCGCCGCCTACCGGGCAGCGCGATGCTGATCGCCGGCGCGCACCGTCAGGCCGAGGGCGACGACGCCGACGTCGCGCACAACGACCGGTCGATGTTCCACGTCTTCAGCGAGGAGTTCGCCGAGCGCGGCGTGCCTCAGCTGCAGCTGCACGGGTTCGCCGACCGCAGCCTGCCGGGTGCCGACGCCGTGGTGTCCACGGGTGCCGGCCCGGAGAACGAGTTGGCGGTACGGATCGCGCGCGAGCTCAAGGCCGAGGACGTACGGGTGTGCCGGGCCTGGGTGTCGCACTGCGTCGGCCTCGAGGGCACCACTAACGTGCAGGGTACGACCGCCGCCGAACACGGTGCCGAGTTCGTCCACCTGGAGCTGGGCTGGGGGCTGCGCCGCGACGAGAGCGGCCGGCAGCTGGTGCGGGACGCCGTCGTCGCCGCCTGGAACGGCTGAGCCGCCAGGCGGCGACGGGACGTCAGAGGCGGCGGGCGGTACGCAGCCGGATGGCCCAGAAGCCCGAACCGTCGAGGATGGATTCGCCGTGCAGGTCGCCCATCGTCGGGCCGTTCGCCTGGCTGCGGCTGGAGAGGAACCGGCGGTGGCCGCGGTCGTCGACGCCGAGGTAGAGGCCGGAGTGCTCGATGTGTTTGTTCTGCACCGGGCCCGCGTTGAACAGGAGGAGGTCACCGGGCAGGAGCCGGTCGATGTTCGCGGCTCGCTTGCCGGTGTTCGGCATCAGCTGGACGCCGGGCCCGAAGTCGGCGATCGCCCACGCCGAGCGCGGGAGTCCCGGCTCCTTGACGGTATGGGCGATCTCTTGCTGCCGCTTTTCACCGGGCTCGATGCCGACGCCGACGCCGAGCAGCGGATACCCGCTGCGGTAGCCGTAGACCATGCGGAGGAAGCCGGAGCAGTCCAGGCTCAGCCGGTGCGTCTCCGACGGCTTCTCCTTGACGCCGTCCGGGAACTCCCACGGGACGCCCAGGTAGTCGTAGAAGTCGGAGTTCTCCGCACGGCCGTCCGGGTCGATGTCGGAGAGCGGGCCGAACGAGGCGTCGCCGCTGTACTGCTTGCCCTCGGCGTCCTTCTTCGGCGGCGCGCCGTACATGTACTGCATGGCGATGCCGAGGATGTCCGGCGACTTGTCGACGAGCGCCTTGGTGAACCAGGTGGCGAACCACTCCTCGTTCGCGGCGGCCGCTGTCCACGGCTTCGGTGCCAGCCGCACCCACTCGGTCGTGATGATCTTGGCCGGGGTGAACCGGGGTTCCGCGATGGTTCGCTGCGGGCCCTGCAGGTGCGCGGTGCGGGCGCCGTCGGTCATCACCGCGACGAGCTTGCCCTGCTTGGTGAGGATCTCGGTGCGGTCCGGGTCGGACTTCCTGCGCAGCACGTACTGGGCGAGGAGGGCGGACGTCGTCTCCTTCCCCGCCTCGGCGGCGGCGCCGACGCTGATCTCGCGCTGGTGCGCGAGGGCGAGCCGGGAGCCGCCGAACACGACGGCGCCGGCGCCGAGCAGCAGGACGACGCCCGCCACGGCGAGGGGGGCGGAGGTGCGATGTGAGATGCGCATGCTCGGTCTGTCTCCAGGGTCAGGTCGCCGGGACGAAGCCGGCGACCACGCCGGTGATGGCGACCGCGTAGGTCAGGCCGGTCACCATCGTGGTCGCCAGGATCGTCGCCTTCGGCGGCTGGCGGACGAGCTGGTAGGCGATCAGGCCCGGGGCGACGAAGCCCAGGGTCTGGTGGGCGAAAAGCAACGGCAGGTCACGCTGCACGAGCACGAAGAGGGTGAGCTGCAGGAAGACGCTGAGCAGCACGATGGCCGCGAACAGCCGCTTGCCGTAGAGGATCACGAAGCGCTGCATGATGCGGGTCAGCACGTACGTCACCACGGTCATCACGAGCATCACGGCGGCCTGCGGCGGGTCCTCGATGAGGGCCAGGGCGATCCACCCCGGGGTGATCATGCCGCCCGGCGAGAGGTTCGTCGTGAGATAGCAGAGCAGCGCGAAGACCAACCCGATGCCGAGGCACGCGGTGGAGAGCTGCGCGCTGAGCTCGCCGCCCAAGATCATCGTAGGATTCCTGTCTGCCGTTGGGCGGGGATACGGGGTTCGTGCGCGTCGTGGGTCTCGTTCGACGTCCAGCCGGGGAGCGAACCGAGCTCGTGCAGCAGCACCTCGCCCTGGCCGTGGATGTTGCCCACGGCCACGATGGAACCGAGGTCCGGCACCGCCAGCAGCACCTCTTCGAGCAGGCGCTCCGGCGGCAGCTTGCCGCCGAGGTCGACGACTCGGGACTGGAGCTCGTCGGGCACGGCCGACTTGGCGCTGCGGGTCGGTTCGCCGATGAGGATCACCCGGTCCGGGGCGACCTCGCCGGCGAGCGTACCCATCTGGCCGTTGCGTTCGACCCGGTCCGGCCGGCAGTTGATCAACATGGCCAGCGGGCGCCCGATCAGCCGCTGGCTCTCCAGCTGCCGGATGTTCATCAGCGTGGACTCGGGGTCGTTCGCGGCGAAGACGTTCGCGAAGGCGATCCGCTTGGTGCCCTGGCGCACCCGGGACACCGACAGCACGCCCGGGTCGGGTGGCGCGTCCCACATGCCCTGCAGGGCGCTGGGCCGATCGACCCCGAGGAGTTCGGCGACGGCCAGGGCGATCGCGACGTTCTCCTTGAACGTGATCCAGCCGAACTGCCGCATCTCCTCGTCGTGCACCGACTCGGGATCGACGGCGATCAGCCGGCAGCGCCGCTTGTCCGCCTCCTCCTGGAGGATGTGCAGGCGCTCCTTCTCGGCCGTCACACAGATGCCGCCGACCGGCATGGAACGGCTCAGGGAGCGCGCCACGTCGTCCAGGGTCGGCCCCATCTCGGCCAGATGGTCCTCGCGCACGTTGCAGAGCACGCCGATGTCCGACTTGATGAGCTTGCTCTGATTGATCTCCTGCAGTGCCGGCATGACCGCCATGCACTCGATGACCAGCGCGTCCGGGTGGTAGACGGCCGCCCGGCGGACGATGCCGATCTGCTCCACCACGTTGGCGATGCCGAACTTGCGGTGCACGGGCTCCTCGGTGGCGTCCGGGAACACGAAGCGCGCGGCGGTGCCCGTGGTCTTGGCGATCACGCGGAGGTGGCCGCCGCGCAGCGCGCCGGCGCAGAGCCGGGTGATCGAGCTCTTGCCGCGGATGCCGTTGACCAGGACGCGGTGCGGGATGGTCTTCAGGTTGCGCTCATGGTTGCGCTGCTCGATCACGCCCGCGACCACCAGGGTCAGGCAGCACAGCGTGAAGACGGTGTAGAGGTACCACATGGCCGGCCCCTTCCTCAGCGCTCGCGCTGGTTCGGAATGCGGGGCCGGGGCAGCACCGCCGTGAAGTTCGCAGCGGAGCCGCGCAGCCGGGTCGCGCCGCCGAAGCGAGCCGACCCGGTGTGCCGGACCTGCCGGCAGATTTCCAGGCACATCGCGATGGCGCCGACGTCGTCGTGACGTTGCGGCGTCACGGGCTCGTCGAAGTCGCCCTGGACGATCCGGGCCGAGGCGTTGGCCAGCCGGCGCAGGGGCCGGACGAAGATGAAGTACATCCAGATCAGGGTGACCACGAGGATCGCCGTCACGGCCGCCGCCGTCAGCAGCGCCCAGCGCCGCTCCAGCATGCTCGGCAGTTGCAGGGTGTCGGCGTTGCGGTCCAGCACCACCACCCATTCCAGGTGAGCGACGTCCGGGTTGGTGACCGCCGCGCCGGCCACGAGGGCGGGCCGGCCGTCCACGTCCTTCGAGCGGGAGATGGTGTCGCCGGACAGCGCCGCGACCGCGGCCTCCCGCACGGTCGGGTCCCGCAGCGGCTGGAACGCGCGGTATCCCTGCGAGTCCAGGATGGTGCGCAGGTCGGGGTCGGCCACCACGGCCCGGCCGTCGGCGCTGCGCATCAGGCCGAGCAGGTAGTCGATGTCGAACTCGGCCACGAACGCCCGGCCGTCGTCGCGCACCTGGTACGCGTACACCACCGGCAGCCGGTTGACGGCGGGATCCAGCACCACGCCGCCCTGGCCGGGCAGCGGCTGGGCCGCGCGCAGCGACGGGCGGCCGGCCGAGGACTCCGGCTTGCCGTCGGCGGCGACCAGGTAGACCCCGCGCAGCCGGTGGTTGTCGGCCAGCGCCTCCTTGAGCGCCGCCACAGCCGGGTCACCGGCCGTCGTCGCCTGGGCGCGGCTGAGGTGTTCCACCGTCTGCAGTCCACTGCTCAGCGCGTTGCCCAGGGTGCTGCTGATCGCCTCGACCCTGCTCTCCTCGTCCCGGTTGAGCTGGACCGGCACGGTCGTACCCGGCTGGGTCACGGCCACCGCCACCCCGAAGGCCGGCCCGAGCAGCGCCACGAGCGCGGCGAGCAGGAGACCCTGCAGCACGGTCGGCCGCCACTTGTTGGCCCGCAGGCGGTTTCCGGACGAGACGGCCAACGCCTGCGCCACCTGGGACCCCTCGCGGACCCGCAGTGCGCGGCGGTCCTTGGTGATCGCCCCGCAGGCGTCCAGCTTGGCCTGGTGCAGGAGGTGTTGCAGCGGCTTGACCAGGGAGGCGCGCATGAGGGCGTACGCCAGAAGGGCCGTCAGCGCCACGACGAGCGCGAGCACCAGGCCGTGGAACAGCGAGGTGCCGGGGGTGACCTGGGCGACGATGACGGAGGCCACCACGAAGCCGGTGTCCCCCACCGGTGCGCCGGACACCACCAGCGCCTCGCCGGACCACTCTTTGACCCGTACGACCTCGCTGCGGCTGGAGTTGATGTGCGGTATGCCCTCGAACAGCTCCTTGCGGAGTCCGGCGGGGACGGCGTCGACGCCCTGGGCGAGGTAGGTGTCGCCGGCGCTGGTCAGCACGTACACCCCGTGCTTGCCGTCCGGGTTGAGCCGGAGGCTGCGCAGCAGCAACGGCTGGAGGCCGACGAGCATCCGGTCGTCGCCGATCGCGACAGCCCGGATGACCGCCGGGCCGTTGGTCGTCATGACCGCCGAGTTGCCCTCGGGCAGCGACCCGCCGGCGATCAGGTTGAGCGGCACGGCCTCGGCGCTGGCCGCGACGACCTTGCGGGTGCTGGGCTGGATGACCGCCACGCCGGCCCAGGACGCCTCGTCGCCGGTCAGCCGGGCGAGCGTCGCGGGGGCGGCGGGCGCCCCGCTACGCAGCACCTCCGCGGTCTGGTCGAACGCGTCGTCGGCGGCGATGAGGCTCAGCGTCAGGCTGCGCGAGACCTTGACCATGAGGTCCTGCTGGGAGTCGAGCACGGCGGTCGGCACGTCGTCGCGGTCGAACACCGCGAAACCCAGGACGGTGACCGCCACGACGAGGATGGTCGTCCACAGGTAGACCAGCGTCGGTGCCTGCGAGCCGGCGGGGAAGCCGGCCGTCGGCAGCTGCTGGGTGAGTGCCCGCCAGCGCCACGTGACGAGTTGGTCGGTGGAGAGGACGTGCGTCTCCGGCCCGTTCGGTGACGCCTCACGGATGTCAACCGCGGTCAATGCAGGCCCCCGCCCGATCTCGGGGAATGGAGGAATGCGGGTGATTTTCGGCCGGCTTCACTCCCCGATTGGTGCTGCCGGCATCCGCGATGCGCACGGGACTATAACAACGCCTGCCGTCGGCGTGGCACCTCGAAATATGCCGGTCGTGATGGTATGGGGCGGATTCAGAAGATTTTTGTTACCTCGAGGTAGCCCGGACCCTCAGCACGGTCCCCGCGCCGCCACGGTTCAGCACATGGCTTTCGATGCGCTCCACCGCGGCCTCGTAGATCCGCCGCCGACCTGCGGGAACGGCCGGATCGGCAAGGGCCTGCTCGAGATCGACGACGCGGATACCAGGGTTGAGGTCGATGAAGGTGGGCAGCGCCTCGACGGCGCGTACCTTCCAGCCGTCGTTCTGGTCGCCGGGCGAGAAAGTGACGCGCATCATGCTCCCCTCCCGGTTGCCGTTGACCGGCTGGGGGTCGCGGGAGAGGAAGTCGCCGAGTCCGTAAAGGACCCATTTGTCGCCGATGCGCTCGGCCGGCTGGACGACGTGCGCGCCGAAGCCGAAGACGATGTCCACGTCGTCCATGGTCGCGATCGCACGGGCGAGCTTCTGCTGGTCGACGTCCGGCTCGTGCTCCCCCTCGGAACCCCAGTCCACGCTCACCACGACGATCGAGGCACCGGCCTGCCGGGCGGCCCGGGCGTCGGCCTTGACCTCGTCCTCGGTGGCCTTGGCGACCGACCAGTCCCGCTCCGCCGGCAGCTTGCCGCCGTTCAGGGTGAGGGTGTAGCTCAGGTGCGCGACCTTCACGCCGTCGGCGGTGTAGAGCCGGGGCTGCTTCGACTGCCCCTTGCTCTTGTACGTGCCGGAATGCCCTACTTTGGCCCGTTCCAGCGCATCGACGGTGCGCGCCAGCCCCGCCGGACCCCGGTCGAATGCGTGCTCGGCGGCGGTCGCACAGCCGTCGAAGCCGGTGTCGGCGATGGCCTCGGCGATGCCGGCCGGTGCGTTGTAGCGCGGCGGCCCGGAGAACGGCCCCTCGGCGGCCAGCGGCGTGCCCAGGTGGCAGAGGGCCAGGTCGGCGGCGGAGACGGTCTTCCTCGCGCCGGACATCATCGGCGCGAAGTCGAAGCCGTTCCCGCCGCCGTCGCGGCGGGCCTGGTCCCAGACTTCCGGAGTGGGCAGGATCGCCCCGGCTGCCAGGATCGTCACCGTTTTGCCGGTCGCGGCCACGGGCTCGGCCACCGGCCGGACCTTGGCGGGCGGGTCGACCGGGTCGCCGAGCCGCCAGATACCGATCGAGCGGGCGGCGACCCCGGCCGCCGCCGCGACGACGACCAGGCCGAGGGAGGCCCGGAGGATCTTGCCGCCGAGGCCCGGTCCGGAGGAACTTTCAGTGCTGGACACGGCGGCAAGGATAGGCGACCCCGCAAGTTCGTCGATCGGCCGAGGGGTGGAGTCACACCGCACCGAGGGCGGACAGCTCCTTGATCTGATCCGGTGAGTAGCCGAGCCCGCACAGCACCTCGACGGTGTGCTCCCCGAGCGCCGGCACGGGACCTGTCGGCAGTTCGACGCCGGCGAACGTGAACGGCGGCAGCAGCCCCCGAACCTCGCCGGCCGGCGTGTGCACCGTTCGCCAGCGGTCCCGGGCGGCGAGCTGCGGGTGGGTCAGCAGGTCCGGTACGCCCTTGAGCAGAGCCGAGGCGACGTCGAGGGCATCCAGCCGTTTGATGATCTCCTCGGCCCCCAGTGTGGCCGTACGCCCGGCGACGAGCGCGTCGACGACCCTGCGATGGCGCACCCGCGCGACGTTGGTGGCCCACCCGGGGTCGTCCGCCAGCTCGGGCCGCTCGAGGAAGCCGGCGGCGAACCGGGACCATTCGCGGTCGTTCTGCACCCCGATCAGGACCTCCTGGTAGTCCGCGGTCGGGTAGGCGTCGTACGGGGCCACGCTGGGGTGGGACAGGCCCGCCCGCTGCGGCGCCTGCCCGGCGCACTGGGTGTAGTAGAGCTGGTATCCCATCCACTCGGCGGTCGCCTCGAACATCGAGATCTCGATGGCGCTGCCCTCGCCGGTGCCCGCCCGGCTGACGAGTGCCGCCAGCGTCGCGGAGAGCGCGTACATGCCCGCGGCGATGTCGGACGCCGGGATGCCCGCCTTCGCCGCCCGGTCGGGTGGGCCGGTGACCGATGCCAGGCCGGACTCGCACTGGACGAGCATGTCGTACGCGCGTTTGTTGCGGTACGGGCCGGTCGAGCCGTACCCGCTCATGTCCACCGTGACGAGGCCCGGATGCCGTGCCCGCAGTACGTCGGCGGCGAGTCCGAGCCGGTCGGCGGCACCGGGTGCGAGGTTCTGCACGAAGACGTCCGCGCCCACCAGCAGGTCGCCGAGGACCCGCCGCCCGTCGGCCTTCTTGAGGTCGAGGGTCACCGACTCCTTGCCGCGGTTCAGCCAGACGAAGTGGCTGGACAGGCCGCCGACGACATGGTCGTAGCGGCGGGCGAAGTCGCCGCCGTCGGGCCGCTCCACCTTGACCACCCGGGCGCCCAGGTCGGCCAGGTGCCGCGTGGCGATCGGCGCGGCGACCGCCTGTTCGAGCGCCACGACCGTGACGCCCCGCAGCGGCAGGCCGGTCACCTGGCGGTGGCCGTAGAGGTCGGCCCCTCGGTCCAGGTCCGTTCGATGAACGTCAGGCAGGCGGAACGACTGTCGGGGCCGGACACCACGTGCCAGCCCGCGGGCACGTCGGCGAATCCGGGCCAGAGGCAATACTGTCTCTCGTCGTTGCGGAGCACGAGGTGGTCGGACGCATCGGCCATGACAATCACGGTAGGTCGCACGCCCGGGGCGGACATCCCTTGGTCGAGTAGTGCGGCACCGGCCACTAAACTCACGGCGTGAACAAGGACGCTGTGGTGATTAACCGGATCGTCGAGGGCCTGCGCTGGCACGCGCTGGACGACGACGAGGTCGTGGGACGCGGCGATGCCCTGCGCCGGCCGGACGGGCGGGTGTTCCTCGGCATCGACTCCTGGCGGGACGAGGTCTTCGACCAGCTGGTCGCCACGATGCTGTCCGACCTTCCGGGAACCGTCTACACGGTGGTGGACGCGGACGACAGCGACGCTCAGCAGCGATGGCAGGGCGCCGGCTTCGTGGTGTGCCGGCAGGAGCGCGTGTACGCCGTCCCCACCGACCCGGACGTCACGGGACTCGGCCGGGTCGCACCCCCGCCCGGCGTGACGATCCTGCCCCTGGGACAGGCCGAGGAGAAGCCCCTCACCGAGCTCGACCGGGTGGTGCGCGAAGAGGTGAGCGCCACGGTCGGATGGCAGGCCATGCCCGTGGAGATGCTCGCCCGCCCGGACGGGAAGCTCGGAGTCGTCGACCCGTCGGCGTACGTGGTCGCGGTGCAGGACGGACAGTACATAGGACAGACGCGGGTCGCCGCGGTGCCCCGCCGGCACCGGTTGGGGCTGGTCGCCGTGCGGGCCGCGTACCGGCGTCGCGGGGTGGCCCGGGCGATGCTGGCCGAGATGCTCGGCTCGTTGCACCGTTCCGGGATCGAGTCGGTATCCCTCGAGGTGGACGACCGCAACGCCGCGGCGAGGGCGCTGTTCGAGGGCATCGGTGCGCAGCGGCTGGGCGGCGCCGTGGAGCTGCTGCACCGGTGAAACGACGGAACGGCCGGGCAGTCCGCCCGGCCGCGTCGTCGTCGCGATGTCAGTCGACGCGGACGGCCTCGCCGTCGACCCGTCGCGCCACCCACAGCCCGTCGCGCAGCGGCACGATCACGCTCTGGAAGGCCGGGTCGTTCGCCAGCGCCTCGTTCAGGTTGCGGACGCCGATCACCTGGTTGACCGTGTCGGCGTTGTCGGTCTCGAAGACCTTGCCACCGCAGAACGCGTTGTCGATGATCATGACGCCGCCGCCGGCCAGGTGCGACGTGCTGAGCTTCAGCAGCTCCAGGGCCAGAAACGCGTCGCTGCCGAAGTACCGGTGCTTCATGACGTCCTGGAAGATCAGGTCGAACGTGCCGAGCTGCGGGATGAGCTCGAACGCGTCACCGACCATCACCTGGATGCGGTCCGCGTAACCGGCCCGCGTGATGTAGTCCTGGGCGCGGGCGGCCCGCTCGGGATCGATCTCGATGCTCACGATCCGGCCGCCCGGCGGGAGCGCGTCGGCGAGCCACAGCGCTGAATAGCCGATGGCCGTACCGATGTCGAGGATGCGGGCACCGGGCCGGCAGTGCAGCCCGGCCAGCATGCGCAGGACGGCGCCCTCGAGGCGGCCGATGATCGGGATCTCCTCGGTCCGGGCGACGCTCTCCATCTCCGTCAGCACCGCGGACAGCTTCGGCGGCAGCGCGGACAGTCGGGCGGTCTCGGTCGCGAAGATCTCGCGGGGATCGGTACTGTCCTGCGGGACGATGGTCAGGGACGTTTGGTCCATCGAGGTTCTCCGATCGGCGGATAAGTGGGGTCGTGCGGTCACGTGGCTCGCGGGCGTCAGGATCGGCGGACCTCGACGGGGAGTTTGTTGACGCCGATCATGGCCCAGGGATTGCGGAGTTCGACGGGCGCGTCGTTCGCGATCCGGATGTCGCTGTACCGCTCCATCAGGATGCGCAGCGCGACCTTCACCTCGAGCCGGGCCAGCGGTGCGCCAAGGCAGAAGTGGATGCCGTGCCCGAAGGTCAGGTGCGGGTTGGGCTTGCGGGAGATGTCGAACCGGTTCGGGTCGGCGAAGACCTCCGGGTCACGGTTGGCGGTGGTCAGCCACACCAGGACGGCCTCGCCGGCCTTGATCTTCTGGCCGCCGAGTTCGGTGTCGCAGGTCGCCGTCCGGCCGAGACGCGGGAACGGTGGCCGGAAACGCATCGACTCCTCGATGGCCGACGGCACGAGCGTCAGGTCGGACCGCAGCTGAGTCATCGCCTCGGGGTTCTCGTCGAGGGCGAGGACGGTGTTACCCAGTGTGGAGGTCGCCGTGACGTGGCCGGCGAGCAGCAGCAGGCCGATGAAGCCCACGATCTCCTCGTCGTCGAGCCGCTCCCCGTCCACCTCGACGGCCATCAGCTTGCTCGTGAGGTCGTCACCGCGATGGGCGCGAATCCTGCGGACGTGCTCGAGGATGTGCGCGTTCAGCTCGCCGAGGATCGGGGCGACGTTCTGGACCGCCTTCTCGCCGAGCCTCTGCATCGACTCCTCGGGGTCGGTGTTGTGCCGCTCGAAGAACGTGTCGGACCAGCGCCGGACAACGGCCTGGTCGGATGCGGGAAAGCCGAGCAGCTCGGCGATCACGATGAACGGGAGCGGGTACGCGAGCTCCTCGATGAGGTCGAACCGGTCGCCGGCGGCGTCCGCCTTGTCGAGCATCTCCCGGGTCACCTCCTCGATGCGCGGCTCGAGGCTGGCGATGACCTTGGGCGTGAACGCCTGGCTGACCAGAGTCCGCAGCTTGCGGTGCTCCGGCTCGTCCATCCGGACGAAGTTGCCCTTCTTGAAGAGGTCGAAGTCCTTCTGCTTCGGAGCCAGCGCGGCGACGTCTGAAGAGAAGGTCGCCGGATCCCGCAGGACCTGGTCGACGTCGTGGTACCCCAGCACCTGCCAGGCCTGGATCTTGTCGTCGTAGTGCACCATTCCGCGCTCGCGCAGCCCGTCGAGGTAGGCGAGAAAGTTGGGCAATGACCGCTGGCTCTGGGTCAAGGTCAAAAAGATCACTTCCCTCGTACGGCCATTGAATGGCACTGTTCTCGGCCGTCACGGTAGATCGGGGAGAGACGGGACCGGCATCCCTCACTCTGCTAGTGACGCCGGTGCGGCCGGCGCACCGTCAACATGCGGGATGGTGCCCCTTCGCGGCGGCGGCCACGATGACCCACCATGGACGGCTTCGAGCTTTACGACCTGGGACGCAAGCTGATGAAGATCGGCGAGGACGCCATCCCCGACCCGACGGGCATCAACCGGCTCCCCGTCGGAGTCCGCCACGTCATGACCGACGTCTTCTCCCACCCGGGGACGTCGGTCGCGGAGATCACCGAACGCACCGGCTTTCCGGCCGGCCACATCGAGGCGTCCGTCGCCACCCTGCGGGACGCCGGCGCGCTGGCGACCACATTGGACCCGGCCGACCCCGGACGGACGCTGGTGCGCCCGGTCCCCCGCCACGGCGCCGCCGACCGGGCCGCCGCGACGGTCGACGGCCGGCTGGCCGAGGCGGCCGGGATCCAGGAGCCCGACCAGCTCAAGGACATGGTCACCACGCTGGAGATGCTGGCGCGGCGGCTCAGCCGCAGGCTGACACCGGAGCACTTCAACGCCCAGTACTCCGGGACGCCGCCCTGGGACACCGGCCGCCCGCAGCCGGCGCTGCTCCGGCTCGCCGAATCGGGCGCCCTGCGCGGCCGGGTCCTCGAGGCGGGTTGCGGCACCGGTGAGCACGCGCTCATGGCGGCGGCCCTCGGCCTCCCGACCGTCGGCGTCGACCCGGCCTCGGCGGCCATCGCCATCGCGCAGCGCAAGGCCGAGGAGCGCGGGCTGTCGGCGCGATTCCTCGTCGGCAGCGCGTTCAACCTGGGCGAGCTCGGCGAACAGTTCGACACCGCGCTCGACTCCGGACTGTTCCACGTGTTCAGCGACGAGGAGCGGGCCCGCTACGTCGACAGCCTCTCCACCGTGATGACACCGGACGCCCGGTTGTTCCTGCTCTGCTTCAGCGACCGCCAGCCGCCCGGCAACGGGCCGCGACGGGTCGGCCAGGACGAGATCCGCACGAGCTTCGCCGACGGATGGCGCGTCGACGCGATCGAGCCGGCGACGATGGACAACAACAACAATCCCGAGGGCGTCAAGGCCTGGCTCGCGACCATCACCCGCATCTGACCGCCGAGAGTTGAGGCCATGAAACAGCTTGATCCGCAGGATTTCCTCGCCCTTGACGACGAACTGGACGACGCCGAACGGAATGTGCGGGACACCGTTCGCGCTTACGCCACGAGGGAATTCCTGCCGCAGGTTAACGAGTGGTACGCGCGCGGAGAACTGCCTCGTGACATCGCCAAGGAACTCGGCGCACTGGGCCTTTTCGGAATGCAGCTGACCGGCTACGGCTGCGCCGGCGCCTCCCCCGCGGCCTACGGCGTGGTGTGCCGTGAACTGGAAGCGGTGGACTCCGGGTTGCGCAGCCTCGTGTCGGTGCAGGGATCGCTGGCCATGTTCGCGATCCACCGGTGGGGCACCGAGGAACAGCGGCAGGAGTGGCTGCCGAGGCTGGCGGCCGGTGAGTCGCTCGGGTGTTTCGGGCTGACCGAGCCCAGCTCCGGCTCCGACCCCGGCTCGATGCGTACGGTCGCCCGCCGCGACGGCGACGACTGGGTGCTGAACGGGTCCAAGACGTGGATCACCAACGGCACCACCGCGGACGTCGCCGTCATCTGGGCCGGGACCGAGGACGGCATCCGAGGATTCCTGGTCCCCACCGGGACACCCGGCTACTCCGCCACCGCGATCACCGACAAGCTCTCGCTGCGCGCCTCCCTCAGCACCGACATCTTCCTGGAGGACGTCCGCGTGCCGTCGTCCGCGGTCCTGGCGCCGGGGCCCGGGCTGGGACCGGCGCTGTCCTGCCTGAACGAGGCGCGCTTCGGCATCGTCTGGGGCGTGATCGGCGCGGCTCGTACGTGCTACGCCACGGCGCTGGACTACACCGGCAAGCGCGAACAGTTCGGCCGTCCCCTCGCCGGTTTCCAGCTCTCGCAACGCAAGCTGGCCCACATGGTCGTGGAGCTCACCCATGCGAGCCTGACCGCGCTGCGGCTGGCCCGGCTCAAGAAGGCCGGCAGGCTGGCACCCGAGCAGATCAGCCTCGGCAAGCTCGCCAACGCGCGCTCGGCGATCGAGGTGGCTCGCAGCGCCCGTACGATGCTCGGCGCCGGCGGCCTGACCCTCGCGCACCCGGTGATGCGGCACATGACCAACCTCGAGGCCGTCCTCACGGTCGAGGGCACCGATGAGGTCCACGAGCTGGTCATCGGCCGGACGGTGACCGGCATCCCGGCCTTCCGCTGACCGTCGGATCCCCGATCCCGCCGCCGTTGGCGTGTTCACCCGCGGCGGGATCGGCTATCGTTGCGCTTGCACTCGCCGGTATCTGACGGCGACAGACCTCAGGAGGTGAGACCCATCAACGCTGCAACGGTCGGGACTCACTTCCGGAAGGTCCGTCTTGAACGACACGCTCGTGCACGCCGCCTGCGCGGCAACTGAAACTTCTTCCCGCACTCCTCTCGGCGCCCTGTTCGGCTCCGTCGTCGCGACGCTGCGCGCCGCCGGCTGTGTGTTCGCCGCGGAGGAGGCCGAGCTGATCCTCGACGCCGCCGAACGTGCGGCCGATCCCTCTCGCTGTGCGGAGCTCGTCGACGCCATGGTGGCACGGCGCTGCGCCGGCGAACCGCTGGAGCACATCGTCGGCTGGGCCGCGTTCTGCGGGCTGCGGATCGCCGTCGCGCCGGGGGTGTTCGTGCCGCGGCGCCGCACCGAGTTCCTCGCGGAGCAGGCCGTCCAGGTCGGCGGGGACGCGTCGGTGATCGTGGAGCTGTGCTGCGGTGCGGCGCCGGTGGCCGCGGCCCTGGCCGTACGGTTGCCGCGGGCCGAGATCCACGCCGTCGACATCGACCCCCTGCAGACCGCGTACGCGCGCCGCAACCTGGCGCTGTTCGCGAGCCGGGCGCACGTCCACGAAGGTGACCTCTACAACGGGCTCCCGCAGGGTTTGCGCGGCCGCGTCGACCTGATCGTGGCCAACGCTCCCTACGTTCCCACCGCGGACATCGGCACCCTGCCGACCGAGGCCCGCGAGTACGAGCCGCACCTGAGCTTCGACGGCGGCTCGGACGGCCTCGCGGTGCAGCGCCGGGTCGCCGCCGGCGCCGCGGAATGGCTGGCTCCCGGCGGCCACGTGCTCGTCGAGACCAGCGCCCATCAGGGCGTGCTCAGCCGGGGCGTGTTCACCGCCGCCGGACTGGACGCGTGGGCGGCCTCGTGCGCGGACCTCGAGGCCACCGTGGCCGTCGGGCGGCGGCTTCAGTCGACGGCGAGCTCGCCGAGGGCCTGCCGGGCGGCACGCATCGCCTGCTCGTGTCCCGGGTAGATACCACGGTCGGCGACCAGCGAGGCAATCTCCCATGCCTGGTCGCTGTTCAACCGTGGGTCGCACGCGGTCTCGTACCGCGCGCCGAGATCGTGCTCGACGACCTCGCCACCGACGCACTCGGTGACGTCGTCGCCGGTCATCTCGAGGTGCACGCCGCCCGGGAAGGTGCCGAGTCCGCTGTGGACGTCGAGGTAGCCCATCAGCTCGTCCATGATCCGTTCGACGTGGCGCGTCTTGTGGCCGGTGGCCGAGGTGACGGTGTTGCCGTGCATGGGATCGCACTGCCACACCACCTCGTGCCCCGAGGCGGAGACCTTTTCGACGATCGGCGGCAGCACCTCCCGTACGCGCCGTGCTCCCATGCGGCAGATCAACGTCAGCCGGCCGGGCACGCGGTGCGGGTCGAGGCGCCGCGCGTACTCGACGGCCTCTTCGGGAGTGGTGCGGGGGCCGAGCTTCACGCCGACGGGGTTGGCCACCAGCTCGGCGAAGGCGATGTGCGCCCCGTCCAGGTCGCGGGTCCGCTCGCCGATCCAGAGAAAATGGCCGGAGCCACTGTACGGGTGCCGCCCGGCGAACGGCCCCCGGCGCAGCAACGCCCGCTCGTAGTCGAGGACCAGCGCCTCATGGGCGGTGAACACCTCGCCGCCGCCCGACAGGCGGAGGACGTCGATCGCCGCCGCCGACGCACCGTACGCGCGCAGCATCCGATCCGGATCCGGCTCGCGCACGGCGGGGTCGGCTGCGAAGCCGTTGATCATGTCTCCGCGGTAGACCGGCAGGCCGTCCGCGTCGGTGAGCGCCGAGCGCGGCTTCGCGAACTGCCCGGCCATCCGGGCCAGGCTCACGATCGGCAGTCCCGATCGGCGGCCCAGCTCGGCCGCCATCGCCGTGAGCAGGCCGAGATTGCCTCGCAGGTGTGCCTCGGTGTTGCCGGCGAACGTCTCGGCGCAGTCGCCGCCCTGGAGCACGAACGCCTCGCCCCGGGCCACCGCCGCCAGGCGCGCCGACAGCATGTCGATCTCGTCGGGGCGTACCAGTGGCGGCATGCCGCGCAGCACCGCACGGACCCTCCGGACGTGCGCCGCGTCGCGCCATCCGGGCAGCTGCGCCGCCGGACGGGTGCCGGCGACGGCGACCCGCAGCGCACAACAGCGCAGGGAGTTACCGGCCGGGGCGATCGACCCCGAGGACATCACGTGTCGAGGCTAGGGTGGCCCGTCCATCGCGGCCATCCTCAACGTTTGTAGGCCTTTCCGCGAAGGGTCGGCGGGCGCCTCCAACGCCGTTAAACTCCGCCACCATGAGGACCGCCACTGCCATCGATCCGGTCGAATCCGCTGGTGAGGTCGCCGATACCCCTGACCCGCGCACCACGGCGGGCAAGTTGGCCGACCTCCTCGATCGCATCGACAGCGCGCTGCATCAGGGCAGCGCGGCGGCGGTCGCCCGCCAGCACGCGAGCGGCCGGCGGACGGCGCGCGAACGGATCGACGCACTGCTCGACCCCGGTTCGTTCATGGAGCTCGACGGGCTGGCCCGGCACCGCTCCGCCGTCCCGGCGATGGCGGCGCGCCGGCCGTACGGCGACGGTGTCGTGGCCGGCACCGGCACGATCGACGGCCGCGCGGTCGCCGTGTACAGCCAGGACGCCACCGTGTTCGGCGGGGCCCTCGGCGAGGTGCACGGGGAGAAGATCGCCAAGATCATGGACCTGGCGCTCAAGATCGGCTGCCCGCTCGTCGGCATCAACGACGGCGGCGGCGCCCGGATCCAGGAGGGCGTCAGCACGATGGGGCAGTACGGCGGGATCTTCTACCGCAACGTGCGCTGCTCCGGGGTCGTACCACAGATCTCGCTGGTCATGGGGCCGTGCGCGGGCGGTGCGGTGTACTCGCCGGCGATGACCGACTTCATCGTCATGGTCGACCGGACCAGCCACATGTTCCTCACCGGGCCGGAGGTCATCAAGACCGTCACCGGCGAGCAGGTCGACCTCGAGGGGCTCGGTGGCGGAAACCTGCACAACTCGCGGTCCGGGGTGGCGCACTACCTGGCGTCCGATGAGGACGATGCGCTGGACTACGTCCGGCACCTCCTGGACTACCTGCCGAGCAACAACCTCTCGGAGCCGAAGGCCTACCCCGGCCTGGACACCGGCACGCTCACGGCGGCCGACCTCGAGCTCGACACGATCATCCCCGACTCGCCGCATCAGGCGTACGACATGCACGAGGTGATCACCCGCGTTCTCGACGACGGCGAGTTCCTCGAGGTCCAGCAGATGTTCGCGCGCAACATCATCGTCGGGTTCGGACGGGTGGACGGCCGCAGCGTGGGAGTCGTGGCCAACCAGCCGCTGCATCTCGCCGGCTGTCTGAACATCGACGCCTCCGCGAAGGCGGCGCGGTTCATCCGTACGTGTGACGCCTTCGGCATTCCGGTGCTGACCTTCGTGGACGTTCCCGGCTTCCTGCCCGGCACCGACCAGGAGTGGGGCGGCATCATCCGGCACGGCGCCAAACTGATCTACGCCTACGCGGAGGCGGTCGTCCCGATGGTCACGGTGACCACGCGGAAGGCGTACGGCGGCTCGTACGGTGCCATGGGTTCCAAGCACCTCGGCGTCGACATCAACCTGGCCTGGCCGACCGCGCAGATCGCCGTGACCGGCGCCTCGGGGGCGGTCAGCATCCTCAACCGCCGCGAGCTGGCCGCGCTGGAGGGCGACGAACTGGCCGCGCGACGTGCTCAGCTCATCCAGGAGTACGAGGATTCCGCCAGCCCCTACCTCGCGGCCGACCGCGGCTACGTCGACGCCGTCATCCGGCCCGCGCACACCCGCAGGCAGGTCGCGACCGCCCTGCGCCTGCTGGCGACCAAGCGGGTCGACGGCCCGCCGCGCCGGCACGGGAACATTCCGCTCTGAGCCACCGATTGCGCTGTCAAGTCGAGGGATAGTGGCGCCTCGATCGGCTTCGTATCGTGAGGCGAAGCGCGATCACCTGACCGCGGGACGCCGTCCGGGATTGCTTTCCATCGGGTCGTCCGAACATGACGGCAGGTAAAAGGAATCCTCCCCACGGTGGGTTGCCGAGCTGCTCGGAAATTGCTCATCGCTGCGGGCCGGAGGCAGACAGAAGGAGCACAGCAGAATGAGTCCCCGACCCGCACCGGTCTTTCCGGACTGGCCGCAATTCGACGACACGGAACGCCGAGCCCTCGATCGTGCGCTGAGCCAGGGCCAGTGGTGGCGCATGGGCGGCACAGAGGTGGAGACCTTCGAGCAGGAGTTCGCCGACCACCACGGCGCCCCGCACGCGCTGGCCGTGACGAACGGCACGCATGCCCTGGAGCTCGCATTGCAGGCGATGGGCGCGGGACCGGGCACGGAGGTCATCGTCCCCGGGTTCACCTTCATCTCGTCCTCGCAGGCCGCACAGCGCATCGGCGCGGTCGCCGTCCCGGTGGACGTCGATCCCGACACGTACAACATCGACGTGGCCGCCGTCGCGGCCGCCATCACCCCGCGGACGCGAGTGATCATGCCGGTCCACATGGCCGGGCTCATGGCCGACATGGACGCGCTGGACAAGGTCGCCGCCGACGCCGGCGTGCAGGTGCTGCAGGACGCGGCCCACGCGCACGGCGCCCGGTGGCAGGGCAAGCGGGTCGGTGAGCTGGGTTCCGTCGCGGCGTTCAGCTTCCAGAACGGCAAGCTGATGACCGCGGGCGAGGGCGGCGCGGTGCTCTTCCCGGACGAGGAGCGGTACGAGCAGGCATTCCTGCGGCACTCCTGCGGGCGCCCCCGTACCGACCGCCGGTACCACCACCAGGTGGCCGGCACGAACATGCGGATGAACGAGTTCTCGGCCGCCGTGCTGCGCGCCCAGCTGACCCGCCTCGACGCCCAGATCGCGGTACGCGAGCAGCGGTGGCGCCACCTCTCCGCGCTGCTGGCCCGCATTCCCGGCGTACGGCCGCAGGGCGACGACCCGCGGGCCGACCGGAACCCGCACTACATGGCGATGTTCCGGCTTCCCGCCTGGTCCGAGGAGCGGCGCAACCTGCTCGTCGATCGGCTGGTCGAGGCGGGCATCCCGGCGTTCGCCGCCTTCCGCGCGATCTACCGCACCGCCGCGTTCTGGGAGACCGGTGCCCCCGACGAGACGGTCGACGCGGTCGCCGAGCGCTGTCCCAACGTCGACGCGATCAGCCAGGACTGCGTGTGGCTGCACCACCGGACGTTGCTCGCCTCCGAACAGGACCTCACCGACACGGCAGCCATCGTGGCCGAACTGGTGGCCGCCGTATGACGATCCGCACGGTGCTGATCGGGCTGGGCTGGTCGGGCCGGGAGATCTGGCTCCCCCGGGTGCTGGCCCGCGACGACTACGAGGTGGTGGCCGCGGTCGATCCCGACCCGGCCAGGCGGAAGGCGTTCACCGCCGCGACCGGCCGTCCGGCTTTCGCCGAGGTCGACGGGACGCTCGCCGCGGACGCCGACCTGGCGTTGGTGGCCGTCCCCAATCACCTGCACGCGCCGATCGCGCGGAGCCTCCTCGAGCGGGGCCTCGCCACCTTCGTCGAGAAACCGGTCTGCCTCTCCACGAGCGAGGCGAACGCGCTGGCCGCCGCCGAGCGGAAGGGCGCCGGGCCTCTGCTGGCCGGCAGCGCCTCCCGCTACCGGGGCGACGTGGTGGAGCTGGCCAAGCTGGTGCCCGGGCTGGGCCGCCTGCGCAACGTCGATCTGGCGTGGGAGCGGGCCCGCGGAGTGCCTCAGGCCCGGGGCTGGTTCACCAACCGGGCGCAGGCCGGCGGCGGCGTGCTCGTCGACCTCGGCTGGCACCTGCTCGACGTGCTGGAGGAGATCGTCGGCCCGGTGAGCTTCGACCAGGTCACCGCCACCGCCTCCGACGACCATGTCAACGATCCCCGCTGGTCGGCGGCCTGGCGCCACGATCTGCCGGCTCCCGACATCCAGGTCGACGTCGAGGACACCGTACGCGGATTCCTGGTCGCCGACACCGGGCTGTCGGTGGGGCTGCGCGCCAGCTGGGCCACCCACTCGGCCACCCATGACGTGACCACGATCCGCGTCGAGGGAAGCGAGGGGACCGCGACGCTGCGCACCACGTTCGGGTTCAGCCCGAACCGCGAGCCACGGCCCCGGATCGTCACCGTCCGCCGGGGACAGGTGGGTGAGGTCGCCGTACCGGTCGAGCCGATCGGGATCGAGTACGACCGGCAGCTCGACGACATCCAGCGCCGCCTGTCCGATCCGTCGTCACCGGGCTGCGCCATCGCGGGCGTACGCAGGATCGTCGCGACCATCGAGGCGATGTACGCCTCCGCCGCGCGCCCTGCAATTCCGGTCGGGTCGATCGCGACCGCGGCGGTGACCTCGTGACGGGCGGCCCGGTGCGCAACGTGGTGGTCTTCGACCTCGACGGCGTGCTCGTGGACAGCCACGAGACGATGGGCAGGGCCTTCACCGTGGCGTACGCCGAGGTGGTCGGCGACGGGCCCGCTCCCTTCGCCGAGTATCAGACCTATCAGGGCCTGTACTTCCCGGAGATCATGCGCCGGATGGGTCTGCCCCTCGAGATGGAGGAGCCGTTCGTCCGGGAGAGCTACCGGCTCGCGGACCAGGTCCCGGTCGTCGACGGCGTGGTGGATCTGCTGGAGGAGCTCCGGGTCCGGGGTTTCCGGCTGGCCGTGGCCACCGGCAAGGCCGGCCCACGGGCCCGTTCCCTGCTGACGACCCTGAGCCTGATCGAATACTTCGACCACGTGGTCGGCTCCGACGAGGTCGCCCACCCGAAACCCGCCCCGGACATCGTGCTGCGGGCGCTGAGCCTGCTCGGCGGGCAGCCGGAGGCGGCCGTCATGGTCGGCGACGCCCCGGCCGACATCCGCAGCGCCCGGGGAGCCGGGGTGACCGCCGTGGCGGCGACATGGGCGACCGTGGACGAGGAGGAACTGATCGGGTGCGGCCCCGACCTCGTGATCCACTCTCCCAAGGACCTCCTGCAGGTGTGCCCGCCGATCCCGGTACGAGGTCACGGGTGACTGCTCGGGTCGTGCCACTCGGCCGGGCGCCCCAGCAGGACGCGACCTGGCTCGGTCTCGACCTGGGAGGCACCAAGGTCGCCCTGCGCGCGGAGACGGAGGACGGCGGCCTGGTTCGCGAACACCTCTTCCGGTGGCGGGGGCGCAGCCTCGAGTCGGATCTCGCGCAGCTCGCGGCGGAGGTGTCGCTCTTCCGGCGCCAGATTCCCGGGGGATTCGCCGGGGTCGGTGTCGCACTGCCGGCCACCGTGGGCGGCGACGGGCTCATCACGTCCTGGCCGAACCGCCCCGAGTGGCTCGGCCTGGACGTGCCGCAGACGCTTCACGCACTGTTCGGGGACACCCCCGTACGGTGGGCCGACGACGGCGACCTGGGCGCGCTGGCCGAGGCACGAGCGGCGAACTGTGACGACGTCCTCTACGTCGGGGTCGGCACGGGCGTCGGCGGCGGCCTGGTCGCCGGCGGCGCCCTGGTGCCGGGGCTGTACCGCGGCTCCTTCGAGATCGGCCACCTGGTGACCGACGCGGACGGTCCGATGTGCCGGTGCGGTCGCCGTGGGTGCCTGCAGGCCACGGCCTCCGGGCCGGCCACCCTGGCGCGAGCGGCCCGCCTGCGCGGTGCGGAGGTCGACTACGACGACCTCCAGAAGGGTCTCATCGCGGATGAGGAGTGGGCCGTGCAGTCCGTGGACCGCTCCTGTCATCGGCTCGCCGTGGCGATCACCGGCGTCCGGGAGCTGCTGCATCCCAGCCTGGTCGTCGTGGGCGGAGGCTTCGCCGAGGGGCTGCCCAGCTTCACGGAGAACGTCGCGCGGCACATGGCGACCCTGGCCCGGTCCGGCGTGCCCGCTCCCCTGGTGAAGTCCTCACTCATCGGCGGCCTCTCGACGCTGCACGGTGCGGTGGTCCTGGCCCGTCTGATGCGCGCCTGATTGTCAAAGAAAGGGGGGCGGCGCCTGCTGGCGCCGCCCCCTTTTGCTGCCTGCTCAGACCAGGTCGGCGTCGAGCCGTCCGATGAGGTAGCCGGTGAGCGCCGCCGGCGTCGGATTGTTGAAGACCACCGCCGGGGTCAGCGCCGTACCGGTGTGGCTGCTGAGCCGCCGGGTGAGTTCGAGCGCCATCAGCGAGTCCAGGCCGACCTCGAAGAGGCCGCGCTGCGGCTCGACCGGTTCGTCCGGGCTGAGGCCCAGGACGTCGGCGAGCTGCACCTGCACCAGATCCAGCACCGTCTTCTCCCGGTCCGCGCCGGTCTGGGTGCTCAGCAACTCCGCCCACCGGCTGGTCGTCTCTTGACCGGCCGGCGCCGCGGACGCGGACCGCCTGCGGCCACGGACCAGCCCGCGAAGCAGCGGGGGTACGGCACGGCCGGGTGCGGGAGTCCCCCACCGCTCGGGATGGCCGGGAACGGCGAACCGCTCGCCGGACGTCAGGGCCGCTTCCCCATCGATCACCAGTACCGGGGCATGGCCGTGCTGACGGGAGGCTATTGCCCGCGCGTACCCGTCGGCCGCGCCGGTGGCCGCCTGATGGGCCGGACCGATCAGCCCGGCCGCCGAGGTGATCACCGCGAAGAACACGCCGTGCTCCTCGGCCAGCTCCGCCACGTGCCGCAGCGATGCGGCACGCGCGTCGAGCACGGCGCCGAGCCGCTCCGCATCCAGCTCGGCGATCGGGGTCTCGTCCGGCAGACCCGCGGCGTGCACGACACCGGTCAGCGGATGGCCGGGCGAGATCCCGCGCAGCAGGCGCTGCACCGCGTCCCGGTCCCCCGCGTCGCAGGCCACGACTGTCGCCGTCGCACCGAGCGCGGCGAGTTCGGCGACGAGTGCTGCGGCGCCCTCCGCGTCGGCGCCGCGCCGAGACGCGAGCACCAGGCGGCGGACGCCCTGCTCGGCAGCCAGGTGCCGGGCCACGCGGGCCCCAGCCCGGCCGGTGCCGCCGACGATCAGCACGGTGCCCTCGGGATCGAGCGCCGCCACGGCCGGTTGCGCCACGGGAACCGGCACCAGCCGCGGGCGGTGCAGACGACCTCCGCGAAGCGCGGCCTGGGTGACCCCCGCGGGGAGCACTTGGCCGGGGCCGGCGGGCGCGTCGTCGTCCACGAGGATGAGCCGGTCGGGGTACTCGGCCTGGATGGCGGAGATCATTCCCCACACGGCCGCGGCCGCCGGGTCGAGGGTCTCGGCGGCGTCGATCGCGACCGCGTTACGGGTCCGCACGATCAGCGGGCGCGGCGCCAGGTCGGGCTCGTCGAGCCAGGTCTGGACGACGGCGAGCACGCGACGGCAGGCGGCCGTGGGATCCTCGCCGACCCCCACGTCGAGCCGGGCGACCGCCGTGTCCAGAACGGACGGATCCGCGCCCAGGTCGAAGACATCGTCCTCACTGTCGACACGCACGGCCTCCAAGCGATCGGCGGCCGGCTCGGCGGCCACCCATGCGATCCGCAGCGCGTCGGCGGCGCGCCGCTGCGCTTCGTGCGAGAGCGGCCGGGCCATGATCCGTCCCGCGGTGAGCACCGGCAGGCCGAGATGGTCGGCCGCCGTCATGGCGAGGCCGCCGCCGTCCGGGCGCAGCCGGACCCGCAGCATCGCGGCACCGGCCGCGTGCAGCTCGACGTTCCGCCACACCGCCGGCGTCTCCTGCACCGCCGCGGTGGCCGCCTCCAGCAGCAGGGGATGAATCCCGAAGCCGCCGGCTTCCTCGCGCAGTTCCTCCGGCAGGGCCAGCTCGAGGAAGGTCTCCTCACCGCGCCGCCACGCCGCGCGCACGCATTGACCGCCCAGACCGGCCGCATCAAGGGAATCGGCATCCACCGGCGGCCAGACATCCAGGTCCGTCCCGGGCACGGCCACGGCGGTCGGTGACAGCATGCCCTTGGCGTGCGGCGTCCATACGGTACGTCCACCGTCGGCCGGAGCCGGCGCGGACCGAACAGTCACCGGCCGCCTTCCGGACGCGTCAGCGCCGCCGACGGATACCTGGACGCGTACCGCCGCACCGGCGTCGAGCCGCAACGGCTCGACGAGCTCGAACTCGTCCAGGGTGCCGCAGTCCCGCTCGTCGCCGGCCCGGATGGCGAGCTCGACCCACACCGAACCCGGCACCTCAGCGATCCAGGGCCGGTCATGCGCCGAGAGCCGCGCGACGGCAAGTACGCCGTCCGAGTCGGGCAGGTCCATCACCGTGGTGAACAGCGGGTGGTCGGTGGCGGCCAGCCCCAGCGCCGAGTGGTCGACCGCGGCGCTACCGCGCAGCCAGTACCGCTGGTGGTCGAAGGGCTGGGTGGGCAGGTCCCGGCACAGCTCGCGCCAGTGGGAAGCGTCGATCGGGGCGGCCGCGGACCAGTCGACCGGCAGGCCGACCGCGTAAGCCTCGGCCAGCGCCGTCAGCATCCGTCGCCGGCCGCCCTGGTCGCGGCGCAGCGTACCGATGACCGCGGTCTGCCATCCGGCGTCCTCGATCACGTCGAGGATGGACGGGACGAGACCGGGATGCGGCGACACCTCGACGACCGCGCGCACGTCGGCGGCGATCGCGCGGACGGCCGCGTCCAGCTCGACCGGCCGGCGCAGGTTCCGGAACCAGTAGCCGGCGTCGAGGATCTCGTCGGGGCCGATCCACCGGCGGTCGACGGTGGAGTAGAACCGGCAGGGTCCGACCAGCCCGTGCGCCGGCCGCCTCCCGACTCCGTCCAGCTCGGCCAGCATCGGACGCTCCAGCTCATCCATCAGGAACGAGTGGGATGCGTAGTCCGCCTTGAGCCTGCGGAACCAGATGCCCTGCTCGGTCGCCATGGCCGCGAACTGCTCGATGGCCTCGACCTCGCCGGAGACGCCGACCGTCGCGGGACCGTTGACCGCCGCGATCTCGAGCCGGCCCTCGTAGCCGGCCAGCAGTTCCTCCATCCGGGCCCGTCCGACGCCGACGACCAGCATTCCCCCGGTGGGCGGCAGCCCCGCGGCCAGCCGCGAGCGCACCACGCTGATCCGCAGCGCGTCGCTGACCGAGAGCAACCCGGCGACGCACGCCGCGGCGACCTCGCCCTGCGACGAACCGACCACCACCTCGGGCGCCACCCCGGCGCGGGCCCAGAGCTGGGCCAGGCCGGTCATGACGACGAATCCGGCGGGCTGGATGACGTCGATGCGGGACAGGTCGTTGCCGCCGCCGAGTGCCTCCTCCAGCTTCCAGTCACAGTCGTACTCGTTCAGCAGGTCCTGGCACTTCTGCACCCAGGCCCGGAACTCGGGCGAGTCCGCCATGAGCTCGCGGCCCATGCCGACCCATCCACCGCCCTGACCGGGGAAGACGAACGCCGCACCGGTGCCCGGCCCGGACCGTCCGGTGACCACGTCGTCCTGGATCTCGCCGGCCGCGAGGGCGCGCAGCCGTCCGGCCAGCTCCTCGCGGTCGGTGGCGAGCACGGTGGCCCGCACCTGCTGCGTCGCCCGGCCGTACGCGAGTGCGGCGGCCAGGCGTGGCAGTGGCGCCGTACTGTGCTCGACGGCGTCGGCCAGCCGCGTGGCGACCGCGGCGAGCCGGCCGGCGTCACCGGCCGACAGGACGAACGGCAGCAGCTGATCGCCGTCGGTGGTCGCCACGATGTCGGCCTGCCGCGGCGCCTCCTCGAGGATGAGGTGCGCGTTCGTGCCGCTCGCCCCGAAGGCGGACACCCCGGCGCGGCGCGGCTGACCGGGGCGGGCCGGCCACGGCCGGGCCTCCGTCAGCAGCTCAATGGTTCCGCTGGACCAGTCGACCTCCGGGGTCGGCGCATCCACGTGCAGGGTCGCGGGCAGCGTCCGGTGCCGCAGGGCGAGCACCATCTTGATCACGCTGGTGACGCCCGCCGCCGCCTGGGTGTGGCCGACGTTGGTCTTGACCGAGCCCAGCCACAACGGCCGCTCCGGGTCACGCACGCCGTACGTCGCCAGCAGCGCCTGCGCCTCGATCGGGTCACCCAGCCGCGTGCCCGTCCCGTGCGCCTCGACGGCGTCCACGTCCGCGGGTGCAAGCCCGGCGACCGTGAGCGCCCGCCGGATCACCCGTTGCTGGGCGAGCCCGTTCGGGGCGGTGAGCCCGTTCGAGGCGCCGTCCTGGTTGACGGCCGAGCCGCGGACGATCGCACCGACGTGGTGGTCCTGCGCCTCGGCGTCGGGCAGGCGCTCGAGCAGGACCACGCCGACGCCCTCGGCGTTGCCGGTGCCGTCCGCCGACGCCGCGAAGGCCTTGCACCGGCCGTCGGTCGCCAGGCCGCCGTTCTTGGCGAACTCGACGTAGGCGCCGGGCGTCGCCATGACCGTGACGCCGCCGACCACCGCCAGCGAGCACTCGCCGTTGCGCAGGGCCTGGATGGCCAGGTGCATAGCGACCAGCGACGAGGAGCACGCGGTGTCGACCGACACGGCCGGCCCGGTGAATCCGTACGCATAGGACACCCGCCCGGACGCCACGGAGACCGCGCCGCCGGTGCCGCGCAGGCCGTCGGTCTGCGCGTCGCCGCCGAACATTCCGTAGCCCTGGCCCATGACGCCGACGAACACGCCGACGTCCGTACCGCGCAGGGCGGCCGGGTCCAGGCCCGCGTCCTCGAACGCCTCCCACACGACCTCGAGCAGCAGGCGCTGCTGCGGGTCCATGGCCATCGCCTCGCGCGGCGAGATGCCGAAGAAGCCGGCGTCGAACTCGGCCGCGTCGGTCAGGAATCCGCCGGCGCTCACCGGAACCGTGGACAGGTCCCAGCCGCGGTCGGTGGGCAGCGGCGAGAGGCCCTCGCCGCCGCCGGCCAGCAGGTCCCAGAACTCGTCAGGGCCGTGCACGCCGCCCGGCAGCCGGCAGCCGACCCCGACGACGGCGATCGGGGTGGTGGGGTTCGACGCCACCGGTGCCGCGGACTCGGTGGGAGCCTCGCCGCCGGTGAGCCGCTCGCGCAGGAAGCGTGCCAGCTCCCGCGGGGTCGGGTAGTCGTACACGAGGGTCGCCGGCATGGCGAAGCCCGCCGCGGCGCTGAGCCGGTTGCGCAGCTCGACCGCACCGAGCGAGTCCATCCCCGCGGACTGGAAGGCCGAGTCCGGCGCGATGTCGCCGCCCGAGGCGTACCCGAGGATGACGGCCACCCGGGACCGGACCAGCGCCAGCAGGCTCTTCTCCTGCTCCGCCTCGGACAGTCCGGCGAGGGAGCGCGCCAGATCGCCGGCGGCTTCTCCGCCGGCACGCCGGCGCACCCGGACCAGGTCACGCAGCAGCGGCTGGACCGATCCGCCGGCGGCCGCGTCGGCCCGTGCGGCGGCGAGATCCAGCTTGATCGGTACGAGCAGCGCCTCGCCACCGTCCACCGCTGCGTCGAAGAGCGCGAGACCCTCCTCCGGCAGCAGCGGCGACACGCCGGCGCGACTCATCCGGGCCCGGTCCGCGGCGCCCAGGTTGCCGGTGATGCCGCCGTCCTGGTCCCACAGGCCCCAGGCGAGCGAGACGCCCGGCAGGCCGCTCGCGCGCCGGGCGGTCATGAGCCCGTCCAGGTAGGCGTTCGCCGCGGCGTAGTTGCCCTGCCCCGTGGAGCCGAGCAGCCCGGCCGCGGAGGAGAACGCGACGAACGCGGCGAGATCGCGATCGCGGGTCAGCTCGTCCAGGTGGCGTGCGGCGTCCGCCTTCGGGCCGAGAACCGTGGCGAACCGATCCGGCGTCATCGCGGCGATGAGGCCGTCGTCGAGGACGCCGGCGGTGTGCACGACGGCGGTCAGCGGGTGGTCGTCCGGGATTCCGGCGATCAGCCCGGCCACGGCGTCGCGGTCCGCGACGTCGCAGGCGGCCACGGAGGCCGCCGCGCCCAGCTCGGCCAGGTCGGCCACGAGCGCGCCGGCGCCCTCCGCCGCAGGTCCACGCCGGCTGACCAGCAGCAAGTGCCGGACACCACGGGTACGCACGAGGTGACGCGCAACGAGCGCGCCGAGCGAGCCCGTGCCGCCGGTGATCAGGACCGTGCCCTCGGAGTCCCACTCTGCGGGCTCTGCAACCGGGGTGTCCGCGGGCGCCAGCCGAGGAGTCAGGAAGCCCGTGGCCCTGGCAGCGACCTGCGGCTCGTCGAGGGCCAGTGCCGTCGCGACCGCGAGCTCGGTGTCCACGTCTGCGGCCACGTCGAGCAGGAGCACCCGGCCCGGCATCTCCGCTTGGAACGCACGGACCAGGCCCCACACGGCGGCCGAGGACACGTCGGTGACGGTGTCCGCCGCGCCCCGGGTCACGACGACGAGCCGGGTCTCTGCCGGAGCGTCGAGCTGCCATGCCTGGAGCATGGCGAGGACGTCGCCGAGCAACGGTTGCGGAAGGCGGCCGGTCGGCACCTCGTACACCGCGGCGTCGGGGGCGCCGGTGAGTGCGGCCAGGCCGGCGGCGTCTTCCACGCTGACCGTCGTGGGTCGCTCCTGCGGCAGGTCCGGCATGACCGCCGCCTGCCAGGCCACCCTGTACATGGCGTCCGCGACGGGGTTCGCGCCCAGGTCCTCGGGGCGGATCGGCGCGGAGGCGAACGACCGTACGGACAGGACCGGCAGGCCCGCCTCGTCGGTCGCCGCGATGCTCCACCGGCCGTCGTCGAGCGACGTGAGGCGGGCCCGCAGCCGGGTGGCGCCCGTGGCGTGCAGAGCGACGTCGTCCCAGCGTGCGGGGACCGTACCCGGGGGCGTCACCGTACGCGTCAGCGCGTCGAGCAGGACCGGGTCGAGACCGAACGCGCCGGCGTCGCCGGGCAGTGCCACCTCGACGAAGGTGTGCTCGCCGCGGCGCCAGATCTCGTGCAGCCCGGCGATCTCCGGATCCGTCTCGGCCCGCTCGGCGCCGGCCGGCGGCCAGGGCTCGCCCGACCGTGGTTCCGCGGCGGCGGTGCTGCCCGTCCACAAGGTGCCCTCGGCGTGCCGGATCCAGGCCTCGCTGCCGTCGCGCACGCCGTAGATCGCGAGCGGACGGCTGCCGTCGGCGGTGGCCGCACCGACCACGACCTCCACGCGCACCGCGGCGCCGGACGGTACGGCGAGCGGCGTCGCGTACGTCAGCTCGCGGACCGCGCCGCAGCCCACCTCGTCGCCGACCCGGATCGCCAGGTCAACGAGCGCCGCGGCCGGCACCACCACGACGTCGTGGATCCGGTGCTCGGCCAGCCACGGATGGGTGGTGAGCGCCAGGCGTGCCGTACCGATCAGACCGCCGGTGTCCGGGGCGGCGACGATGGCCGACAGCAGCGGATGGTCGACGTCCACCTGCCCGAGGGCGGCCGCGTTGACCGTGCCGGTGCCGGACTTGAGCCAGTAGTGCTTGCGGTCGAAGGCGTACGTCGGCAGCGCCACGACGGGTGCGCCGGCGGGCACGAGGGCCTGCCAATCCATCGGCACGCCGCGCACGAAGAGCGTGGCGAGCGCGGTGATCAGGGTGTGCGGCTCGGCCTGCTGGTCGCGCAGGACGGGCACACACATCGTCTCGTGCTCGGATCCCGCCGCCGTCTCCAGCACCGCGGCGGACAGGCCGGCGCCGGGCCCGAGCTCGACGAACAGCCTTCCGCCCTGCTCGATCGCGGCGCTGACGCCGTCGGCGAAGCGCACCGTGCGCCGCACGTGCTCGACCCAGTAGCCCGGGTCGGTCAGGTCGCCGTCCTGGTGGGCGACGATGCGGATTTTGGCCGGATTCCAGGTGACCCCGGCGATCGCCGCCCGGAAGTCGTCGAGCATCGGATCCATCCGGGCCGAGTGGAACGCGTGCGAGACCGGCAGCCGGTGCACCTTGCGACCCTGGGCCCGCAGCGTCTCGATGGCGGCGAGCACGCCCTCCTCGTCGCCGGAGAGCACGACGGACGAGGGCTGGTTCACCGCCGCGAGGCAGACGCCCGCCCCGAGGAACGGGCGCACCTCGTCCTCGGTGGCGGCCACCGCGGCCATCGCGCCGCCGGCGGGCAGCGCCTGCATGAGCCGGCCCCGGGCGGCCACCACGGTCGCCGCGTCCGCCAGCGACAGCATGCCGGCGACGTGCGCCGCGGCGAGCTCGCCGATCGAGTGGCCGAGCAGCAGGCGGGGTCGTACGCCCCACGACTCGACGAGCCGGAACAGCGCCACTTCGACCGCGAACAGGGCCGCCTGGGTGTAGACCGTCTGGTTCAGCGAGGCGCTCTCGGAGGCGAACACCACGTCCCGAACGGGCGCGTCGACGGCGCCCCCGAGACGCTCGTCGAGGAGTGCGCACGCTTCGTCGAAGGCTGCCGCGTACACGGGGAAGCGTTGATAGAGGGCGCGGCCCATGCCGGCCCGCTGGGCACCCTGGCCGGGGAAGACGAACACCAGCGACGCCGCGGCGCCGGAGGACACGGCACCGATGGCCGTACCCGGGGCGGCCTCGTCCGCGGCCAGCGCGTCCAGCCCGGCGAGCAGGGCGTCACGGTCAGCCGCGGCGACGACCGCCCGGTGCGCCAGGAGGGCGCGGTTGGCGACGAGCGTGCGCGCCGTACCGGAAAGGGAGACGCCGTCCGCCACCGCGGCCCGCAGCCGCTGCACCTGGCCGGTGAGGGCCGCCTCGCTCTGTGCCGACACCACGAACGGCAGGACGTCGCCGGGCTCGGCCGGAGCCTCGGACACGGCCGGGGCCTCCGCCGGAACCTGCTCCAGGATGAGGTGGGCGTTGGTGCCGCTGATGCCGAAGGAGGAGATGCCCACCCGGCGCGGCCGGTCCACCTCGGGCCACGACCGGCCCTCGGTCAGCAGCTCCACCGCCCCCTCGGACCAGTCGACGTGCGGAGTGGGCTCGTCGACGAAGAGCGTGGGCGGCAGCTCCCCGTGCCGGATCGCCTCCGCCATCTTGATGACCGCGGTGACGCCGGCAGCCGCCTGCGTGTGGCCCAGGTTGGACTTCACCGAGCCGAGCCACAGCGGCCGGTCGTCCGGCCGGCCCTGCCCGTAGGTGGCGATGATCGCCTGGGCCTCGCTCGGGTCGCCGAGGGTGGTGCCGGTGCCGTGCGCCTCCACCGCGTCGACGTCGCCCGGGGCGATGCCGGAAGCGGCGAGCGCGGCGCGGATGACGCGCTGCTGGGCGAGGCTGTTCGGGGCGGTGAGGCCGTTGGACGCCCCGTCCTGGTTGATGGCGGAGCCGCGGATCACCGCCAGCGGCCGGCGCCCGTTGCGGCGGGCCACGGAAAGCCGCTCCAGCACGACCACGCCGACGCCCTCGGAGAGCACGGTGCCGTCGGCCGCGGCGGCGAACGCCTTGCACCGGCCGTCCGCGGCGAGGCCCCGGGCCCGCGAGAAGCCGGTCAGGCCGACCGGGGAGCCCATGACGGCGACGCCTCCGGCGAGGGCCATCTCGCACTCGCCCTGGCGTAGCGCCTGGGCCGCCAGGTGGATCGCCACGAGGGACGAGGAGCACGCGGTGTCCACGGTCATCGCCGGGCCCTCGAGGCCGAACACGTACGACACCCGGCCGGAGGCGACGCTGCCGGCCGTCGCGGTGGTGGTGAAGCCCTCGAACTCGGCCGGTACGTCCGCCAGGTCGCCGAGGTAGTCGTGGATGGACATGCCCGTGTACACGCCGACGGGGCTGCCGCGCAGCGCGGACGGGTCGATACCCGCCGTCTCGAGCGCCTGCCACGTGGTCTCCAGCAGCAGCCGCTGCTGCGGGTCCATGGCCGTCGCCTCCCGCGGTGAGATGCCGAAGAGAGCCGCGTCGAAGTAGCCGGCGTCGTGCAGGAAGCCGGCCTGGCGGGCGTACGTCGTACCGGCGTTGTCGGGGTCGTCGTCGAAGAGGCGGTCGACATCCCAGCCGCGGTCGTCGGGCAGCCCGGACATGCCGTCACGGCCCGCGGCGACGAGATCCCAGAGCTCAGCGGCCGTGGTGACCCCGCCGGGCAGGCGGCACGCCATACCGACGATCACCACCGGGTCGTCGCCGACCGGTGCCGTGCCGACGGCCGGCAGAGCGGGCGCGGGGGTGCTCCCGGCAGACCCGCGGACCTTCTCGAGCAGGAATTCGGCGAGCTGCCGGGGCGTCGGATAGTCGAAGATCAGGGTCGCCGGGAGCTTGACCGCGGTCGCCGCGGTCAGCCGGTTGCGCAGCTCCACCGCGGTCAGCGAGTCGAATCCGATGTCGCCGAAGCGGCTGCCGTCGCTGGAGGGGTCCAGCTCGGCCAGGCCGAGGACGGTCGAGACCTCGGCGCGTACGACCTCGAGCACCAGTTCCGTCTGTGCCTCGGGGGCGAGCCCGGCGAGGCGGCGGCCCAATGCGCCCTTCGCGCCGTCGGCGCCGGCCTGCGCCGCGCGCCGCGGCGGACGGACCAGTGACCGGAACAGCGCGGGAACGGTGCCGTCCGTGCCCGCCTCGGCCCGGACCGCGCCCAGATCCAGACCGATCGGCACGAGCAGCGGGTTGGCCGCCGCGATGCCCGCGTCGAAGCTGGCGAGCGCCTCGGGCGTCGGCATCGGGCGTACGCCGCCCCGGCTCATCCGGGTCCGGTCGACCTCGGCCAGCCCGCCGGTCATGCCGGTGGCCGGGCTCCACAGTCCCCACGCCAGCGACACGGCGGGCAGGCCCGCGGCGGCTCGGGCGGACACGACCGCGTCGGCGTACGCGTTGGCCGCCGCGTAGTTGCCCTGGCCGGCGGAGCCGAAGACGCTCGCGGCGGAGGAGAACACGGCAAAGACCTCGGGCGCATGTTCGCGAGTCAAGGCGTCCAGCAGGCGCAGAGCCTCGGCCTTCGGCGTGAAGACGCGGGCCATGCGCTGCGGATCGAGGCCGGCGATGACGCTGTCGTCCAGCACCCCGGCGGCGTGGATGACGCCCGTCAGCGGGTGGTCCGCGGGGATGGCGTCGAGCAGCGCGGCGAGCGCGGCGCGGTCGGTGACGTCGCACGCGGCCACCTCGACCGACGCGCCCAGCTCGGTCAGCTCGTCGACGAGCGGGCCCACGCCCTCGGCCGCCGCGCCGCGCCGGCCGGCCAGGATCAGCCTGCGGACGCCGTGCTCGCGGACCAGGTGCCGGGCCAGGACGGCGCCGAGCACGCCGGTGCCGCCGGTGATGAGCACGGTGCCCGCCTCGGCGAATCCCGGCGCGGCGACCGGCTCGGTCAGCCGCGCACGGCCGAGGCGCGGGGCCAGGACGGCGTCCGCCCGGACCGCGACCTGTGGCTCCCCGGCGGCGAGCGCGGTCACGAGCGAGCGCTCGCGGTCGGCGCCGGGCTCGACGTCGACGAGGGTGAACCGGCCCGGGTGCTCGGCCTGCGCCGAGCGCAGCAGCCCCCAGACCGCGGCACCGACCGGGTCGAGGACCTCGCCGGAGGCCGGCACCGCGCCACGGGTGGTCACGACCAGCGGCACCGACGCCAGCACCGGCTCCTCCAGCCAGGCCTGGAGCACCCCGAGGACCCGGTTCAGCACCGGCAGCGGCTCGGCGTCCCGGTCGCCGGCGAGGTCCAGGATCGCGAGGTCCGGCAGCGGATCGCCGAGGTCCTCGGCCATCGCCAGCCGCACGACGTCGCCCGAGGTCTCCACGACCATCGGGTTCGCCGGTGGCGTCGCGACGCCCGAGGGCAGGCGCGTCCAGTCGACCTGCCACAGCGATTCCGGCACCTGCCGGCCCGACCGTGCGGGCAGGTCCGCGATCGGAAGCGAGACCAGGGATTCCATGGTCAGCACCAGCGCGCCGGCCTCGTCCGCGGCGTCGAAGGACAACGCGTCGGGGCCGCAGGGCGCGACCCGGACGCGGAGGGCACCGGCACCGGCCGCGTGCAACCGGACGCCGTTCCAGGCGAACGGCAGGACGTTGCTGTCGTCGGCGCGCCGGTGGAAGGCGTTGGCGTGCAGGGCGGCGTCGAACAGCGCGGGGTGGATCCCGAACTGGTCCACCTCGTCCAGGTAGTCGGCCGGCAGCGCGGCTTCGGCGAAGATCTCCTCGCCGCGCCGCCAGACCGCGGTCAGGCCGGCGAAGGCCAGCGTGTACGCGTACCCGCGGTCGGTGAGGTTGTCGTAGAAGTCGTCGATCGCCTCGCGGACGGCGCCCGGCGGCGGCCACTGTCCGAAGTCGAAGCCGCTGCCGGAGGTCTCGGCGTACGAGTCCGACAGCAGGCCGGCGGCGTGACGCGTCCAGCCCCCGTCGCCGCGAGAGCTGTGCACCTCGACCGGCCGGCGCCCGGAGGCGTCCCGGCCGCCGACCGCGACCTGGAGCCGGATGGCCTCGTCGGCGGCGAGCACGAGCGGCGCCTCGATCACCAGCTCGTCCAGCACCCCGTAGCCGAACTCGTCGCCGACCCGGATCGCCAGGTCGACGTACGCCGTGCCGGGCACGAGCACGTTGTCCTGGATCCGGTGGCCGGCCAGCCAGGGGTGGGTAGCCAGCGACAGCCGCGACGTGCACACCAGGCCGTCCGTCTGCGGCAGCTCCACCACCGCGCCGAGCAGGGGGTGGTCGCTGGTCGTCTGCCCGAGCGACTCGGCGCCCGCGGCGGTGCCCGGCATGGTGATCCAGTACCGCTGGTGGTCGAACGGGTACGTCGGCAGCTCGACCCGCGCGGACGCCGGCCCGGACGGCACGAGGGCGGACCAGTCCACCGCCACGCCGCGGACGAAGGCCTCGGCCGCCGAGGTGGCGAGCCGGGCGGGCCCGTCCTCGTCCCGGCGGATCGAGCCGACGGCGAGCACGTCCGCGTCCAGCTCCACCCCGATCTCGGTGATCGACGGCACCAGGACGGGGTGGGCGCCGAGCTCGATGAAGATCCGGTGGTCCTGCGCGATCAGGTCGCGGACCGCGGGCTCGAAACGGACCGTCTGGCGCAGGTTGCGATACCAGTACGCGGCGTCCAGCGCGTCGTCGTCCAGCCACCTCGCCTCGACCGTCGAGTAGAACGGGATCTGCGGCACCGGCCGGGCCAGCCCGGCGAGGTCCGCGTGCAGGGCGGTCCGCAGGTTCTCGACGTAGTGGCTGTGCGACGCGTAGTCGACGGGGATCCGGCGGTACCGGATCTCGCCGTCCTTGACCTGCGCGGCCAGCTCGTCGAGGGCGGCACCCTCGCCGGCCACGACCACGGCCGAGGGCCCGTTGAGCGCCGCGACCTGGAGCCGGTCGCCCCAGGGTTCGATCAGCGCGCGTACGGCGTCCTCCGGCAGCCCGATCGACGCCATGCCGCCGCCGGGAGGAAGCAGCTTCGCGATCGCCTGGCTGCGCAGGGTCACCACGCGGGCGGCGTCGGCCAGGGACAGCGCACCCGCGACGCAGGCCGCTGCGATCTCGCCCTGGGAGTGGCCGACGACCGCGTCCGGCACCACGCCGAGCGATTCCCAGACCGCCGCCAGAGCGACCATCATGGCGAAGCAGGCCGGCTGCAGGACGTCGACGCGGTCCAGGTCGGCGCCCTCGCCGCGGAGGACGTCCACGAGCGACCAGTCCACCCACGGCTCGAAGGCCTCCTGGCATTCCGCGATCCGGGCGGCGAAGACCGGCGACGTTTCCAGCAGCTGCCGGCCCATGCCGACCCACTGCGTGCCCTGCCCGGGGAAGACGAAGACCGTCTTGCCGGGCCCGGTCGCCTCGGTCGCCCCGGCGACGGTGCCGGGCCCGGTGCGGCCCTCGGCCAGCAGCTCGAGCCCTGCGCGCAGCTCGTCCCGCGTCCGCGCGACGACCACCGCGCGCCGGTTCATCACCGCGCGCTCGGTCGCCAGGGCGCGGGCCAGATCACCGAGCGGGGTGTACGCCGCCACGGTCTCGCCGAGTCGCCGGCTCAGGCCGGCCAGCGCGGTGGCGGTCTTGGCGGAGACGATGAAGGGCAGCGCCGTGTCCGGCTCGGCGGCGGGGGCCGCGATCTCGCCCTCGACCGCCGGGGCCTCCTCGAGGATCATGTGGACGTTGGTGCCGCTGGCGCCGAACGACGAGATGCCGCAGCGGCCCGGCTGTCCGGTCTCGGGCCAGGCCCGTCCCTCGGTCAGCAGTTCGACCGTTCCCGGCGACCAGTCGACCTGCGGGTTCGGGGCGTCGACGTGCAGCGTGGCCGGCAGATACCGGTGCTGCAGCGAGAGCACCGTCTTGATCACGGCGGCCACGCCCGAGGCGCCCTGGGTGTGGCCGAGGATCGACTTGACGGAGCCGAGCAGCAGCGGGCGCTTCGGGTCGCGGCCGCGGCCGTACGTCGCGAACAGCGCCTGCGCCTCGATCGGGTCGCCGAGCGTGGTCCCGGTGCCGTGCGCCTCGACGGCGTCGACCTCGTCCGCGGACAGGCCGGCGGCGGTCAGCGCGCTGCGGATGACGCGCTGCTGCGCGGGCCCGTTGGGGGCGGTCAGCCCGTTGGACGCGCCGTCCTGGTTGACGGCGGAGCCGCGGATCACGGCGAGCACGCGGTGCCCGTTGCGCTGGGCGTCGGAGAGCCGCTCGAGCAGCACCACGCCGACGCCTTCGGCCCAGCTGCTGCCGTCCGCGGCGGCTGCGAACGACTTGCACCGACCGTCGAAGGCGAGACCGCGCTGGCGGGCGAACCCGACGAAGCCGCCGGGGGTGGCCATCACGGTGGCCCCGCCGGCGAGCGCCATCGTGCACTCGCCCCGGCGCAGCGCCTGCGTCGCCAGGTGGATCGCGACCATCGACGACGAGCACATGGTGTCGACCGTGACCGCGCCGCCCTCGAGCCCGAGGCAGTACGCCACCCGGCCGGACGCGATGCCACCGGCGCTGCCGAGCGCCCGCTCCAGGCTGAGGAAGTCCTCCGCGCCGGCGAGGTCCGGTGCGTAGTCCTGGTGCACGATTCCCGCGTACACGCTGGTGGTGGTGCCGCGCAGGCTGTCCGGGTCGATCCCGGCGCGTTCGATCGTCTCCCAGCAGACCTCGAGCAGCTGCCGCTGCTGGGGGTCCATCGCCGTCGCCTCCTGCGGGGAGATCCCGAAGAAGCGCGCGTCGAAGTCGGCCGCGTCGTGCAGGAACGCGCCCTGGTTCACGTACGTCGTGCCGGGCGTGTCCGGGTCCGGGTCGTAGAGCCGCTCGAGGTCCCAGCCGCGGTCGCCGGGGAACGGCGTGTACACGTCGGTGCCCTCGGACACGACCTTCCAGAAGTCCTCAGGTCCCGCGATCCCGCCGGCGAAGCGACACCCCACCGAGACGATGGCGATCGGTTCCGAGGCCGCGGCCAGCAGCTGACTGTTCTTCTTCTTCAGCCGCGCAGTCTCTTTGACCGACTCACGCAGAGCCCTGATGAGATCCTGTTCCGACGTACTCATGGCGCCGACGTTAGATTTCCGGGTCGCCGGCCGGATCCCTCAGCCTGACGGCGATGAGCAATCAGTACGCGTGAAGCCGCTCGCGCAGCCCGTCCACGAGCCCGTCCAGGCCACCCGGACCGGCCGTCCCGTACACGTGGAAGTCCGGTCGCACGAGAACCGAGGACGCGCCCCGCTCACGCAGGTAGGCGCCGTACACCCCGTCCACGTCGTGCACGCCTGCCGCCCCGAGGTGGACGACCTTCGCGTCGATCCCGGCCAGGAAGTCGCGGTGCTTCTCTCCCAGCGCCTCCGCTGCCTCGGTGGTCACCAGGACGAATCCGCGTCCGATCAGGTCGTCGAACCGTCCGGTGACACCGCCGGCCTCGATCCGGCCCGCGGCCATCACCTCGCCGCCGCCCCGGCCCTCGGCGACGGGCTGGACCAGGCCGGCGGTCAGCGGCGTCGCCTCGGGCGGCGTCGTCGTGCGACCGCCCCCGTTGGCGCGCATCGCGGCGTCGCGGTCGGCCGCGCCGGACGGATCCGTCACGCAGATGACCCGGCCGAGCTTGACCGAGGCGAGGATGGCGGCCTTGGTATGGCTGCGCCGCTCGACCGTGTAGGTGTCGAGCAGCCGCTCGTCGGCGCGGCCGGCCAGGACCAGATCGAGCTTCCACGCGAGGTTGCTGACGTCGCGGATGCCCGAGCACATGCCCTGCCCGGCGAACGGCGGCATGAGATGCGCCGCGTCGCCGGCGAGGAAGACCCGGCCCACCCGCCACTGGTCCGACCACCGGGCCTGGGACCGGTAGGTGCCGCTGCGCAACAGCGTCGCCGTCTCCGGGGTGACCCCGTGCGGCGCGAGCAGCCGCCACGCCGTCTCCTCGCGGCCGAGCTCGGCCGAGGACTCGCCCGGTAGCCGCATGAACTCCCAGCGTCGCCGGCCGGGTCCGCTGCCCACGAGGGTCGTGGGCCGCGCCGGATCGCACAGCTGCACGTTGGTGGGGACGAAGTCGCGCGGTTCGTGCAGCCGTACGTCGCACAGCAGCCACTCGTAGGAGAAACCGAGGTCGGTGCCGGAGACGCCGGCGAGCTCGCGGACGACGCTGTTGGCGCCGTCGCACCCGACCAGCCATCCGGCCTCGAAGGTGTGGGTCGCGCCGCTCTCGTCCTCGGCGACGGCCGTGACGCCGGTGCCGGTCTGGCTGATGCCGACGACCGACAGGCCGCGACGGACGTCCACAGTGGGTTCGGTCACCAGCGCCGCGCCGAGCAACTCCTCCAGCGAGGGCTGGTGCATCGTGTTCGCGTCCGGCCATCCGTAGCGCCCGTTGTCGCTGAAGGCGATGTCCAGCAGCACGTGTCCGTCGACGCCGCGCCACTGGTAGCCGGTCGCGGGCTCCGATATCCGCGGCAGTCCCGCGCCCACGCCCGCCGCTGCGAGGAGCCGGGCGGTCTCGCCGTCGAAGCTGGTGGCCCGGGGCAGCGCGAAGACCTCGCGATGCCGTTCGAGCACCGTGACCCGCCGGCCCTTGCGCGCCAGCAGGTTCGCGAGCACGGCACCGCTCGGACCGCAGCCGACCACGATGACGTCCATGCCCGGGACCCTACAAATGCGGCGGGGGACCCCACTATCCCTCGACCTGACAGTAGGCGGGGCGCCCGTCGACGCCACTACCAACGTGAGGGATCCCGGGCCGGCGCGTACGGAATCTACCGTTGCCGCCAAGCGCTCGCGGCCACCCGTCGGTCGCGCCCGACGAGCTGCATAGGAGACGACCGTTGCAGGGGCCCGATCACTACGTTCGCCAGATCCTCAGCCGTCTCGACGCAGACCCCGACGCGATCCCCGTCCTGCTGCGTGACGAGCCCTTCTCGGCCGCACGGGTCGCTGACGCCGTCCGGGCGACGGCCGCGTCGATGCGCAGGGCCGGCGTCGGCCCCGGCGACGCGGTGGCCGTGCTGACGAGTCCCAACACGCCGGCCACCCTGATCTATCGCTACGCGGCGAACCTCGTCGGCGCGACGGCCATCCACATCCGCGGGGTCAACGCCGCCGACCCGCGGGACGAGCTGCGGCTGCGTACCCAGGCGGACATCCTGGCCGACGTCCGGCCGGTGCTGCTGGCGGTGGACCGCGACAACGTCGACCGGGGGCGCACCCTGCGGTCCGCGTCGGGGCGGCCGATGAAGCTGGCCTCGATCGGGGGGCACGGCGGCGACGTCCTCGACGTGCTGGCGTGCGCGTCGACGGAGTTCGACGATGCGACCGCCGAGCAGGCGGACGTCGCCGTGGTGACGTTCACCAGCGGCTCGTCGGGCCGGCCCAAGGGGGTCAGCTGGACGTTCGCCGTGAAGAGCGACATGGTCGCGACCGCGGCCGCCGGCGAGCGTGCGGTCTGCCTCGTCACCGCGCCGCTGACCCATTCGAGCGGCTTCTCGGCGGACGACACCATCATCGCCGGCGGCACCGTCGTGCTGCACCACGGCTTCGACCCTGAGGCGGTGCTGCGGGCCGTCGGCCGGCACCGCGTCACCCGGCTGGTGCTGGGCTCACCGCAGGTGTACGCCCTCACCGAGCACCCGGCGTTCGACCACAGCGACGTGTCGAGCCTGCGAGAGGTCTTCTACACCGGAAGCCCGGCCGCGCCCGAACGGCTGGCCGCCGCCGCCAAGGCTCTCGGTCCGGTGCTGTACCAGGTCTACGGCACCAGCGAGACGGGCATGATCAGCCTGCTCACCCCGCAGGACCACCTGGATCCGGACCGGCGGCGCACGGTCGGCCGGGCCCCCGGGAACGTGCAGATCACGATCCGCGATCCGCGGGACCCGGCGCGGATCCTGCCGCCGGACACCCCGGGCGAGATCTGTGCCATCAGCCCCTGGGCGATGACCCAGTACTGGCACGATCCGGACCAGACCGCGCAGGCACTGCGCGACGGGTGGTTCCACACCGGCGACATCGGCCGGCTCGACGAGTCGGGATACCTGACCCTCGACGGCCGGCTGGGCGGCGTCCTCAAGGGCGACGGGGTCAAGATCTACCCGGAGGCCGTGGAGCGCGTGCTCCTGGAACATGCGGACGTGGCCGAGGCCGCGGTGTTCGGGCTCGAGGACGCGGACCGGTTCGAGCGGGTCCACGCGGTGGTGACGCCCGCGGCCGGCTGCACTCCCCGGCCCGCCGGCCTCCGAGCCCATGTCGCGGAGGCGCTGGGTGAGCGCCACGCGCCCGTCGAGATCGAGGTGCGTGCCGAGCTGCCCCTGCTGGGAGCGGCGAAGCCGGACCGCGGGTCGCTGCGCCGGCAGGCCGTCGCCGCGCGGTTCTGGCGGTCGTCGCTGGCCGACGTCGAGGACGCCTCGCGACTGCAGGACATGCTGTCCGCGCCGGTCGAGACCGGCTCGGCCGTTCCAGCACAGGCCCGGATCGACGCCGCCGACGAGACTGCGCTGCGCGGGCTGTGGGCAGTCCTGCTCCGGCTGCTGGGTGCGGGTTCTCCGGTCATCTTCGGTACGCGCGGATCCCTCGCCGGCCCCGAGGACGACCAGGAGGTTCGCCCGCTCGTGGTGACCGCCGAACCCGGCGACACGATCCTGTCGGTGCTCGAGACGACCCGTCAGGCCACGAACGCGTCGGCCGACCACGCCGTGCTCGGGCCCGAGGGCCGGGCGCTGATCGACGGCGCCGCCGACACGCTGTACGACACCACGGTCACGTTCGGATCCCCTTCGGTTCCCGGCTTGCCGACGCCGCCCGCGGCCGAGCTCCGGGTCGACCGGGACGGCGACGGTCTCATGGTCGCCCTGCACACCGACCCGGCCCGGATCGGGGCGGACACGGCGCAGTGCCTGCTCGACATGTTCGTCCGGCTGCTCGACGTGTCCGTGGACCGCCTTCTCGCGCAGGTCGACCTCGTGGACCCGGAACCGAACGAGGCCGAGGCCGCCCCCCAGCCCGCCGCCACCCTCGGAGAGCTGTGGAAGCGGACGGTGGACAGCCGTGGCGACCACCCGGCCGTGGACGAGGCGGGCGCGACGATCTCGTACGCCGATCTCGACCGCCGTGCCGGACGCCTCGCGGCGATGCTGGCCGAGGCGGGCGCGGCGCCGGGACGGCTGGTGGCCCTCGCGCTGCCCCGATCGCTCGACATGATCACGGCGGTGCTGGCGACGGCGCGGACCGGTGCCGCGTTCGTCCCGGTCGACCCGGGCTATCCGCGGGACCGGATCGCGTCCATGCTGGACGACAGCGATCCCCAGGTGGTGTGCAGCCTGGCCACCCTCGACCTGCCGGCGACGGATGCCCGGCCGCGCATCCTGCTGGACGACGAGGCGGTCCGGGCCCGGCTCGGCGAGCACGCCGGCGGGGATCCCCGGGTGCGCCCGGCGCTGGAGGACCTCGCGTACGTCATCTACACCTCGGGCACGACCGGACGGCCGAAGGGCGTCGCCGTCACCCACGCCGGGCTGGCCAACCTCGCGGCGACGAAGCGGGAGGGGTTGGGCCTCGACGCCGACGCACGGCTGCTGCAGTTCGCGTCGCCGAGCTTCGACGCGTTCGTCGCCGAGCTGATGGGTGCTTTCACCGCTGGGGCCACTGTGGTCGTACCGCCGCCCGGGCCGCTCGCCGGAGATCCGCTGACGGCGGTGCTGCGGGACCAGCGGATCACCCACGCCATCCTCCCGCCGGTGGCGCTCGGCAGCATGGATCCGCAGGACGTGCCCGGGCTTCGCGGCCTGATCACCGCCGGTGAGGAGTGCCCGGCCGAGCTGGCCGCGCGTTGGTCCGCCGGGCGCCGGATGGTCAACGCGTACGGACCCACCGAGGTCACCGTGTGCGCGACTCAGAGCGCGCCGCTCGCCGGCCGTGACCGTCCCGTGATCGGGGTGCCGATCGCCGGCGCCCGCGCCTACGTGCTCGGTCCCGGGCTGCGACCGGTGCCGCCGGGAGTCCGCGGTGAGCTTTACGTCGCGGGGTCGGGCATCGCTCGCGGCTACCTGAACCGGCCGGCCCTGACCGCCGAACGCTTCCTGGCGGACCCGTACGGACCTCCCGGCAGCCGGATGTACCGCACCGGCGACATCGCCTCCTGGCGGGCCGACGGCAGCCTGGACTTCCACGGCCGGGCCGACGACCAGGTCAAGCTCCGAGGCTTCCGCATCGAGCCCGGTGAGGTGGCGGCGGTGCTGGAGGAACTGCCCGCGGTCGCCCGAGCCGTGGTGCGGGTCCGCGAGGACGGCGCCGGTCGCTTCCGGCTGGTCGCCTGGGTCGTGCCGGGCGACGCGGTCGCGCCCACCCGGGACGAGCTTCGCGAGCACGCCGCCCGCCGGTTGCCGGAGCACATGGTGCCCACCGGGTTCGTCCTCCTCGAGGCCCTGCCGGTGACGCCGAACGGGAAGCTGGACGTGGCCGCGCTGCCGGAGGTGCCGGACCAGGAGGCACCAGGCGACCAGGCGACGACGACGCGGGCCCCGCAGACCCCCGCCGAACACGCGTTGTGCGCCATCTACCAGGACCTTCTCCGGACCGCCGAGATCGGCCTCGACAGCAACTTCTTCGCCCTCGGCGGCGACAGCATGATGGCGATCTCCCTGATCCGCCGCGCCCGCCAGGCCGGCTTCGCCATCTCGCCCAAGGAGATCGTCGACAACCCCACGGTCGGTGCCCTGGCCGCGATCGCGACACCGCTCTAGTCCCGTCCGTACCGACTCATCGCGGAAGGCCGCAGCTCATGATCCGTCCGATCGTCAGCCCCGACGACCTCGACTCGCTGGACCTCGCCGACCCGGTGCTGCACTGCGAGAACGACCTCTCCGAAGTATGGCGCCGCCTTCGCGAGGAGCGGCCGTACTACTGGCATCCCCCGCGCGGCGACCAACCCGGCTTCTGGGTCTTCACGCGCTACGCCGACGCGATGTCGGTCTACCGCAACAAGGAGATCTTCACGACCGAGGGCGGCAACGCGCTGCCGACGCTCCTCACCGGCGGTGACTCGGCGTCCGGGTCCATGCTGGCGGTGACCGACGGCGCCAAGCACACGCAGCTGCGCAACGTGTTGAACGCGGCGTTCTCCCCCCGGCGCCTCAAGCTCATCCGCGACGCCATCCGGCTCACCATCGACGACCTGATCATGGCCGCGATCGACCGGGGCGAGTGCGACTTCGTCCGCGACGTGTCGGCGAACATCCCGCTGGGCGCGATCTGCGGCCTGATGGACGTGCCGGAGGCCGACCGCCGCTACCTGCTCGGGCTCACCTCGCACACGTGGAGTTCCGACTACAAGGACGCCCCGCCCGAGGAGAGCTGGCAGGCCAAGACCGAGATCCTGCTGTACTTCGCCGACCTGGCACACACCCGGCGTGGCAACAACGACGCCGACGACGTCGTCAGCCTGCTCGCGAACTGCCACGTCGGCGGCGAGCCGCTGAGCGACGCGGACCTGATGTCCAACTGCTACGGGCTCATGATCGGTGGGGACGAGACCGGACGGCACGCGATCTCCGGCGGCCTCCAGGCCCTGATCGAGTGGCCGGATCAGTGGCGGGCGCTCAAGGAGGGCACCGTCGGCCTGGACACCGCGGCGAACGAAGTGCTGCGCTGGACCGTGCCCTCGCTGCACGGCGGGCGCATGGCCACCGGTGACACCCTGGTGAACGGCCACCCGGTGAAGAAGGGCGACATCGTCAGCGTCTGGATCTCGTCGGCCAACCGGGATCCCGAGGTCTTCGCGGACCCGGACCGCTTCGCCCTGGACCGTACGCCGAACAAGCACCTGACGTTCGCCTTCGGCTCACACATCTGCCTCGGCCACACGCTGGCTCGCATCGAGGTGGAGGAGGTCCTCGACTCGTTGCGGACGCTGGTGTCGTCCGCGGAGCAGTCCGGGCCGGAGAGCTGGATCTACTCCAGCATCCTGCACGGGATGAGCGCGCTGCCGGCCGTCCTGAAGCCCGAGCCGAACGCGCGGATCATCCGATGAGCCGCCCCTCATGAGCCGCGTCGCGATGGTGACCGGGTCGGCCCGGGGTATCGGGGCGGTGGTGGCCGAGCAGCTCGCCCGGGACGGCACCGGCGTCGCCGTCATCGACATCGACCTGGCCACCGCGGAGGCGACCGCCGCCGGCATCGAGCGGGCCGGCGGCCGGGCCATCGCGGTCGGGGCCGACGTGAGCGACGCCGACGCGGTGCAGGAGGCGGTCGCCGAGGTCGCCGACCGCCTGGGACCGCCCGGCATCCTGGTCAACAACGCCGGCACCACCCGGGACAACCTGCTGTTCAACCTGTCGCCGCTGGACTGGGACGTGGTCGTGGGAGTCAACCTGCGGGGAACGTTCCTGATGACGCAGGCGGTCGTCGACCACATGATCAAGCTGGGCGGCGGCCGCGTGATCAACGTGTCGAGCATCGCGGCGGTCGGCAACGTCGGTCAGGCCAACTACTCGGCGGCGAAGGCCGGCATCGAGGGTCTCACCAAGACGCTGGCCATGGAGCTCGGTCCGCTGAACATCACCGTGAACGCCGTGGCACCCGGCTACGTCGCCACCGAGATGACGGCGGCGCTCGCGGCGCGCGCCGGCCGCGGCGTCGCGGAGCACCAGGCCGAGGCCGCGGCACGGATCCCGTTGCGCCGCATCGGTCAGCCGGTCGACGTCGCCAACGTCGTGAGCTTCCTGGCCGGCGACCACGCGTCCTACGTGTCCGGCCAGGTCATCCACGTGGCCGGCGGACCCGTCTGCTGACCGTGGCCGAGCCGTCCCTGTACGCCGTGAGCGACCTCCACGTCAATCACGAGGAGAACCGGGCCTTCGTCGCCGACCGGTTGTATCCGCAGGCCCCGGGTGACTGGCTCCTGGTGGCCGGCGACGTGGGCGACTTCATGGCGGACGTCGAGTGGGCGCTGTCCCTGCTCGCCGACCGCTTCGCGCAGGTGGTGTGGGTCCCGGGGAACCACGAGTTGTGGACCCCGCCCACGGATCCGGACCAGTCGCGGGGCCAGCAACGCTACGAGCGCCTGGTCGCCATGTGCCGGCGCAGGGGAATCCTCACGCCTGAGGACCCGTACGCCACGTGGCAAGGTCCCGGGGGTCCGGTCGTGGTCGCTCCCCTGTTCCTTCTCTACGACTATTCGTTCCGCGCGCCGGGCACCCGTACCAAAGAGGAATCGCTGGCCCGCGCCGACGAGGCCGGCATCATGTGCAGTGACGAATATCTGCTGGATCCCCAACCGTTCGCGAGCGTCGACGCGTGGTGCGCGTTCCGCCTGCGGCACACGCTGGCGCGGCTGAAGGACCATCAGGCGGGCCCGCGAATGGTTCTGGTCAACCATTTTCCGCTGAACCGCCGTCCCACCGAGACGTTGCGGCACCCGGAGTTCGCCCAGTGGTGCGGCACCGAGGCGACCTCCGACTGGCACGTCCGGTTCCCGGTCGAGGCGGCGGTCTACGGCCACCTCCACATTCCGCGAACGACCTGGTACGACGGCGTCCGGTTCGAGGACGTCTCGTTCGGATATCCCGCGGAACGCCGCCGATGGCCGGCCGGGCGGACGGTGCTGCGCCGGGTCCTTCCGCAGGACTCCTAGAACCCGAAGTAGGCGCGGTACAGATCCATCTGGTTCACCAGCATCGGTTCGCCGGGGAGAACGGGATGACCGAGCTCGGCCGCCCTCCGGAGCAGCTCCGTCTCGCGCGGCTTCATGATGATGTCGGCGACGAACGTGTCCGGCCGCAACTCCGCCGGGTCGAACGGCAACGGATCCTCGGGGCGCATACCCAGCGGCGTGGCGTTGACGACACCATCGGCCGCACCCAGCTCCGTCCCGACAGTGATCCTTCCGGGCCAGTACGCACTCAGGCGCTCGGCGACCTTCTTGGCACGCGCTTCTTCGACATCGTGCAGGCTCAGGTGGCCGACGCCGGCCGTCAGCAGAGCCGGGGCGATCGCGGACCCCGCCCCACCGGTTCCGACGAGAGCCACGTGCAGGCCGTCCGGAGGATGACCCGCCTGGACGAGCCCGGCGACGAACCCGGCACCGTCGAAGTTGTCCGCGTGCCAGGAGCCGTCGTCCAGGCGCCGCAGGGCGTTGGCGGCACCGGCGAGCTCCGCCGCTTCGCTGCGGACATCGGCGTACCGCAGCACCTCGGCCTTGTGCGGCACGGTCACCAGGAGTCCGGCCAGGTTCCCCGTCGCCTGCAGGCCGCGTACGACCGTGCCGAGGTCGTCGCGGCGGACGTGCACCGGAACCACCACGACGTCGACGCCGTCCCCGGCGAGCAGCCGGTTCAGCAGGGCGGGCGCCCGTACCTGAACGACCGGATCGCCGAGCACCGCCACCAGGCGGGTCCGTCCCGTGATCGTCGTCATCGGATCTCCTTCGGCTGCCGGCGTGACGTGCCAGGGCCAGTAGACGCCACGGCCGCGTCCGCCGAACACTGTCAGGCCGGGTAGTTGTCCCCGCAACGGCGGCCGGACGAGCATGGTTGCCCATGACCACAGTCCTTCTGCTCAACGGGCCCAATCTCGGGATCCTCGGCGAGCGCGAGCCGGAGATCTACGGCCACGACACCCTGGACGACATCGCGGGATTCGTCGCCGACGAGGTGGCCGGCGCCGGCTGGAAGGTGGTCTCGATCCAGGACGACTGCGAGGGCGAGCTCGTCCGGGCGGTACACGCACACCGCTCCTCCACCGTCGGCGCGATCGTCAATCCCGGCGCGCTGATGATGGCGGGATGGAGTTTGCGCGACGCTCTCGCGGCCTATCCGGCACCGTGGATCGAAGTGCACCTCAGCAATGTCTGGGCCCGGGAACAGTTCCGGCACGAGTCGGTCATCGCTCCGCTGGCGAGCGGCGTGATCGTGGGTTTCGGTTCTCTCGGTTATCGCCTGGCCGCCCGGGCACTGCTTCGCCTATCCGAGTGAGGGATGTGGCGCGGACCGGTCGCTCATAGCCTGCTCGGATGGCGTCTGCGCAATCCACGACGTGGCTCCGTCGCTTCGCACCGGCATCCGACGCGACCATGTCCCTCGTCTGCCTGCCGCATGCCGGCGGGTCGGCCAGTTTCTACTTTCCTGTGTCGCGAGCGCTCGCGCCGGCGATCGACGTGGTCGCCGTCCAGTATCCCGGCCGGCAGGACCGTCGCCACGAGCCGAACATCGACAGCCTCACCGAGCTGGCCGATCGGATAGTGGACGCGCTGAGCCCGTCGGACGGCCGCCCCTTCGCCCTGTTCGGACACAGCATGGGCGCGGTGCTGGCGTACGAGGTCGCGCTGCGCCTGACCGCCGCCGGGCTGCCCGCGCCGTCGCGGCTCTTCCTCTCCGGGCGGCGGGCGCCGTCACGCCACCGGGACGACCGGGTCCACCTCATGTCGGACCGCGACATCCTGGCCCAGATCCGCCGGCTGAACGGGACCGAGGCGGCGGCGCTCGACGACCCGGACATTCGCGACATGATTCTGCCCGTGATGCGCAGCGATTATCGGGCGGTAGAAACCTATAGGCACGATTCGTCCCGCGTCCTGGCGTGTCCCGTCACGGTGCTCACCGGGGACCGCGACCCGCTGGTGACCATTGAGGAAGCCCGCGCATGGGAAGAACACACGAGCGGCACGACCGAGCTGGTCGTGCTTCCCGGGGGCCATTTCTATCTGGTGGAGCAGAGCGAGCGGGTATTGGACCTGATCCGCCGGCGACTTGCCGCCCCGGTCGCGCTCTGAGTCGATACCCGTCTAGCCTCCTCGCCGTCAACAGTCCTGTCGACTGGTGTCCGGAAATAGAATGAATGGTCGCTCCACTGTCCACTGGCTGACACCCTCGGGAGGTATCAGCCGGATCGTGCCGGCCCGGAACCAGCGGCAAAAAGCCTGGTCGGAGGCGCTGGCGAGGGCCACCGGCAGAGAACGTTCAGAATGCATTCCAGTGCCCGTTCCAGTGACCGTTCCAGTGGCGTCACACTACCCTCGAGTACCACTCCAGATCGGCATTGACATCGATACATCACCCTGTCAACGTGAGTGATGCGTGCGCCTTGGTGATCCTTGGTAGCTTGGCTCCTGGACCCGCACGCCCCATGAAGAACGACGTAGTCGGCAGTCTGCGTTCTGGTGTTCCACGATTCAAGAATTACTGTCAAACGGGGGTTTGATCTTGATCGAGCGACGGCGTGACCAGCTCGTCCGCGACAATGCCGGGGCATACTTACCGGCTAATTGCATCATCACCGGAATTCTGGCGCAGGCGCGTGCGAGTTGGCAGTCGGGAGACCTCGGGGCAGGGATCTCCTACGCGAAAGCGGCGGCCCTTGCACACTGCGACCGGTGCCGCCGGCCCTGCGCCCTCTACGCCCGCCTGCAACAGGCACTGCTCTTCGCCTCGATCCGGCAGATCGACGGGGCGCGGCAGATCGTCGACGACGTGACGGCCAACCCGGCGATCCACGACGACCCGAGAGTCGCCGCCATCACCATGCTGGTGCGGGCGAAGATCACGTTCGCCGGCGGCGATCTCGTCGAGGCGGCAGCACAGGCGGAGGCCGGGCTGCAGCTGGCGAACGAGGTGGGCCTGACCGCCTGGACGCCGCTGGGCAACCTGATCCTGGCGACCACGGCATTGCGGCGGGGCGAGCTCTCGACCAGCCTGCATTACGCGAACAAGCTCAAGGAAGATGCGATCTTCGGGCGCGAGATGCTGAACGCCAGCCAGTCCGCCTGGATCGTCATCCAGGTCGCCGAGGCGGAGAAGGGGCGCGAGCAGGCTGCGTTGCTCGCCGGCGAGCTGCTCGAGTCGGAGGCGGCCACCCGGTCGCTGCTCACCGACGAGCCCGCGGCGATTCCGTGGCTGGTGCGACTCATGATCAGCCAGAATCGGCCCGATCTGGCCGCGTACGGCGTCCACCTCTGCGACAAGGTCGCGAACGAGAATCCCGACGTCCCGGAGATCGGTGCCACCGCACTGCACGCGGCCGGGCTGCTGCACGGCGACATCGACCTGCTCCGCCGGGCCGCCGAGATCCACATCGACCCGTGGGCGCGGGCGCTGGCGGTGGAGGACATCGGCCTGCTCCTCATCCAGGACGGCGTGGGCTGCCCCGAGGCCGTGGAGAACCTCGAGCTCGCCATGCGCTCGTACGCGGAGATGGGTTCGCTGCGCGACTCCTCCCGCGTCCGGAGCAAGCTGCGGTGCATCAACGCGAATTCCCAGTCGCAGGCGCGATTCTGGCCGTCCAGCCGCATCCCGGGCCTGACCGACACCGAGTACGCGGTGGCCAAGCTCGTCTCGAACGGTCTCACCAACGGACAGGCCGCGGATCAGATGTTCCTGTCCCGGCACACCGTGGCCTTCCACCTCCGCAAGATCTTCCAGAAGATCGGCGTCAAGTCCCGTCTGGAGCTGGCGGTGCTCTGGAACGAGCTGAGCGCGGACGCGGGCGAATCCGACCCGCCGACCACCCGGGACCACGAGCTGACGAGGCTCCGTCCCCGCCAACTGCGCGCGGGGTAGCCGGCCGGTCAGCCGGCCACGAGGTCGGCCAAAGGCCGGCGAGGCATCCCATCCAGAACCGACGTGACGACGGGCCCGGGAACGCCGCGAACCAATTCGGCGCCCCCGGGCCCGTCCAGCGTGAAGGCCAGGCCGTCCACCGCCTTCTTGTCCCGCCGCATGTGTCCGACGAGGTCCGCGGTCTCGATGCCGGCGGGTACGGCGGTGGGCAGACCGTAGTGCTCCACGACCTCCCGATGCTCCTCCACCCGCCGCTCGTCGATCCGCCCGAGCGCGCCGGCGAGGCGGCCCGCGAAGACGGTTCCGATGGCGACCGCCTCGCCGTGCCGTAACGAGAATCCCGTGGCGATCTCCAGCGCGTGCCCCAGCGTGTGCCCGTAATTGAGCACGTGCCGCAGGCCTGTGTCGCGTTCGTCCGCCGCCACGACACGGGCCTTGAGCGCGACGCTCGCCTCGATCTGCTCGAGCAGGGACAGCCCCCGCAGCTCACCGGCCCCGATGAAGTGGCACCGGGCGATCTCCCCGAAACCGCTGCGCAGCTCGCGGCCGGGCAGGGTCGAGAGGTAGTCGGTGTCGCACAGCACGGCGCTGGGCTGCCAGTACGCCCCGATCAGGTTCTTGCCGGCCGGCAGGTTGACCGCGGTCTTGCCGCCGACACTCGCATCGACCTGGGCGAGCAGCGACGTCGGCAGGTGCACCACGGCCACGCCCCGGTGGTAGAGCGCGGCCGCCAGACCGACGACGTCCGTGGTGGTGCCGCCGCCGCAGGAGACGACCGCGTCATGCCGGGTCAGCCCGAACCGTGCGAACTCACGGCACAATGCCTCCACGGTTGCGAGGGTCTTCGCGGGCTCGCCGTCCTGAGCCGGAACGAACGCCGTCTCCACCCCGGTGTCCGGCACCCATTCCCGCGGCCGGGCGGAGACGACAACGGTACGGCTCGCGCCCAGCTTCGCGATGATCGAGGCGAGCGCGGACCGTACGCCCGCACCGATGTGCACGTCGTAGGAACGGGCGCCCAGCCGTACCGGGACTCGTCTCTCCACCGCTTCGCCTTTCACGCAACGTCGTCCAGGGAACCGAGCGCCCGCTCGATCAGGCTGCTGACGTCGAGCGCGTCGATGAGCTCGTCGTCGACGGCTTCCGGGGCCGGTTCCTCGTCATCCGTCCCGGCTGCCGCCTCGCCGTCGGCCAGTCCGAGCAGTACGTCCAGGACGCCGGCCTCCTTGAACCGCTCGAACGGCACCGAGGCGAGGATCCGCCGCACGTCGTCCTCGCGGGCGTTCAGGTCCTCGTCGGCCCCGAGCAGCTCCGAGCGCAGATAGCCGACCAACGCCTGTGGCGTCGGATAGTCGAAGATCAGGGTCGCCGGCAGCCGCAGCCCGGTGGCGGTGATCAGGCTGTTGCGGAAGTTGACGGCCGCCAGGGAGTCGAACCCGACCTCCTGGAACGCCTGGGCCGGACCGATGCCGTCGGCGCTGCCGTGCCCGAGGACGGCGGACGCCTGGCTGCGGACCAGCCGGAGCAGGATCCGTTCCTGCTCCGCCTCCGCCGCCGCCCGCAGCGAGCCCACCAGCGACGACGCGGTGTCCCCGGCGTCGCCGGACGGCTGAGCCGCCTCGATCGCCGCGGCCGCCTCCGGCAGGTCGGCGAAGAGCGGGCTGGCGCGGACCGAGGTGAACGGGGGGATGAAGGCGCTCCAGTCCATGTCCGCGACGACCACCGACGCCTCGTCGCCCTGGGCCACCCGGGCCAGCGCGGCCAGCGCCGTCTCGGTGGTCATGGGGATGACGCCGCGCCGCCGCAGCTGCGTCAGCGTCGCCTCGTCCATCGCCTCGGACAACGCACCCCAGGCGATCGACATCGCGGGGATCCCCTGCGCCCGCAGCCGGTCCGCCAACGCGTCGAGAACGGCGTTGGCCGCCCCGGCCGTCGCCTGCCCGCCGCCGCCCCAGATGCCGGCGATGGAGGAGAAGACGACGAACGCGTCGAGCGGCACGCCGGCCAGCACCTCGCCCAGCCAGACGGCGATGTCCACCTTGGCGCGGAAGACGTCGGCGACATCCGCCTCGCCGGTGTCGTCGAGTGCGCTGGTCTGCGCCACGTCGGCGGCATGGACGACCGCGGTCACCGGCCCCCGCAGGATGAGGTCGGCGAGCGCCTCCCGGTCGGAGTCCTCGCACGACTCGACGGTGGTCGGGAGGCCAGCCTCCGCCAATCGGTCCCGCAGAGCCTGGATGCTGCCGTCGGGCGTACGCGCGCCGGTGGTGACGACCAGCCGCTCGGCCCCGGCCTGGGAGAGCCACAGCGAGACGTGCTGCCCGAGCCCCTCCGCGCCGCCGGTCACGAGAACCGTTCCGCGCGGGCGCCACTGCCGGTCGCCGACGGACTCGGCACCGGGCTTGCGGCGCAGGCGGCGGACGTACACGCCGGAGCGCCGGATCGCCAGCTGGTCCTCGCCGGACGCCGCGTTCAGGACGCCGAGCAGGTGCCGGACGGCCCGGGCGTCCGGCTCGGCGGGGAGGTCGATCAGGCCGCCCCAGCGGTCGAGTCGCTCGAGCGCCGCGGCCCGGCCGAGGCCCCAGAGCGCGGCCTGGGCCGGCGCCGCGAGGGCATCCCGGATGCCCACGTTCACCGCGCCCTGGGTCAGGCACCACAGCGGCGCGGTGACACCGGCCGCGGCCAGCTGCTGGACAAGCGTGAGGGTCGACATCGTGAGCGCCGCGGCGTTCCCGCCGTCGACGGCGAGCAGCGACAGGACTCCCGACAGGTCGTGTGCAGCCAGAACGCTCGCGAGTTCGGACCGGTCCAGGCCGGCTGACACCTCGAGCGTCACGAGGTCGAGGCCGTTGCTCCGCAACGTCTCGGGCAGGGTGCTGCCGGGGCCGGGAACGATCACCAGCCACTTCCCCGACGGTACGCCCAGAGCATCGCGCTGCAACGGCACCCAGTCGACGGCGTACCGCAGCTTCTCCGTCGTCGACCGGTCCTGGCAGGTCTTCCGCCAGCCGGCGATGGCGGGCAGTACGGTGCTCAGGGCTTCGCTCTGGTCGCCGGACAACTGCAGCAGCTCGGCCAGGGCGGCGGGGTCGTCGATCGCGTTCCAGAAGCCGGCGTCGGCGCCGGTGGCCGTCTGCTCGTCGGCGTCCGTCTCAGCCTCCGCCAACCAGTAGTGCTGGCGCTCGAAGGCATACGTGGGCAGCTCGGCCGCAGGTTCCGCGCCGGCGGGCAGGACCGACGCCCAGTCCACCGGAACTCCCCCGACGAACAGCCGCGCGGCCGACGCAAGGAAACTCGACGACCCGTCGGCGTCGCGGCGCAGGGTGCCCGTGACGATGGGCCGTACGGCACTCTGCCGGCCGTCGTCCACCGCATCGGTGATCGGCTGCATCAGCACGGGGTGGGCGCTGACCTCCAGGAAAACTCCGAAGCCCTCGCCCAGCAGGGTGGCGACCGCGGGCCCGAACCCGACGGGCCGCCGCAGGTTGCGATACCAGTACGCGCCGTCGAGCAGCTCACCGCTGCCGAGCCAGCCGCCGGTCACGGTCGAGTAGAACGGCACCCGGGGAGCCTCGGCGTCGATCCCGGCCAGCGTCTTCGCCAGCACATCCTCGATGTCCTCGACGTGATGGGTGTGCGAGGCGTAGTCCACGGGCACCAGCCGGGTCTTGACGCCGTCGGTCGCCAGCGACTCCAGGGCCTCGGTCAGCGACTCCCGGTCGCCCGCGATCACGACGGCGGTCGGCCCGTTCACCACGGCGAGTTCGAGCCGGCCGCCCCAGGCCGCCAGCCGGTCGCGCACCTCGTCGGCGCCGAGCAGCACCGACGCCATCCCGCCCCGGCCCGACAAGGTGGCCGCGATCGCCTGGCTGCGCAGCGCGACGATCCGGGCCGCGTCCGCCAGCGACAGCGCCCCCGCCACGCACGCGGCGGCGATCTCACCCTGCGAATGGCCCACCACGGCGTCGGGCCGGACACCGGTCGACTCCCAGAGCGCGGCGAGCCCGACCATCATGGCGAAGCTGGCCGGCTGGACGACGTCCACGCGCTCCAGCGTCTCCTCGTCCACCTCGCCGCGCAGGACGTCCACCAGCGACCAGTCCACCCAGGGCCGCAACGCCCGCGCACACTCGTCGATCCGCTCCCGGAAGACGCGCGAGGTCGCCAGCAACGCCCGGCCCATGCCGGTCCACTGCGCGCCCTGGCCGGGGAAGACGAAGACGAGCTTGCCGGGCGCCCCGGATCCCACGACGGTCCCCGTGGTCAGCTGCGGCGCGATCTCCCCGCGAGCCAGGGCGTTCAAGCCGGCCAGTGCCTCGGCGCGGGATCCGGCCAGGACGACGGCGCGCTCGGACAGCGTCGCCCGATTCCGTACCAGCGCTGTCGCCGTCGCCGTCAGCGCGGGTTCTTCGGCACAACCCAGGAAGGCCGTCAGCCGCGCGGCCTGAGCGGTCAGAGACCGGCCGGTCTTGGCGGAGATCACCAACGGTACGGCGCTCGCCGCGGCATCGATCGACGGCTCGGGAAGCGGCGACGCTACGGCGGCACGACCCTCGTCGCACGAGGCCTCCTCGAGGATCAGGTGTGCGTTCGTACCGCTGGCTCCGAAGGCGGAGACGGCGGCCCGGCGGGGACGCCCGGTGTCCGGCCACTCCTGCGCCTCGGTCAGCAGCTGCACCGTGCCGGACGACCAGTCGACCTGGGACGTGGGTTCCTCGACGTGCATCGTCGGCGGCAGCACGCCGTGGCGCAGTGCCTCCACCATCTTGATCACGCCGGCCACGCCCGCGGCGGCCTGGGTGTGCCCGATGTTCGACTTCAGCGACCCGAGCCAGAGCGGCCGCTGCGGATCCCGGCCCTTCCCGTACGTCGCGAGAAGCGCCTGCGCCTCGATCGGGTCGCCCAGCATCGTGCCGGTCCCGTGCGCCTCCACGGCGTCCACGTCCGCCGGGCCCAGGTGTGCCGACGCGAGCGCCCGCCGGATCACCCGTTGCTGCGACGGGCCGTTCGGTGCGGTCAGCCCGTTCGAGGCGCCGTCCTGGTTGACGGCCGAGCCGCGGACCACGGCCAGCACGTGGTGGCCACGCTCCCGGGCCACCGAGAGCCGCTCCAGGAGCACGACGCCGACACCCTCGGACCATCCGGTGCCGTCCGCCGTCGCCGAGAAGGCCTTGCACCGTCCGTCGGCGGAGAGCCCGCGCTGGCGGGAGAACTCGAGGAACGCGTCCGGGCTGGACATCACCGTGGCGCCGCCGGCCAGGGCCATCGTGCACTCGCCGCGCCGCAATGCCTGGGCGGCCAGGTGGATCGCCACCAGCGAGGACGAGCAGGCGGTGTCGACGGTCACGGCCGGGCCCTCGAAGCCGAACACGTACGCGATCCGCCCGGAGGCGACACTCGGCGACGTGCCGGTCATGACGTACCCCTGGACCTCGTCGGGGATCCGGTTCAGCCGGGTCGCGTAGTCGTGGTGCACGATCCCGGCGAACACGCCGACCTCGTCGCCCCGGGCGGACAGGGGGTCGATGCCCGCGCGTTCCAGGGCCTCCCACGACGCCTCCAGCAGCAGCCGCTGCTGCGGGTCCATCGCCAGCGCCTCGCGCGGGGATATCCCGAACAGGCCCGCGTCGAACTGCGCCGCGTCGTGCAGGAAGCCACCCGAGCGGGTGTAGCTGGTGCCGGGGTGCGCGGGATCCGGGTGGTACAGCCGGTCGACGTCCCAGCCCCGGTCGACCGGGAAGTCCGAGATCGCGTCCCGCTGCTCGGCGACGAGCCGCCACAGCTCCTCGGGAGTCTCCACGCCCCCGGGCAGCCGGACGCTCATGCCGATGATCGCGATGGGCTCGTCGAGGTCGGCGGCAGGCGCCGGGGTCGTGTCCCTCGCGGTCGTGTCCTCCCCGGAAAGCTCGCCCATCAGGTACGCCGCCAGCACCCGCGGCGTCGGGTAGTCGAAGACCGCCGTCGCGGGCAGGTCCACGCCGGTGAGGTCGTGCAGCCGGTTCCGCAGCCGCACCCCGCCGAGCGAGTCGAATCCGAGGTTCTTGAACGACTGGTCGTCGTCGAACAGTTCGAGGTCGATCTCCCGGTGCCCCAGGACGACCGCCGAGGACTCCCGGATCATGTCGAGGAGCACGCGTTCCCGCTCCAGCCCGGAGCGGTCCGCCAGTCGTACGGGAGCAGCCTCCCGCTCGACGGCATGCCCGACCTGCGTTTCCACCTGATCGACCCAGTACCGCCGGTGCTGGAAGGCGTACGTGGGCAGTTCGGTCGCGAGGACCGCGGCGGAGTCGGCGGCCCGGCAGACCACGGCGGGCCAGTCCAGCGCCACCCCACGGACGTGCAGTTCGCCCAGCGCGGCGACGACGTCGGCCTCCTCCACGCCGTCCTTGCGAAGCGTGGCAACGCCTTGCGAGGCGGACGCGCCCAGGGTCTCGGCCGCCATGGCGGTGAGGACGCCGCCGGGACCCAGCTCCAGGAAGGTCGTCACCCCGTGATCGCGCAGGGTGGCCACCACGTCCCCGAACCGCACCGCCGCCCGGACCTGCTGCACCCAGTAGTCGGCGGTCGCGAACCCCTGCTCGGCCTGCGGCCGCCCGGTGACGGCGGAGACCGCGGGCACGACGCCCGACCGGTACGTCAGCTTCTCGGCGACCGCGCGGAAATCGGCGAGCATGGGCCGTACCAGCGGCGAGTGGAAGGCGTGACTCACCGGTAGCTTGCGGGTCTTGCGACCGAGCTTCACGAGGTCCTCCGTCACCCACCGCACGGCCGCCTCGTCTCCGGAGAGCACCAGCGACCGGGCGCTGTTGACCGCGGCGACGTCGATGACGCCCGGCGCGTCCTCCAGCAGCGGCGCGACCTCGCCCTCGGTGGCCTGGACGGCGACCATCGCGCCGCCGCCCGGCAGCGCCTGCATCAGCCGGGCCCGGGCGGCGACCAGCTCCCCGGCCTCGGCCAGGTCGAGCACCCCGCTGATGTGCGCGGCGGTGATCTCACCGATGGAGTGCCCGGCGACGAAGTCGGGGCGCACCCCCCACGAGGCGAAGAGGCGGTACAGCGCGGTCTCCACCGCGAAGAGCCCGGCCTGGGTGTACATGGTCTGGTCGATCAGGTCGCCGAGGTCGGAGCCGGCCTCGGCGAACACGACGTCCGGCAGCGGCGCCGCGTCGTGACCCACCCAGTGCTTCTCCACGGCCCGGCACGCGTCGGCGAACGCCTCGGCGAAGACCGGGAACCTCGCCGCCAGGTCGCGGCCCATTCCGGCCCATTGGCTGCCTTGCCCGGTGAAGAGTACGGCCAGCTTGCCGTCGGTGGGCGTACCGGCGATGGCAGCAGCCGAGCCGCTTTCCAGTGCCCGCAGCTCGCCGACGAGGTCGTCGCGATCCCGCACGACCAGCACGGCGCGCCGGTCGAGGTGGGCCCGGGCGGAGGCCAGCGCGAGCGCGGCGTCGGCGACGGCGACCTCGGGCCGGGACTCCAGGAAGCCCGCGAGCCGTCCGGCCTGGGCCCGCAATGCGGAGGGCGTACGCCCGGACAGCGGCACCGGCACCCAGCCGTCACCGCCGGGCTGCTCCGACGCGACCGGCTCCGCCTGGTCCCCGGCCTGCTCGATGATGACGTGGGCGTTGGTGCCGCCGATGCCGAAGGACGACACGCCCGCCCGGCGCGGATGCCCGTTGCGGGGCCAGTCCCGGGCCTCGGCCAGGAGCTGGACGGCACCCGCCGACCAGTCCACGTGGGTCGAGGGCCGGTCGACGTGCAGCGTCCTCGGCAGGACGCCGTGCCGCATCGCCTGCACCATCTTGATCACGCCTGCCACGCCGGCCGCGGCCTGGGTGTGACCGAGGTTCGACTTCACCGAACCCAGCCACAGTGGACGGTCGGCGAGACGGTCGGCGCCGTACGTCTCCAGCAGCGCGTGGGCCTCGATCGGGTCGCCGAGCGTGGTGCCCGTGCCGTGTCCCTCCACGGCGTCGACCTCGTCGGGACGAAGGCCGGCGACGGTGAGGGCCCTACGGATGACGCGTTGCTGCGACGGGCCGTTCGGAGCGGTCAGGCCGTTCGACGCACCGTCCTGGTTCACGGCCGTGCCACGGACCACGGCCAGCACGCGGTGTCCCCGCCGCCGCGCCTGGGACAGCGGCTCGACGAGCAACAGCCCGACGCCCTCGGACCAGCCGGTGCCGTCCGCAGCGTCGGCGAAGGCCTTGCAGCGGCCGTCGGGTGCGAGCCCGCGCTGGCGGGAGAACTCGACGAAGGTCTCCACGGTGCCCATCACCATCACACCGCCGGCGAGCGCCATCGAGCACTCGCCGTTGCGCAGCGCCTGCACGGCCAGGTGCAGCGCGACAAGCGAGGAGGAGCAGGCGGTGTCGACGGTGATCGCCGGTCCCTCGAGGCCCAGGTGGTAGGCGACGCGACCGGAGATCACGCTGCCGGAACCGCCGGTCAGCCGGAAGCCCTCGACGTCGGAGGCGTAGTGCGTACGTACGGTCCAGTCGTGGCTGTTGACCCCCACGAACACGCCGACGTCCTGCCCGGACAGGCCCGAGGGGTCGATGCCGGCCCGCTCGAACAGCTCCCAGGAGGTCTCCATCAGCAGTCGCTGCTGCGGGTCCATCGCGAGCGCCTCGTTCGGGGAGATGCCGAAGAAGGCCGCGTCGAATCCGGCGGCGTCGTCGAGGAAGGCGCCGTGCTTGACGTACGTCGTACCCGGGTGGTCGGGGTCGGGGTCGAACACCCGCTCGACGTCCCAGCCGCGGTCCGTGGGGAACTCGGTGACCGTGTCGGTCTCCGCCGTGAGGACCCGCCACAGGTCCTCGGGGCTCTGCACGCCGCCGGGGAACCGGCAGCTCATGGAGACGATGGCCATCGGCTCGTCGGCCGCCGCCGCGGTCTCCTCGGCCCGCCGGGGCGTCGCCGCCCCGGCGATCTTGGCGTGCAGGTGCCCTGCCAGCGCCTTCGGCCGGGGATAGTCGAAGATCATCGCCGGGGACAGGGTCAGCCCGGTCGCCGCGGCGAGCCGGTTGCGCAGTTCGAGGGCGGTGAGCGAGTCGAAGCCCGACTCCTTGAACGTCCGGTCGACGCGGACGGCGTCCGCATCCGGGTGACCGAGGACGAGGGCGCACTCCCGGCGTACCAGCTCGATCAGGGCCTCGATCTGCTGTTCCGCCGTCGGCAGCGCCTTGATCCGCTCGGTCGGCGACGACGGCGCGGGCCGGGCGGCGGCCCGGGCGATCGGCCGCCTGGCCGGGACGAGACCGCGCAGAACCGGCGGAATCCGGGTGTCGTCGGCGGAGCGAAGCGCGGTCAGGTCGAATCCGGCGGCGACGAACGCGGCGTCGGCGTCGGGCCGGAGCGCCCGGTCGAACAGCGCCATAGCGTCGCCGTCGGTCAGGCCCACCATGCCGATGCCGCGGTTGCGCCGGAGATCGGCCTGGCCGAGATGGCGGGTCAAGCCACTGACATGGTCCCAGTAACCCCAGGCCAGAGACACGGCCGGCAGGCCGGCGCGCCGCCGTTCCCGGGCCAGCGCGTCCAGCGCCGCGTTGGCCGCGGCATAGTTGCCCTGGCCGGGATTGCCGAGCACGCCGGCGGCCGAGGAGTACAGCACGAAGGCGGCGAGATCGAGGCCCCGCGTCAGCTCGTGCAGGTGCAGGGCGGCGTCGAGCTTCGGCCGGAACACGGTATCGAACCGCTCGGCGGTCAGGGCGGTGACGACCGCGTCGTCCAGGACGCCCGCGGTGTGGACGACGGCTGTCAGCGGGCGCTCTGCCCCTATCGACTCGAGCAGTGCGGCTAGTTGGTCCCGCTCCGACACGTCGACGGTGGCGAGGCGGACACTCGCGCCGAGCGCGACCAGCTCGTCGTGCAGTTCGGCGGCGCCTGCCGCGGCCGGGCCGCGACGGCTGGCCAGGACGAGATGCCGCACCCCGTGCTCGGTGACGAGATGTCGTGCGGTGACCGCCGCCAGCGTTCCCGTGCCGCCGGTGATCAGCACGGTGCCGTCGGGATCCAGCGGCCTGGCCTCGGGTGCCGTCGCGGTTGCGTCAACCCGGGCCAGCCGCGGAACCTGCGTCCGGCCGTCGCGCAGCCGCAGCTGCGGTTCGCCGCTCAGCGCGGCCGCGATCACCGTCGGCGCGGCCCGGGCGGCGTCGTCGGTCTCGACCAGGATCAGCCGGCCCGGGTGCTCCGACTGCGCCGACCGCACCAGACCCCACACGGCGGCGGAGGCCACGCCTGCTTCCTCCGGCGTTACGACCACCAGGCGGGCGTCGTCCTGAGCCGGCCGGGCGACGAACGCCTGGAGCACGCCGAGAACCGTGGCCGCCACGGCAGCCGGGTCCCCCGCCGAGGTGTCGACCTCGTGAATCAGCAGGTCCGCGCTCGCGCCGGCGAGGTCCTCGACACCGGCGACGTAGCGGGCGGTGGGGTGGGCGGCGGAGGCGCCCGCCTGGTGGTCGACCCAGTCGACGCGGAACAAGCCGGCCGGGGAGTCGCTGCCGCTGACCCGTTCGGCGGGCCCGGTGGCGACGGCTTCCACGGCCAGCACCGGCTGCCCGGTCGGATCGCTCAGCTGGAGGCGAAACGAGGTGTCGACGGCCGCCGAGCGTACGTCCACCGTGGAGGCTCCGGACGCCAGCAGCTGGACGCCTCGCCACCTCGTGGGCCGCAGGTCCGGTGGGATCGCCGTACGGACCGCCGCGTCGAGCAGCAGCGGGTGGATCCCGTAGTTATGCGCCTCGGCCAGCGCCGCTTCGTCGAGAACGACCTCGACCGCGGCTCCGGACGGCAGTGCCTGAGTCGCGGCGGCGGCCGGAATCAGAGTGCCGGTGGCGTGCCGCGTCCATTCGTCGGATCCCGCGGCGCAGGAGTGGATCTCGATCGGCCGCCGGCCGGCGGCGTCGGGCCGCCCGGCGACGATCCGGACGTCCCGGCCGCCCTGCCGCGGCAACGCGACGGGCCGGTCGACGGTCAACTCGTCGACGACCGGGGCGCCGACCTCGTCACCCACCCGCAGCGCCAGCTCCACCAGGGCCGCCTCGGGCACCGCGACGGTGTCACCGGCCGCCGTGCCGGAGGCGAGCCACGGAAGCCCCGCCGCCGACCAGCGGGCCGTCGCCACGAGCCCGCCGGCATCGGGAAGCCGGAGGAACGCGCCGAGCAGCGGATGCCCGGCCTGGGCCAGACCCAGCCGCGAAGCGTCGGCGACGGACGCGGGCCGGAGCCAGAAACGCCGCCGCTCGAAGGGGTACGTCGGCAGATCGATCCACTCGCCACCGTCGGCGGCCGGAGTCATGCCGCGCCAATCCACCGGCACACCCCGGACGAACAACTCGGCCATGGACAGTGCCATGCGCCGCAGGCCGCCGTCGCTGCGCCGCAGCGATCCGCCCACGACCGCGTCCACGTGCGCCTCGTCGATGATCCCGGCGACCGGCTGCACGAGCACGGGATGGGCGCTGACCTCGATGAACGTGTGGTAGCCGCGATCCAGGAGCCCGGCGACGGCCGGCCCGAAGCGAACTGGCCGGCGCAGGTTCTGGTACCAGTACTCGCCGTCCAGCACGCCGGCGTCCTCGACCGGGTTCAGGGTGACGGTGGAGTGGAACGGCACCGCCGGGGCTCCCGGCCGCAAGCCCGCCAGCGCGGCCGCCAGGTCGTCGCGGATGATCTCCACTTGGCTGCTGTGCGAGGCGTAGTCGACCGCCACGCGCCGCACCTCGACGCCGTCGCGGGTCAGCTCTTCCAGCGCCTCGTCGAGCGCCTCCGACTCGCCGGACAGGACCACCGAGGAGGGGCCGTTGACCGCCGCGACCTGGACCCGGCCGGCCCATTTCGCCAGCCGGGCCGCCGCCGTGGCGGCCTCCAGCCGGGCCGAGGCCATGCCGCCCCGTCCGGACAGCGTGCCCGCGATCGCCTGGCTGCGTACCGCCACGACTCGCATGGCGTCCTCGAGCGAGAGGGCACCGGACACGTACGCCGCGGCGATCTCGCCCTGCGAGTGGCCCACCACCGCATCCGGCCGTACGCCCGCCGACGCCCACACCGCGGCGAGGCCCACCATCATCGTGAAGCTCGCCACCTGGACGACATCGACGCGTAGCAGCAGTTCCGGGTCGGCCTCCCCGCGCAGGACGTCGAGCAGTGACCAGTCGACCCACCGGTCCGCGAGGCGCGCGCACTCGGCGGCGAGCTGCGCGAACGCCGGCGAGGTGTCGAGCAGCTCGCGGCCCATCCCGATCCACTGCGCCCCCTGCCCGGGGAAGATGAGGACGACGCCCGACGGCGCGTCCGAACCGGTGACGGCGCCGCGCACCACGACGGGGCTGGGCTCGTCCCCGGCCAGCGCGCGAAGACCGGCGAGGGCCTCGTCCCGGGAGCCGGCCAGCACGACCGCGCGCTCGTTCATGACCGCGCGCCGGGCCGTCAGGCCCCCCGCGACGTCCGCCCACGACGACTCGTCGGCGGCCGCCACGACGCCGGCCAGCCGGTCCGCCTGCCGCCGCAACGCCTCGGGGCTGCGGGCCGTCACGACGAACGGCACGACCCGCGGCGGCGCCGAGTGGCGGGCGGCCGGCCGCGGCGGCGCTTCCTCCAGGATCACGTGCGCGTTCGTCCCGCTCAGGCCGAAGCTGGAGACGCCCGCGCGGCGGGGGCGACCCCGGTCGGGCCAGGGCCTGCTCTCGGTCAGCAGCGTCACCGCGCCGGCCGACCAGTCGACCCGCGACGTGGGCTCGTCCACGTTGAGCGTCGCGGGCAGGACGGCGTGCCGGAGCGACTCGACCATCTTGATCACGCCGACGATGCCGGCCGCGGCCTGGGTGTGGCCGATGTTGGACTTGAGCGAGCCGAGCCACAGCGGCTGGTCCTGGTCGCGGTCCTGGCCGTACGTGGCCAGCAGCGCCTCGGCCTCGATGGGGTCGCCGAGAACGGTCCCCGTCCCGTGCCCCTCGACCGCGTCGACGTCCGCCGCGCCCAGCCCCGCCGACCGCAGCGCCTGCTGGATGACCCGCTGCTGGGCCCGGCCGCTGGGTGCGGTGAGACCGTTGGAGGCGCCGTCCTGGTTGACGGCGGATCCGCGCAGCACGGCCAGGATGCGGTGCCCGTGCCGGCGGGCGTCGCTCAGGCGTTCGAGGACCACCACACCGGCGCCCTCCGCCCAACCGGTGCCGTCGGCGGCCGAGGCGTACGACTTGCACGTGCCGTCGCCGGCCAGGGCGCGCTGCCGGGAGAACTCGACGAACGTCCGTGGGGTGGCCATCACCGTGGCACCACCGGCCAGCGCCAGCGAACACTCGCCCTGGCGGAGAGCCTGGGCGGCCAGGTGCACGGAGACGAGGGACGACGAACATGCCGTGTCCACGGTGACCGCCGGCCCCTGGAAGCCGAACACATAGGAGACCCGGCCCGACGCGACGCTTGAGGCGGTGCCGGTCGTGACGAAGGCCTCGAGTTCCTCGGGTACGGCGCCCGTGCTGCCGTAACCCTGGTCCATCACGCCGGAGAAGACGCCGACATCCGTACCCCGCAACGTCGTCGCGTCGATGCCCGCGTGCTCGAGCGCCTCCCACGAGGTCTCCAGCAGCAGCCGCTGCTGGGGGTCCATGGCGAGCGCCTCACGCGGGGAGATGCCGAAGAAGTCGGCGTCGAACTCGGCGGCTCCCTCGAGGAACCCGCCCCGGTCGACGTACGAGGTTCCGGCCCGGTCGGCATCGGAGTCGAACAGCTGCTCGAGATCCCAGCCGCGGTCGGCCGGGAACGGCGCCGACGCCCCCCGCCCCTCGCTGACCAGGCGCCACAGGTCGTCCGGCCCGGCGATCCCGCCCGGCAGCCGGCAGGCCATCCCGACGATGGCCACCGCCTCGTCCGGCTCGGCCACGGTCTCGGTCCCGGCGGTCGACGGAGCGTCGCCGATCAACGTGGCATGGAGGTACGCGGCCAGCGCCCGCGGCGTCGGGTGATCGAAGGCCACTCCCGTCGAGAGCTTCAAGCCGGTCCTCGCCACCAGCAGGTTGCGCAACTGGACGATCGCCGCCGAGGTGAAACCGAGGTCGCGGAAGGAGCGGTCGGCGGGGACCCGGCCGGACTCGGGCCGGCCCAGCGCCGCCGTGGTCTCGCCCTGGACCAGGGCCTCGAGCCTGGCGATCCGGGCGTGACTGTCCAGGCGGGACAGCTCCGCGCGCAGCGACGCCGTCGTCGCCGCGTCGGGGCGGTTCTGGACGGACGGTTCCTCCGGCAGGCGCAGGCGCGCCGCGAGCAGCGGCGGTGAGTGCGGATCCGCCAAGAGCATGTCGACCGCGTCCAGCCCGTCGCGCTCGGGTCCGCACCAGGCCAGAAACGATCCCCGCAGCCCACGTCGCCGGCGCTCGTGGACGACCACTTCCACCATGGCCGCCGCGATCGCCCGGTCGGGATCCGCCGGTGCATCGACGACTTCATGGGAATCCGCGATCGCGATGAACGTGGTCCGCTCGGATGCGGCAGCCGCGCTCAACTTACGGACCAGGCCCGGGCCGCCGTCGACGACGATCACCGCGGACAGCACGGCGCCGGCTTCCAGTTCAGCCAGGGAGTCTGCGAGCACCAGCCGCGCGGCCGGGTAGACGGCACCCAGGTGGCGTGCCACTGCCGCGCCGCGCGCGGTGTCCGTACCCGTCACCACCACCATGCCGTCGCCGCCGTGCCACGCATCCCGCATCGGACGGTCGACCACTGGCCGCCGGATCAGCCGGGCCGGCGATCCGGCAGCTGTTTCCGGGACCCGCTCGACGCTCATGACCCCGTCATGACGACCGCTCGCCGTGTACCGCAGCAGGGCCGGTCGATCGGCCAGCAGGCGCCGCTGGATCTTTCCCGACGCGGTCCGCGGAATGCCGGTGACCTCGTAGACCTCCTCGGGGGCTTTGAATGCGGACAGCTTCCGCCGGCACCGCTCGATCAGGGCGCTCATCTCGACGCCGGACGCGTCCGGGACCACGTAGGCGACGGGCACCTCACCCAGCACCTCGTGCGGCCGCCCGGCCACGCCGACGTCCGCCACCCCCGGGACGTCCCGGAGCACCGCTTCGATCTCCTCGGGATGGACGTTCTCCCCGCCCCGGATGATGAGGTCCGTGATCCGCCCGCGGATCGTGAAGTAGCCGGCGGTGTCCCGCCGGGCCAGGTCGCCGGTGTGGTACCAGCCGTCGCGCAGCGCCGCCGCCGTCGCCTCGGGCTTGCCGTGGTAGCCGGCCATGACGTTCGGACCGCGGACCCACACCTCGCCGTCGACCCCGTCGGGTACGTCCTGACCCGTCTCCGGGTCGACGATGCGCACGTCCACGCCGGGCACCGGAAGGCCGCAGGAGCCGTCGACGCGTACGCCTCCGGGCGGGTTCATCGTGATCGCGCCGCACGTCTCCGTGCTGCCGTACGCGTCGACGAGCGGCACCCCGAAGCTCTCGCGGAACGAGCGGCACAGCTCGGGCCCGGCGACGGCTCCCCCGACCAGCCCGATCCGCAGATCCGGCAGCGAGAAGGCGTCGCGCTGCCTCGCCTGCACGAGATGGTGGTACGTGGTGGGCACACCGGCCAGGAACGTGGCGCGGGTTTCGCGCAGCGCCGTCAGGACGTCCTCGGCGGACGGACTCTCCATGATGCGCGCGGTGGCGCCGACGACGGTCACCGACAGCACGCACGCGATGTGGGAGAGGCTGTGGAACAGCGGCAGCGGCCACAGCACGCGGTCGCTCGCCGACAGCGCCGGAATGGGTACGTAGCTCGCCGCGACCGAGTAGAGGCAGTTGCGCTGGCTGGACAGCACGCCCTTGGGTTCGCCCGTGGTCCCGGACGTGTAGAACATCCAGGCCACCTCGTCCAGGCCGAGGGCGTCCGGGGCGGTGTCGGCGGGTTCGGTCCGCACGAGCGCGTCGTACGACTCCCCCGTCACCACCAGCCGGGCATCCGAGCGGGGGAAGTCCGGCGCGTGCACGGGATCGGTGATGATGACGCCCGCGCCGCTGTCCGCCACGAAGTAGGCCAGTTCGGCGGGCGTGGAGGCCGGGTTGACCGGTACGCCCACAGCACCGGCGCGGACGATCGCCAGGTAGCTCTCGACCATGTCCACACCGTTGCGCAGACAGATCATCACCCGGTCCCCGCGCCGCACGCCGAGGGTCACCAGGTGCCCCGCCAGCCGGCGTGTACGCAGCTCCAAGTCGCGATACGTCACCGCGCGCGCGTCGTCCTCGAACGCGACCTTGTCGCCGAAGCTGTCCGCGTTCTCCCGCAGTACGACGGGAAGGGATTTGATCACGTCAGTACGCACATTCGAACCCACCTGCGCCACGCTAAAGCGGCGCCATGGGGAGAACATCCCTCAGCTTGATAAAAGAAAACGGGCGGTGAGACCACAGCCGACGCTGTCGTCTCACCGCCCGGAAAAGGGACGGTGGTGCTACCGCCTCATGCGCCGCTGCGCATGCGCCGTCCGGCTTCGAAGAAGGCCCGCAGGGGTGCCACAGCGTGCTCCCCGGCGTCGGCCTTGATCGCGGCGGCCAGCGCGTTCAGCTGGACCCCGGCGATGCCCTTGGCGAAGGGGTCGGTGATCGTCGGGACGAGCTGACCACTCTCCTCGTCCTCGACGTCGGCGAGCTTGTCGCCGGCCTCGCTGAGGACGACCCACGGTCCGCTGATGACGTGGGCGTGGGTGTCGTGCAGCACCCGGCCGAGATCGGTCAGGGCGTTGCGTCCCAGGCCGCGTCCGGGCGTGGCGACCATGGTGAGCACGCACTTGCCGTGCAACGCGGCGTTGGCCATGGGGCGCGACGCCCAGTCGATCGCGTTCTTGACCACACCGGGGATCGAGCCGTTGTACTCGGGCGAGACGATGATGAGTCCGTCCGCCTCGCTGATCGCGGAGCGCCACCGGTTGACCGGGTCCGGGCCGCCGCTACGCAGGTCCAAGTCCTGGTTGTACAGGGGCAGATCGCCGAGGCCGTCGAAGGCGTCGATCTGCATGCCCTCCGGGGCCAGCGGCTGCAGTGCCGCCAGGAGTCGGGTGTTGAACGACTCCTTGCGGAGCGAACCGGAAACGCCGAGAATCCGCAAGCTACCACTCACATTCTTCAGGTGATCGGGTCTGCTGTACCAATGATCGGAACACCGGCGAAAGTCAAGATCCTCTTTTCCGCCCGTGCTCTCCAGTGATTATCGTAGTAAATGCGTTGTGGGCCGCATCCGTCAGGTTGACAGTCTTGCCCGCGACCGACCCCGAATCCCTTGCCCGGCCTGCATTCCCGTCCCTAGCCTGGCCGCCGTGACGATGCATACGGTCGAGTCCACGCTGGCCACGGTCCGGGCGGGAGTCCTCGACCCGGGTGCGGTGTCGGTTGCCAAGATCGAGCCCGGCGACGAGGTGCTCTATCCCGACACCTGGACGAACTGGCAGAACCAGCTGCGGTACGGCATGCCTGCGGCGGACCGCGCCCGGCTGCGCCAGGAGTACCCGGGCTGCCCCTTCCAACTGATCGGCCCGGTCGAGGTCGTCGGCGCCGAGCCCGGCGACGTCGTCGAGTGCCGGCTGGTCGAGCTCCGGTTGCACGACTGGGGCGCCAACGCCTTCCCGACCCGGGCGGGCGCGCTGCCGTACGACTTCGACAAGCCGTACTTCCACGACTTCCGCTTCGACGAGACCCGCACCCGGGCCGAGTACGTGCACGGGATCACCCTGCCGCTCGACCCGTTCGCCGGCATCATCGCGGTCGAACCGGAAGGCGACGAGCAGGTCAGCGGGCTGATCGCCGGCGACCACGGCGGCAACCTGGCCCTTCCCGAGCTCACCGCGGGATCGTCACTGTTCCTCCCGGTGGCCAAGCCGGGTGCCCGGATCTGGATCGGCGACGTGCACGCCCTGCAGGGCGACGGGCTGGTCGATCAGACGGCGCTCAAGTCCACGGCCGAGCGACTGCGGATGCGCTACGACCTGTACAAGGGAGTGGGCCTGACGCGGCCGCTCGCCGAGACCGGCACCCACTGGGTCGGCATCGGACTGGCCGACAGCCTCGAGGCCGCGCTGGTGGACTGCCTGCGCGGGCTGATCGGCTGGTTCAGCACCGCGTCCGGGGTCAGCCGGGCGGAGGCGCACGCGCTCTGCAGCATGGCGGCGAGCTTCCGGATCACCCAGTACGCGGACCAGACCGAGGCCCACCACGTCGACGTACCCATGCCGCCCAAGGGCGTGCACGGACTGCTGCGCAAGGACATCTTCCCGGCCGACATCCGGGCCCGCGTCGACCGCTGGCTCCGCCCCGGATCGTGATCCGGACGCAATTCCCCTTCGCAATTCCCGGACCGGCGAGGGTGCTGTCAAGGTGAGGGATGGGGGCTGGGAGCGGCGGCGTTTAGCCTCCGTTCAGGCTCTCGACAACCCCTTTGATCGAGCTCCTTTTCCGTCCCGAACGAGGAGACGAAACCGGTCCATGAGTACGACGCACGAGAATTACGTCCGGCAGTTGCTCGCCCAATTCGACGCCGATCCTGATCGCGCCGCGGTGATCAGCCGCGACGTCACCTTCACCGCCGGGGAGCTGGCTGCGGCCACCCGCCGGGCGGCGGGGGCGATGCGCCGGGAAGGCATCGCCCGCGGTGACGTGGTCGGCATCCTCACCGAGCCGAACACCGCCGCGACGCTGATCCTGCGCTGGGCGGCCAATCTGCTGGGCGCGACCGCCGCATACGTGCGCGGCATGAACGCCGTCAGTCCCGACGATGAGCTGCGGTTCGAGCAGCAGCGCGCCATCGTCGCGGACGTCGGCGCCCGCATGCTGGCGGTCGACGTGGAGAACGCCGAGCGGGCCCGCGACCTGCTCACCGCCGCACCGGCGAAGCCGGTCCTCGCCGTGCTCGGCCCGACGGGCCCGGACACCGTCGATCTGACCACCGGTTCCGAAGGGGACGGTGCAACCGATCCGGAGATCACCGACGACGACCTCGCGATGATCACGCAGACCAGCGGTTCCAGCGGCCGCCCCAAGGGCGTCTGCTGGACCTTCGGGATCAAGAACGACATGGCCACCTCGGCCCTCGCCCGCAGCGGACGGGTGAGCCTGCTGATCACCGCGCCGCTGACCCACTCCAGCGGCTTCGGCGCCGACGACACGCTCATCACCGGCGGCCTGGTCGTGCTCCACCACGGTTTCGACGCGGGTGCCGTGCTCCGGACGGTGGCCCGTCATCGCATCGGGCGGCTCATCCTCGGCACGCCGCAGGTCTACGCGCTGGCCACGCATCCCGACCGGCCGGGCACCGACCTGTCGAGCCTGACCGAGATCATCTACACCGGCAGCCCGGCGGCACCCCTGCGGCTGCAGGAGGCCCTCGAGATCTTCGGTCCGATCCTGTTGCAGGTGTACGGCACCACCGAGACCGGCGTGATCAGCATGCTGCCGCCGGACGACCACCACGACCTCGGCCGGTGCGCCACGGTCGGCCGCCCTCTGAACCCGGCCGCGCTGAGCATCCGCGACCCGGAGACCGGCGCCCCCGTGGCACCCGGCGAGGTCGGTGAGGTGTGTGCCGTCCCCCGCTGGCTGATGGCCGGCTACTGGCACGAGCCGGAGCTGACGGCGCAGATCATCCGGGACGGCTGGGTCCGTACGGGCGACCTCGCGCGCCTCGACGCCGACGGATACCTCCACCTCAGTGGACGGCTCGCGGACATGATGAAGGTCAAGGGGATCCGGATCCACCCCGAAGCCGTCGAGCGCGTCCTCAACCAGGCTCCGGGAGTGTCCCAGGCCGCCGTGTGCGGCGTGGAGAACGCCGACCGCGTGGAACAGATCTACGCCGCGGTCGTACCCCGGCCCGGCGTCGACGTCGACGTCGAGGACCTGCGCCGCCACGTGTCCGAGGCGCTGACCGAGAACCACGTCCCGAGCGTGATCGACCTGTGCCGGGAGCTGCCGGTGGTCGGCCCCGGCAAGCCCGACCGCGCCCAGCTGCGGGCCCGGGCCCACGACGCCTTCGGCCGGGACGTCTCCCGGGTCTAGAGAACCATGGAGGTTCGCGTGAACCGTACCGCCACCCGGCACACCGACCACGTCCCCGCTCACCTGCGCCGGGAGTGGGCCGCCGCGGGCTTCTACCCGGACCGGGACCTGTACTCCCTGTTCCGCGGCCACGCCGAGCGGAATCCCGATGCGCCCGCCGTGCTGGACGCCGAGGGTGCCTTCAGCTACGCCGAACTCGACGAGCTGACCCGGCGCCTGGCCGCCGGGCTGGCGCAGTTCGGCATCGGCGCCGGCGACGTCGTGGCGGTGCAGCTGCCCAGCGGCCGCCTGGCCTGCGCCGTGGACCTCGCCGTCGCCGCCGTCGGCGCGATCGTCCTGCCGTTCCCCCTGGGCCGGGGCGACCGCGACGCGGAGAGCCTGCTCCGCCGGTCCGAGGCCGTCGCGGTGATCACCGTCGACGACCACCACGGCTATCCCTGCGCCGCGCGCATCCGCGAGCACTCCGGCTCCCTTCCCGCCCTGCGCGCCGTCATCGTCGTCGGCGACCAGCAGGTGCAGGGCTGCGTGCCGATCAACGCGCTGCTCGCCGCGAACGCCCACGAGTTCGTCCCCCAGGCGATCGATCCCGACGGGCCGGTACGGATCCTGGTCACCTCCGGGTCCGAGGCGGAGCCGAAGATGGTGCTCTACTCCCACAACGCGCTGGCGGGCGGGCGCGGCGCCATGATGGCCGGGCTGCACGACGGACCCGGGCCGATGCGTAACTTCTTCCTCGTCCCGCTGGCGTCGGCCTTCGGTTCCAGCGGCACCCCGGTCACCCTCGCCGCCCTCGGCGCGACCCTGGTGCTGAGGCCGGCCTTCGACGCGGCCGCCACCCTCGAGGCGATCGCCCGGGACCGCCCCACCCACCTGCTGGGCGTACCGACCATGCTGCGCATGCTGCTGGACTGCCCGGCGATCCACGACACCGACCTGAGCAGCGTGCGAGCCGTCGTGCTCGGCGGCTCCGCGCTCGACCCGGACACCGCGCGACGCGCCCGCGAGGTTCTCGGCTGCGCCGTCGTGACGCTGTACGGCTCGGCCGACGGCGTCTCGTGCAACAGCGGTCTCGGCGGCTACGACGGCAGCGTCGGCCGCCCCGACCCCGCCGTCGTGGACATTCGCGTCGCCGGACCGGACGGTGCCACGGCGCCGCCCGGCACGATCGGTGAGGTCGTGGCGCGCGGTCCCATGTCGCCGATGTGCTACGTCAACTCTCCCGATCTGGACCGCTCTCTGCGTACCCCCGACGGCTGGACCCTGACCGGCGACCTCGGGGTCATCGACGCCCAGGGCCGGCTCACGCTCGTCGGCCGGCGCAAGGACGTGGTCATCCGCGGCGGCCTCAACATCAGCCCGGCGGAGGTCGAGTCGGTGCTGATCACCCACCCCGCCGTCCGCGACGTCGCCTGCGTGCCGGTCCCGGATCCGCTGTACGGCGAACGCGTCTGCGCCTGCGTCGCCACGACGGCGGAGCTGACCCTGGCCGACGTGACGGCGCACCTCGCGGCGTCCGGAATGGAGCCTCGCAAGTTTCCGGAACGGTTGCTGGTGCTGCCGGTCCTCCCCCTCGGCCCGGCCGGGAAGGTGGACCGGCAGGCACTCCGCGTGCAAGCCGCCGGCGAGCGGAACGACACCGTCTGCATGAGGGAGGAAGCCAGACCATGACCCAGCCGATCTCGTACCTTCAGCACTGGGATCGCACCGAACCCTTCGATCCGCCCGAGGTGCTGCACAAGCTGACCCGTACCCGGCCGTTGACGCGCATGGAGTATCCGGACGGGCACATCGGCTGGCTGGCGACGAGCCACGACCTCGCGCGGGAAGTGCTCAGCAGCCAGGCGTTCAGCCACCGGTTCCACACGACGCACGCCCCGGTCACCAAGAAGGGCGAGCTCTTCCCGTCCGTACCGATCGTCCCCGGTGGATTCATCCACATGGACCCGCCGGACCACACCCGCTACCGCAACCTGCTGAGCAGCGAATTCGGTACGCGCGTCATGGAGGCCTACGCCCCTCGCATCACCGAGCTGGCCGCGGCGCAGCTGGCCGAGCTGCGGCAGAAGGGCTCACCGGTCGATCTCCTGCCGCACTACATCCGGCCGCTCTCGCTCCACGTGCTGTGCGACGTGCTCGGCGTCCCGTTCGTGGGCAGTTCCATCCTGGCCGCGCTGACCGACGGGGCGAACGACGACGAGACCAGCCTCGAGGACGAACGAGCGGCCGGGACGCAGGCCTTCCTCTACCTCCTCGACCTCGTCCGCACGGCCCGGGTCACACCGGGCGAGAACATCATCGGCCGGCTCGCCGCGGTGCAGGATCTGACCGACCGCGAGATCACGAACATGCTGCTGATCGTGTTCGCGGCGGGCTTCGCCAGCTGCGAGGGCGCTCTCGCGTCGTCGTTGCTGGCGCTGCTCCACCACCGGGACCAGCTGGACGCGGTCCGTACGGCCGCGGAGACCGGCGGCGCGAAGGGCGTCGAGGGCGCCGTCGAGGAACTGCTGCGCTACACGACGGTGAACCAGTTCCAGATCTTCCGCACCGCGCTTGCCGACGTCGAGCTCGGCGGCGAGCTCATCCGCGAGGGTGACACCGTGACGGTCGCGCTGCCGGCCGCCAACCGGGACCCGGGCAAGTTCGCGTGTCCCGATCGGCTCGACGTGAGTCAGGACGCCTCCGGCCACCTGGCCTTCGGCTACGGCGTCCACGCGTGCGTCGGCCAGCGTCTGGGCCGGCTCGTTCTCGCCGAGGCGCTGTCCACGCTGCTGCTGGAGCTGCCCGGCCTGGCTCTGGACGTACCGGTGGAGAAGGTGCCGGTGCGCCTGCGTACGCCGGTGCTCGGTCTGCTGCGGCTCCCGGTCCGGTACTGACGCCGAGCGTGGTCGGCCGGAGGTCCTCCGGCCGACCACCTGCTCAGCGCTGCGGCGCGCGGTCCGCGCACTCCAGCAACGAATTCCGGATGTGGTCGTGGATCGCGTCCATCTGCTCGGTCGAGAAGCACTGCCTGCTGTACGGCATCTCGAGGCTGAACCGGCCGTAGATGGTCGTCGGCGAGGCGAGCAACGGGCCCTCCCCGGCGTCCGGGATCCACCGGCTGGACAGCGGGAACTTGGTCATGTCGACGATCTCCAGCCCCTGCGGGGACGGCGGACCGGCGATCTTTCCGACGTTCGCGAGCACCAGGCTGGTCGGCCACAGCTGGGGGTGCTTGAGGAGCCGGTCCAGCGCCTGCATCTCCATCGCGGCGTCACCGCGCTGGATCCCGGCACGCAGCTCGGTGGTGAAGCGGTGGCCGAGCTTCACCAGGTCGGCGTCGGCGGGCACGTCCAGCAGGTCGCGGAACCACGACACCATCGGCACCATCGCCTCGCGGCTGATCGGCTGCGTCACCAGGTCCCGCAGGTCGACCGTGCAGAAGGCGGAAAGCCGGTGGTCGGCCTTCTCGGCGGGCAGGCTGTTGCGCACGGCCGCGAGGAGCGCCGCGGCGACCAGCCCGTTGACCGACACCCCGGAGTCCTTGGCGAAGGCGAGCAGGCCGTCGGTCTCGGACTCGGTCAGCCAGAGCCGGCGCGAGGTCATGACGCCGTCGGCGGGCACGTCCGCCGCGGACTGCGCCGCCAGGTAGGGCAGGGCGCCGACCGGCGCGCCCTCGGCCCGCTTCAACCGCTCCTGCAGGTACGCGTCCAGCTCGGCGTCGGTGCGCGGCGGGAGTACGTCGTCGAGGGCCGGATGCCATTCCTGGGACTCGGCCGACGGCGGCGCGTACGTGCCGGTCTGGATGTCGATGTAGCGCTGCCAGACCCGGTAGCAGAACGAGGTCGAGCTGCGCCCGTCACAGATCGCGTGATCGACGCCGAAGATCACCGTGTCCTCGTCGGCGCCGGTCAGCAGCACGGCACGCGCGAGCGGGCCGCCGAGATGCAGCGGAGTGTTGTACTCCTGCAGCTGCGCGCCGGGCTCGTTCGGCCGTACGCGCAGACGCGGCAACTCGTCCGGCGCCAGCAGGCTGAGGTAGAAGTCCTTCCCGTCCTTCTCGATCCGGCTGCGCAACGACCGCTGTTCCGCCAGCACCGCGGTGAACGCCGCGTCCAGCAGATCCGGGTCGACGCCGCCGCGGACCACACAGATCGACAACGCCTGCGTTCTGATCTCGCCGACGTACATCCGTTCCGACCGGGCAATTTTCCGGCGCATGCATTTTCCTCCCCTGTCGATTTCGTTCGAGGTTTACGGTTCAGCCGATGTCGCCGGACAGAATGGCGGCCCGGAGCGCGTGCCATTCGCCGTCGTCGACGATCGTGCGGGCTTTCTCGATGCCGGCGCGCACGGTCAGGTAGCGCCGGCCCTTCAGCACCACCTGGCCGTCGGGCACCGCCCGGCTGTAGAGCTCGGTGCCGCCCTCCCCGGCGGCCGCCAGCGCGGCGTTCACCGCTTTCTGGGCCGGAGCCCATTCGGTCCGGTCCCGGGCCTTCGGCGTGAACCGGAAGACCGTGCTCCACTGCCCGAGCTTGGGCCGGCGTCGCAGCAGGACACCGTCGCCGTCGTCGACCAGGCCGTAGCGGCAGCCGTACTGCGTCTGGTCCCTCCCGGCCGTGTCGAGACGCAGCGGCTCGATGAAGGAAGGCCCTGCATATCCGATGTCCACCAGCCACGCGACGCCGTCCACCCGGGCCAGGATGAGCATGTGCTCGACCTCGACGCCGTACGTCTCCAGCCCCTCCGCCGTGGTGCCGGCGATCAGGTCGGCGTCGAAGCCGATGTCGCGCAGCAGCCGCAGGAACAGCCGGGTCATCTGGACGCAGCCGCCGCCGTTGCCCGCCGCGACCACGGAGTCGAAGGTCGCGTCCTCGTCGAGGTCGACCAGCTCGACGGTGTCGCCGCTGTTCGCCGGTACGGCCAGCGATCCCGCACTGCTGAACGGAATCGTTTCCATGTGCCGTTTGTGCAGGGTCACGAGGGTCGGCAGGTCGGGAACCGGACTGTCGATTCCCAGCCGGCGCAGGTAAACATCGATGCCGTACATCCGCAAAAGCGTATGGGGGCCGCTCGCCACGAGGCATCCCTCACATTGACAGCACCGCGCCGAGTCCATTGTCGATCGTCGAATCGGTGGATAGCCTCCACCGCATGAAGGCGATCGTGTATTCGTCGGCCGGCAGCCGCGACGTGCTGGAATTCGTCGACCGGCAGGTACCCGAGCCGGGTTCCGGCGAGGTCCGGGTCCGGGTGGTCATCTCCGGCGTCAACCAGGCCGACTGGAAGTCCCGCCAGTACGGCCACCGCAACGGCGCACTGATGTTCCCCGAGGTGATCCCGCACCACGACGGCAGCGGCGTGATCGACGCCGTCGGAGCCGGGGTCGATCAGGACCGGGTCGGCGAGCGGGTGTGGCTCTGGGAGGCGGCCTGGCGTCGCCCGCACGGGACGGCCGCGGAATACGTCGTCGTGCCGGCCCGCCAAGCGGTCCCGCTGCCGGCGGACGTCTCGTTCGAGGTCGGCGCCAGCCTCGGCATCCCGGCGATCGCGGCCCACCGCTGCCTGCTGGCCGTGCAGGACGGTCCCGAGCGGCTCGGCCCCGGCGCCTTGAACGGGCGTACTGTGCTGGTCGCGGGCGGCGCCGGAGCCGTCGGGCACGCCGCGATCCAGCTCGCCACCTGGTCCGGCGCGACCGTGATCGCGACGGTCAGCAGCGCCGAGAAGGCGAAACTGGCCGAGGCCGCCGGCGCCGTACACACCGTCGACTACCGGGCGGACACAGCCGTGGCGGACGTTCGCGCCGCCGCGCCCCAGGGAGTCGACCTCATCGTCGAGGTCGCGCCGAGCGCGAACATCGACCTCGACACCGAGCTGCTGGCCCCGAACGCCACCGTCGCCGCGTACGGCACGGAGGGCGACGGCAAGCTCACGTTCCCCACCCGGCTGGTGATCGGGCGCAACGTACGGTTCCAGTTCGTGCTGGTGCTGACCATGCCGGCGGCGTACAAGGACCTCGCGGTGGCCGACATCACCGAGGCCGCGGCGGCGGGTGCGCTGACCGTCGGCGAGGATGCCGGGCTGCCGTTGGCACGCTTCCCGCTCCAGCGGACCGCCGACGCTCACGACGCCGTGCAGGCGGGCGGCGTCGGCAAGGTCCTGGTGGACGTCGCCTAGCGGCGCGTCACTGAGCGGGAGCGATCTCGAGGTCGGTCGCGGTGGCATCGGCGGCCCGGACGGCGTCGTCGTGCTCCGCCATGACCTCCTGCCGGCCCGTCTCCTCGCGCAGGATCGCGCAGTTCAGCCACACGTCCGGGATGGCGAACGCGTCGACCAGCGTGCGCGCGTACGGCCGCAGCTCCCGCATCAGGTCGTTGATCATCGCGGTGACCGCCTTCGACCGGGCCGGCGTGAGGCGGCCGTGCTCGAGGAACCAGCCCCGGTCTGCCTCGATGGTGCTCAGGGCGTAGAGGTCGCACACCCGCGACAGCAGCGCCCGCGCGGCCGGGTCGGTCGCGCGCTCGATGCCGGCGACGAACGCCTCCAGCACCACCCGGTCGATGTGCGCCTCGGCGGCCTTGATGACGTGGTCCTGCACGTCGTTGAAGATGGCGAACGGCTGGTCCTTCTTGGTGGCCGCACCCCGGCGCAGCCGCCGGATCACGCCGTCCAGGACGTGCCGCTCCCGGTCCTCGATCATCTTCAGGTGCCAGCCGCGGTCGGTGAGGGCGACCTGGTCGTCGCGGCCCGGTACGGCCTTCACGAGACGCTCGACGAGCGATCGGGCCGCGGTGCGCTCCAGCACCATCTCGCGGACCTGGTCGGCGACGAACGCCGCCCGGCCCCAGCCGTCGAGGGAGCCGAACGCGTCCCGGTACCCGGTGAGCAGCCCCTTGGCGACCAGCTGGAGCAGCACGGTGTTGTCGCCCTCGAAGGTGGTGAAGACGTCGGTGTCGGCCTTGAGCGCGGGCAGCCGGTTCTCGGCCAGGTATCCCGCGCCGCCGCAGGCCTCGCGGCACATCTGGATGGTGCTGGTGGCGTGCCAGGTCTGCGCGGCCTTGAGCCCCGCGGCGCGGGACTCGAGCTCGCGCTGGCGGTGGTCGTCCACCGGTCCGCCGGCCGTCTGCACCTCGTGCAGGACGGCGACCAGTTCCTCCTGCGCGAAGTGCAGCGCGTACGTGGTGGCCAGCGCCGGAAGCAGCTTGCGCTGGTGGGCGAGGTAGTCGTTGAGCACGACCTCGCGCTCGGCGTCGGGGGCGGTGAACTGGCGGCGGGTGTCGCCGTACCGGATCGCGATGGTCAGGGCGTTCTTCACCGCCGAGGACGCCGCGCCGCCGATGGTGACCCGGCCGCGGACCAGGGTGCCCAGCATGGTGAAGAAGCGGCGGGTGTCGTTCTCGATGGGACTGGTGTACGTGCCGTCCGCGGCGACCTGGCCGTAGCGGTCCAGCAACATCTCCCGGGGCACCGTGACGTGGTCGAACGAGAGCCGGCCGTTGTCGACGCCGAGGAGCCCGGCCTTGGGTCCGGCGTCGCCGATGGTGACCCCCGGCATGGGCTTGCCGTCCGCGTCACGGATCGGCACCAGCCAGGCGTGCACGCCGTGCCGGCCGCTCGGGGTGACGAGCTGGGCGAACACGACCGCCACCCGGCCGTCCCTGGCGGCGTTGCCGATGTAGTCCTTGCGGGCCGCCTCGTGCGGCGTGTGCAGGTCGAACGTCTCCGTCGCCGGGTCGTAGGTGCAGGTCGTCCGCAGCTGCTGCACGTCGGAGCCGTGGCCGGTCTCGGTCATGGCGAAGCAGCCCATGACGTCGGCGGTCATGATGTCGCGCAGGTAGGCGTCGTGGTGCCGCCGGGTGCCCAGGGCCAGCACGGCACCGCCGAAAAGGCCCCACTGCACGCCGGCCTTCACCAGCAGCGAGAGGTCGAGGTGGGCCAGCATCTCGCCGGCCACCACGGCGCCGCCGGGGTCGAAGCTGCCGCCGTACTCCGTCGGGAAGGCCATCGAAACGCCGAGGTCGGTCGGGAGCGCGCCGAGCAGCCGGGTGACGCGCTCGCGGGCCTGCTCGCCGGTCTCGCCGTACACGGCGGTGAACCGGTCGCCGGCGAGCTCCGTGCGCGCCGCCCGCCGAATGTGCGCCCACCGGCCGTCCAGCACGTCCTGCAGCCGGGCGGGGTCGACGGAGCCGGGCACGGAACTGGTCATGGTTCCTCGCTTCGCTGCTGACCGGTGGTGGGTACACCCTGTACCCGCATGTGGGTACAGACTGTACCAGCTAGAGTGGCCGGGTGAACGAAGCGGCCACGAGGCGGGACACCATCGCCGCGCGCCGGGCCGGCCGGGGCGCGGACGAGCGCGCCCGCCGCCGCGAGCAGATCGTGCACGCCGCCGTACGCGCGATCGAGGAGCACGGCAGCGGCGCCGGCCTCGGCGCGGTCGCGGATCAGGCCGGCCTCCCGCGGCCGCACGTCTACCGGCACTTCGCCAGCAAGGACGACCTGGACCAGGAGGTCGCCCGGTTCGCCGCACGCCTGCTCAGCGCCTGGATCCGCCCCGCACTGACTGCGAGCGGCACCCCGCCGAAAGTCGTGCACGGCATCATCGGCCGGGTCCTGGAATGGGCGGTCGACCATCCCAACCTGTACCGCTTCCGGGCCCGGCTCGGACAGTTCGCGGCCGTTCCGGAGCTCAGCCGCGCCGGGGTGGCCTACCTGCGCGCCGCGGGCTACGACATGCGGCCGCCGGCACACGTCGTCGCCGGCGTCATCGGCATGGTGGACGCGAGCATCCTGTGGTGGCTGGACCACCCGGAGGAGATGGACATCGCCGCTCTCACCGATCGGCTCGCCGCCCAGGTCTGGCTGATCCTGGCGGACCTGCTCGACCACATCGGCCGCCCGCTCGACCCGGCGAACGAGCTCACCCCGGTCGACGACGCCGGTCGCTAGTCGTTGAGCTGAGCGCGCCGGATCTCCGCGAGCGTCTCCACCATGACCTCGGTCATCGGGCGCTCGCCCCGGAGATGGGCGAGCAGCAGCGCCGCGTGCAGGCCCAGCGCGTCCGGCTTCGGCGCGGGCGAGCCGTCGTCCTCCCACACCCCGAGCGCGCCCGCCAGCAGGTAGAGCACCACCTGCGGATCAACCTCGGGGCACCAGGGGGCGGCCGAACGCACGGTCTGCTCCAGCACCGCGCGCACGTCGCCGGCGTCGAGGCCGTCCGGGTGGGCGGATTCGAGCAGGAGGCGCACCGCCGTACCGAGAATCAGTCCTGCCTGGACCTGATCCTGCGCGCCCAGCTCGGCCACCGCCTCCGTGAGCGCAGCCCCGTCGCGCTCGTGTGCCGCGCGCACCGCCGCCGCGGTGGCGGCGGCGATCGGGCGGGCCGGGGCGGGCAGGTCGCGCCACTGATCGGTCATGGGACGACGCTAACCCCGAGGTCCGACAGAACCTTCTCCGGGAACCTGTCGATGTTGTCGACGACCCAGCGGCGCAGCCGGGCCAGCGGCTCGCAGGCGTCGCGGCCGAGCGGGGTCAGCGAGTATTCGACGTGCAGCGGCACGGCCGGAAACACCGTACGGTCGATCAGCCCGTGCTCCTCCAGGCGCCGAAGTGTGGCGGTGAGCACTTTCGGGCTGACCCCGTCGAGCTTCGCGCGCACCTCCCCGAAGCGGCGCGGGCCGTTCTCCAGGGCGCCGAGGGCGAGCGCGCTCCACTTGTTGGCCAGCAGATCCAGCATGTGCCGGCACGGGCACGACGCGTCGTAGACCCTTGACGGTAACTAGGGCGTACCGAATAGCGTCGCCGGCATGGCTGAACTCATGCGAGCGGTGGGCTACCGCGAAGACTTCCTGGACCTTGAACTCCCGGTGCCGGAACCGGGAGAGCACGATCTGCTCGTCCGGGTCCGGGCCGTCTCGGTCAACCCGGTGGATGTGAAGGTACGGGCGGGAAGCGGCGAGCCCAAGATCCTCGGTTACGACGCGGCCGGCGTCGTCGAACGCGTCGGCCCGGCCGTCACCCTGTTCCGCCCCGGCGACGAGGTCTGGTACGCCGGCTCGATCGCGCGCCCCGGCACCAACTCCGAACTGCACCTCGTCGACGAGCGGATCGTCGGCCCCAAGCCCGCGTCCCTCGACTTCGCCCAGGCCGCGGCACTCCCGCTGACCGCCCTGACGGCCTGGGAGGCGCTCTTCGACCGGCTGCGGCTGACCGCCACCAGCACCGGCACCCTGCTCGTCCTCGGCGCCGCCGGCGGCGTCGGCTCCATCCTGGTCCAGCTGGCCCGGCAGCTCACCGACCTTGAAGTCATCGGTACGGCCTCCCGCCCGGAGTCCCACCGGTACGTCCTCGACCGGGGCGCCCACCGCGTCGTCAACCACCGCGAGGACCTGGCGGCGGCGCTGCCCGACGGCGTCGACCACGTGTTCAGCCCGCACTCGGCCGGAATGGTGGAAACCTTCGCGCGGATCGTCCGGCCCTTCGGCGCCGTGGTGGCGATCAACGAACCGCCGCACCTGGACCTGCGCCCGCTCAAGTCCAAGAGCATCGCGTGGCACTGGGAGCTGATGTTCACCCGTGCCCTGTACGACCCCACGAGCACCTCCCAGCACGAGATCCTCACGCAGGTCGCGGAGCTGGTCGACAAGGGAGTCCTGCACACCACGCTCACCGAGCGGATCGACGGGATCAACGCCGCCAACCTGCGCCGGGCGCACGCCGCGGTGGAGTCGGGTTCGGCGATCGGCAAAACGGTCCTCGCCGGCTTCTGATTTTTGTCGGAGGCACCTGGCAAGGTGGTCGGCATGACGGTGCATGAGGCGAAGAGCGTTCATGACGCGATGGCGGCCCGCGTCGAGCATGGCGAGTTCCCCGGAATCGTCACGCTCGTCGCCCGGGGCGACGACGTGCGAGCCGACGCGATCGGCAGCGCATTCTTCGACGGCGGTCCGCCGATGCGCCGCGACACCGTCTTCCGGATCGCGTCGATGACCAAACCGGTCCTCGCCGCCGCCACCATGACCCTCGTCGAGGACGACCTCATCGACCTCGAGGAACCGGTCCACCGGCTGCTCCCCGAGCTGGCCGGCCAGCGGGTCCTGGCCCGCATCGACGGCCCGCTCGACGACACCGTCCCGCTGCGCCGGCCGGTCACGGTGGAGGACCTGCTGACCTTCCGGATGGGCTTCGGCCTGATCACCGAGCCGGAGTTCGACCCGCCCTGGCCGATCAACCAGGCGGCGAACGAGCTGGAGCTGCGGCTCGGGCCGCCCGACCCGCGCACCCCGCACGACCCGGACGAGTGGATCCGCCGGTTCGGCACACTGCCCCTGATGCGGCAACCGGGCGAGAAATGGCAGTACAACACCGGCACCCTCGTGCTGGGCGTGCTGGTGGCCCGGGCGGCAGGCAAGCCGCTCGGCGACGTGCTGCGCGAGCGCCTCTTCGACCCGCTCGGCATGCGCGAGACGGGTTTCCTGCTGCCCGAAGCCCGGGCCCGCGAGCTGCCCGGCTACTACATGACCGACCCCGGCACCGGGAAGATGACCGAGCGCACCGACACCGGCCCCGAGGTGTGGAGCAGGCCGCCTGTGTTCCCCTCGGGCTCCGCCGGTCTCGTGTCCACCGTGGACGAGTTCCACACCTTCGCCCGGATGCTGCTCGACCGCGGCGTGCACGGCGGCACCCGGCTGCTTTCGGAGCAGTCGGTCGAGCTGATGACGACCAACCACCTCACGCCGGCTCAGGTGGAGTCGGCGGGCACGCTGCTGAGCGGCTCCGGCTGGGGCCTGGGCATGGCCGTCACGGTCGCCCCCGACGAGGTCTCCGGCCCGGGGCGGTACGGCTGGTCCGGCGGCTACGGCACCACCTGGTTCAACGACCCGCACGAGGGCCTCACGGCGATCGCTCTCACCCAGGTCAGCGACTTCCTGTGGAGCGGGGCCCTGACAGAGTTCGGCCGGCTCGCATACGCGACGGCAGGGTAGGAGGAACGACGATGACGAACCTCGACGCGGTGACCGCGTGGGTGGAGAAATACCGGGTGGCCTGGGAGTCGAACGACCCCGCGCACATCGCCGACCTCTTCGCCGAGGACGCCGCCTACTTCACCGAGCCCTACGCGGAGCCGTGGCGCGGCCGCGAGGCGATCGTCGCGGGCTGGCTGAAGCACCGGGACGAGGCGGACACGACTACGTTCGACTGGCACCCGCTGATCGTCACGGACGACCTGGCCATCGTCGAGGCGACGACGCACTACACGACGCCGCCGCCGCGTACTTACAGCAACATGTGGGTGCTCCGCCTCGACCAGGCGGGCCAGGCGCGCCAGTTCACCGAGTGGTGGATGAAACACCCGGCCGCCGACGCATAGCGTCCGGAAAGGACCCGTCGCCGAACAACAGCCGCGCCGCCGCGGCTCGTCCGACCGGGGTCCGCAGCAGCGCGAAGGCCACCTCGGCGGCGGGTCGCGACCGCACCCCGGACCACGCCCGGCGCAGCACCAACCGGCCCCGGAACCGGGCACGCAGCGCCGCGCCGTCATAGTGCCGCAGCACGGCCGGGTCGCCGCTGCGCAGATAGTCGCCGGTCACCGCCGCGGCCAGCTCCGACAGGCGCAGGCACGGATCCAGCCCGCCGGCGGTCAGCGGCGACACCGCGCCCGCAGCGTCGCCGACCAGCAGGCCCTCCGGGCAGGCGAGCCGCCGCAACACCCCGCCGACCGGAATCGGCCCACCCCGCCGCCGCACCGGCCCGACCGCCCCCGGCAGCGGGCCGGGGGCGCCCATCGCGCCGGCCGCCGCCCCCGTCGCGGGCGGCAGCGCGGCGAAAGTGTCGCCGAAGGTTCGCAGCAGCGTGGGCAGCGGGCCGGTCAGCCACTCCGGCCGCCCGGCCAGCCCGACATGCGCATGCCGCCCGTCATCGACCACCCACGCGAGATAGCCAGGCGCGAGCCGCGGATCCACGACACAGTGGAACGTCGGCGGCCCATCCCCGCCGGCCACCGGATACACCTCCTCAGCCCCCACGATCAGCCGCCGGTTGACGTCCAGCCCGAGCCGGCGGGCAACCGTCGACCGGGTCCCGTCCGCGCCGATGGTGAACCGGGCCCGGACACCCTCCACCGGATACGACACGCCCAGCCGAATCCGCGCACCGGCGAGCGCCGCCTCGGCCAGGGCCCACGCATAAACGCCGGCCATGTCGGCCACCCGGTACTCGTCGCGGCCGCTGACCAGCTCGACCGGCCGGCGCAGCGACGGCGGATAGAGCAGAACCCTGCGGATCGGCGGCCCCAGAAGCTCGGCCGGCAGCGCGAAGTCCTCGAGTGTGCGCCGGACGAAGATGCCGGTGGTCCGGATGCCCGAGTCCAGCGAGCGCCGCCGGTCGACGACGAGCACGTCGTGGCCCTGCGAGGCCAGCAGCCGGGCGGTGTGCAGACCGGCCAGGCCGGCGCCGACGACGAGAACGTCCGGGGTCTCCATGGCCGCCGAAGGTAGCGGCCTCAGCGCCGGATCGCCCCTGCTTTCACCACACCTTCACGGGGTCTCCACCACGGGCACCGTCAGGGACGAGTCGGCGCAGTGAATGGTGTGCAGAGAGGGGGCGGTGTCCGAGCCGTGCGCCGGAGTGCCGTCGGTGCCCAGGTTCCGGGCGTACCGCGGGTGTGCGCCGCCCGAGAGCTGCAGGCGGAGCCGGTGGCCCGCCGGAACCCGGTGGAAGCATTGGTCCAGGCGCAGGGTGACGTGCTGCACCTCGCAGGCGGGCGCCGCCGGGTCGAGCCGGAGCAGGGCGTCGGAGAAGTTGCGCGACCGCCCGGCCGGGTCGACGTCGCAGAGCCGCGCGAACACGTCCGCGTACGGGTTGTCCAGCGAGATCGCCAGCTCCACCGTAGGGGCGCCCGCGACGTCGAGGTCCGTGGTCAGCGGTGCGGTGGTGAAGGTCAGGACGTCGGCGCGGGCCTCAAGGCCCCGGTTGTCGCGGACGCCCATCGAGCCCGCCAGCACCCGGCCGCCCACCGACGGGGTGGGGTCCGCCGGGTCGTACCGGAAGGACACCGGCTCAGCGGCCGGGACGTGGCCGAGCGTGCCGCCGGCGCCCAAGGTGAAGCGCAGCGGTGTCGTAGCGGGTGGCCACTCCGCGAGGTCGTGCCACTTGTTCTCGCCGGTGCGGAACATGCTCGCCTTCGAAGGCGCGCCGGGGTCCCCGCCGAGGTGGCGGTCCAGCCACGCCAGCGCCGCGGGTTCCGTACGGGAAGCGCCCTTCGTAGCCACCCCGATATGCGTCCACGGGCCGACGAGCAGCGACACCTCGAGTCCCCGGCCGCGCAGGGCCGCGTACTGGTCGAGGGTCTGGTCCAGGAACAGGTCCTGCCAGCCACTGATCAGCATCACCGGCACGGTCACGCGCTCCAGGGCCACGCCGGCTCGCATGGGCTCCCAGAACGGGTCGGTCTCCTCGTGGTGCGACAGCCATTCGCGGTACCACGGCGCCCGGCCGCGCAGCACCGGCTCGGCGGCCTCGGCCAGCGGGAGCCCGTGCAGGCCGGGACGGATCCGGCGGGCCGCGGTGGCGAGGTTGCGGATCCGGCGCAGGCCGCGGGCCTCCTGGCCGGCGATCTGGTGGCTCCAGCTGAGGAAGTCGCCGAGGGTGAAGGCGCCGGTCCCGTAGACCGCGCTGCGGAAGTCGTGCGGGCCGACCGAGATGATCGCGGTCCGCAGCTCCGGCGGCGGGTCCTGCAGCAGCGTCCATTGCGTCCAGCCCAGGTACGAGCCCCCGAGCGTGGCGAGCCGGCCGTTGAACCAACCGCAGGTCCGCAGCCACGCGACGGTGTCCTGCCCGTCCGAAGCTTCCTGCGCCATCGGGACGAACGTGCCGCCGGAGCCGAACGTGCCGCGGACGCTGCTGACCACCACGTGGTAGCCGCGCGCCGCCAGCATGTGGCCCTGCACCAGCGAGGTCGGCAGCCCCCGGCCGTACGGGGTCCGCACCAGCACCGTTCCCCGCGCCTTCCCGGCGGGCGCGTAGTGGGCCGCGCGGAGCAGCACACCGTCGCGCATCGGGATGGCTACGTCGTGGTTCACCGCGTACGTGGTGCGGGGCGCGGGCAGGCCCAGCGCGCGACCCACCAGGGAGGTCATCGGCCGGGGCACCGCCTCATCCTTCGTGGGTGCGGCGCCGAGTGCAAGCGGGGTCGTGCGTTCCCGCCTCGATCAAGGCAGACTGCCTCGGGTGGAGGTGCAGCTGCGCAGGCTCGATGACCGCTACACCCTGCTCGACCGGCTCGGCAGCGGCGGCATGGCGGTGGTCTGGCGCGCCCGCGACGAGGTCCTGGGGCGCACGGTCGCGATCAAACTGCTGGCCGGACGGTACGCCGGGGACGCCGCGTACCGGTCCCGCATCCGCGACGAGGCCCGCGCCGCCGCGACCTTCTCCGATCCCCACATCGCCCAGGTGTACGACTACGGCGAGGCGTGGCAGGACGGCCTGCCCGTCCCGTACGTGGTCATGGAATTGGTCCACGGCGTCACGCTGCAGCAGCGCGCGCGGCACAGCCTGCTGGACCCGCGCGAGATCTGCCGGATCGGCGCGCAGGTCGCGGCGGCGCTCGCCGCGGCGCACGCCCACGGCCTGGTGCACCGCGACATCAAGCCGGCCAACGTCATGGTCACCGCGGACGGCGTCAAGGTCGTCGACTTCGGGCTCGCGGCCGCAGCGGGCCCGGCCGAGCCCGAGGAGGAACTGCTGGGCACGCCGGCCTACCTGGCGCCCGAGCGGCTGACCGGCGACGCGGTGGAGCCGGCCTCGGACGTCTACGCCCTCGGCGTGCTCCTCTACCGGCTGCTGGCGGGCGAGTCCCCGTGGACCGCCGACACCACCACGCAGATGCTGACCGCCCACGTCACCCTGGAGCCGGTCCCGCTGCCTCCGCTGCCCGGGGTGGACCCGGCGATCGCCGGGCTGGTCGACCGGTGCCTGCGCAAGGATCCCCTGGAGCGTCCCAGTGCCGCCGAGGTCGCCCGAACCCTCGGCGAGGGCCCGGCCGTCCGCCCACAAACACCACCGATGGCCGTGGCGGCGTCCCGGCAGGGCGGGAAACTGCTGGCAGTGGCCGTGGCGGCGGTCCTGGTCGCGGTGGGCACGACCTGGGCACTGCTCCCCCGCGGTGCGCAGGGCGGCGACGTACCGGCGTCCGCGCTGCCGACGGCAGCCTCCGCCCGGCCGTCCCCCACTCCGAAGCGACCGGCCGTCACGGAAGCCGCCCCGACCAGGACTGTGTCCGGCACAACCACCACCGCCGCCACCACGTCGCCGCCGACCACCAGCGCGCCGGCGCAGCACACGACGACGACCGCCTCGCCGAGCCCGTCCCGGCCGCCCGCGGCCACCGCGACGTTCCGCTCCACCGGCGGCTTCGTGACGGCTCGCTGCGGCTCGACCGGCCGGGTCACCCTCGTCGCGTGGGCGGCCGTCGAGCCGTACAAGGTCGAGCGGGTCAATCCCGGGCCCGCCGCCACCGCCGGGGTCGTCTTCGCCCACGGCGCGAGCCGGATCCGGATGCGGGTGACCTGCGTCGCCGGCATCCCGGTGGTGGCCACCACGCGACCGTGACCGGCCGGGCCCGGAAAAGTGCTAACCCGGACCGGCGGCCGGTCGATAGTGGGGGCCGACCCGATGGCAGGGAGGCGTGATGGAGGCATACATCGACCCGGTGTACGCATGGGTCAGCGCCCTGATCGGCCCGAACGCGGTGATTCCCGGGTGGGCCTGGCTGGCCGTGCTGGTCATGATCTTCTGGGGCCTGCTCGCCCCGGGACTGGCGGCCGCCCGGGCCCGCGAGGCGGAGCGCGCCCGCCTGCTGAGCCGGACTCCCAGCCTTCAGCACGTCAGTCGGCACGTCTGACCTCGGCCGTGCGGTCGTTCAGTTCCTGCCGTACCTCCGTCAAGATCGGCGCGCTCGGAACGCGTGGCGGTACGCGTAGGGGCTCGTGCCCACGACCCGCTTGAACCGGTCGCGGAACGCCGTGGGCGACCCGAACCCGACCCGCGCCCCGATCCGGTCCACCCCGTCCGTGGTGGTCTCCAGCAGGTGCTGAGCCCGGCGGACCCGCGCCAGGTGCAGCCACTGCAGCGGTGTCGTCCCGGTCTGCTCGCGGAAGCGGCGGTTGAGCGTACGCGTGCTCATCCCCGCATGCGCCGCGATCCGGGCCATGGTCAGGTTCCGGCCGGCGTTCTCGTCGAGCCAGCGCAGCAGCGTCTCCATGCTGGAGCCGCGCGGCACCGGCGGCTGCTCCGGCACGATGAACTGTGCCTGGCCGCCCTCGCGTTCCAGCGGCATCACCGACAGGCGGGCGGCGTCCGCCGCGACCGCCGAGCCGTGGTCCCGCCGGATCATGTGCAGGCAGAGGTCGAGCCCGGCCGCCGCACCCGCGGACGTGAGCAGTTGTCCGTTGTCGACGTAAAGAACGCCCGGGTCGACCTCCACCTCGGGGAAGCGCTCGGCCAGCCGGGCGGCCGCCAGCCAGTGCGTCGTCGCACGCCGCCCGTCGAGCAGCCCGCTCGCGGCGAGAACGAACGCGCCCGCGCAGACGGAAGCGATCCGGGTGCCGCGCGCCGCGGCTGTCCGCAATTCGCTCAGAACTTTTTCCGGTACGGGCACAGCGACGTCCACGATTCCCGGGACGATGATCGTGTCCGCGACGCCGAGGATGTCGAGCCCGTGCCGAGGGCGCAGGACGAACGGCCCCGCGTCGATCTCGGTCCCGGGACCACAGACCCGGACGTCGTATGCGGGCGACCCGTCGGCGAGCCGGGTCCGGGCGAAGACCTCGAGCGGCGTGGCCAGGTCGAAGGCGACGACGCCGTCGAGGGCGAGGACGGCCACCATGTGCATGGCCGGACAGCGTAGCCCTCACCGTGGCGGGAATCCGTCGACCTGCAGCATTCTCGCCAATCTTGGCCAGTATCCGCGCCCCGCCGCCGACGCCCGGAATCGGGGGACTTCTGGTCGTTCGTCGGACCCCGGGCTCGGCCGGTCCGGCGGGAAATGAATCGATGAGCGGTACGGGTCGTTGAGCCTTGCGGTGGCGGCATTTCCGCCGGCGCCGACAGCTGCCCGATCAGGAGTCCGCCATGGCCAAGGAACGACCGGTGACCGCCGGTGGCACGACGGCGAACGACCGGGGCCGGCACCCTGCCGTGCCCCCGGCCCGTCCCGCGCCCACGGCCGGCACCCCGGGTCCCCGCCGCCCCGCCTCGGCAGGCCCGGCACAGACGAGCCCCGCCGACCCGCGCCCGATCCCCCCGCCCTTCCTGGCCCACCAGGAGGAGCCGTCCCCCGAGGACACCGCCGACGACGCGGCTGCGTCGCAGCCCGAAGCCGAGGTTGTCCCGGCTCCCCGCTCAGAAGTGCCCAAACGTGGCGTCGCCCGGGTTCCCTCACCGCGTCCGGTGCTGCCCGGCCTCCAGCTGCAGCCGATGGTCCACGTCGCGGAGATGGCGGACGCGGTGGCCTTCTACGAGCGGCTCGGCGGCGAGATCGTGCACGGCGACCGCGACGGCGAGTGGGTCCTGATGCAGGTCGGCACCGCCCAGATCGGGCTGGTCACCCGGCCGCCGGACCCGGCACACGGCGAGAGCACGGTCGAGCTCAACTTCTCCGCCACCATGCCGCTGGAGCGCCTCGAGAAGATGCTGCGAGACCGCGGTGTCACCGTCGTGCGGCTGGCTATGGACCCGGACCTCGGCGCCCGCCTGCACGTGGAGACCCCGGACGGCATGCCGGTCAAGATCCATCAGGTGGAGCCGGACCTACTGATCTGAGCCGGCGTGCAGCGCCCAGTGGCAGATCGCGGCGAGCGGTTCCTCCAGTGTCCGGCCCAGCGGCGTGAGCGCGTACTCGACGTGCTGCGGCGGCTCCTCCTTGAGCACCCGCCGGGAGACCAGGCCGTCCGCCTCCATGTCCCGCAGCGAGGACGTGAGCACCTTCTGGGTGATCCCCGGCAGCCGGCGGCGCAGGGCGGCCGGGCGGTGCGGCCCGTCCATCAGCGCGTAGACGAGCAGCACCCGCCACTTGGCGGCGAGCCGCGCCAGCGCCTGCCGGGTCACGCAGCTCTCCTCCAGCACGTCCGGGACGACCAGTGCCACCTTGACCCCCGTACGACGATGGGTACCGCGAAGTGCCTTCTGGCCAGCGCTCTGCGCCGAGCCTAACGTCGGTACGTGACTGAGATCCGTACCGAAGAAGTGACCTTCACCGCCGACGGCCTGACGCTGGCCGGGACCCTGCGCGGCGACGCCGCCGAGGCGGTCGTGCTGACCGGCCCGTTCACCGGCGTGAAGGATCAGGTCGTGGGCCGCTACGCCGAGGAGCTGGCCCGGCGCGGCTTCACGACGCTGGCCTTCGACCACCGCGGCTTCGGCGCCAGCGACGGCCGCCGCGCGCACGAGGACAGCCAGGGCAAACTTGCCGATCTGCGGGCCGCCGTGAGCCTGCTGGACCGCGACCGGGTGGCGGTGGTGGGCGTGTGCCTCGGCGCCGGCTACGCGGTGCGCGCGGCCGCGGCCGACCCCCGGGTACGCGCGGTCGCCGGCATCGCGGGCGCGTACAACAGCCCGGCCTGGTTCGCCCGCGACCCGATCGCCTACCGCCACGCGCTGCGCGGGTTCGTCGAGGCGTACGACGACTACCTGCCCGCGGTGGCGCCGGAGAACGGCCCGGCGGCGATGGGCGGCGACGAGCCGTGGGCCTACTACGGCACCGCCCGCGGCCACGCCGACCGGTGGGAGAACCGGGTCACCACGGGCTCCCTGCACTCCCTCATGACCTTCGACGCGCTGGGCGCGGCGCCGCTGCTGACCGAGACGCCGCTGCTGGTGGTGCATGGCCGCAAGGACGACTACTGCTCCCCGGAACTGGCCGAGGCGATGTACGCCGCCGCCCCGGGCGAGAAGGAGATCGAGTGGCTGGACGCCCGCGAGCACATCGACTTCTACGACGTGCCGCCGATCGTCACCCGGGCCGCCGAGGTGACCGCGGACTTCCTGCACAGACACCTGCGCGATGCGCCGCGGACGGCACCGCCAGCCGCAGGATGAGCAGCCCGGCCAGGGCCCCGGCGGTGTTGGCGATCAGGTCGTTCACGTCGATGGTGCGCCGGCTTCCCAGGGTGAGGCCGAGCACCAGCTGCACCGACTCGATCGCCGCGCTGGCCGTCAGCGCCCGCAGGCCGATCGCCCGCAGCCCGTCGGCCGCGGGCCACAGCAGCGGCAGCAGGACGCCGAACGGGATGAACATGATGACGTTCAGCGTGAAACTCGGCGCGTCCACGTCGCCGGGGATCCAGTGCACCATCGTCATGAACGGCTCACCGGCCCAGTACGACGCGGGGTGCACCCGGATCGGGAAGACCGTGATGGCGACGACCGCGGCGGCGTACAGGAGCAGGATTCCGACCGTCGCGCGCCGCCACATGATTCTTCAACGCTAGGACATCGCGGAAATCACGGTCGAGCGGCGTCAGGCGCCCCGGGGGGCGTACATGATGACGCCGACGCCGAGGAGGCACAGGGCGGCGCCGATCAGGTCCCAGCGGTCGGGCTTGAACCCGTCGAACAGCATCCCCCATCCGAGGGACCCGGCGACGAACACCCCGCCGTACGCGGCGAGGATCCGGCCGAAGTTCGCATCCGGCTGGAGCGTGGCGACGAAGCCGTATGCGCCGAGGGCGATCACGCCGGCGCCGGCCAGGAGCAGGCCCCGGTGCTCGCGGACGCCCTGCCAGACGAGCCAGGCCCCGCCGATCTCGGCAACGGCCGCGAGCAGGAACAACGCGACGGAACGCAGCATGGGCATGCGCCCATTCTGACCGATCGGCGCGACGGGCCGACGCGGCTCGGGGGCGGAGGCGGGCAGGACCGGGCAAATCCGGCTCGCGGGCGTCCTCCCGGGCCGCTGCGGCGTCAGCTCGGGCGCAGGCCCACCGAGGTACGGGAGTTCGGGGGCTCGGCGCAGCCCAGCAGCCCGACCAGGCCGGAGATCCAGAGCTGCCGGTAGACCGTGGGGCTCGGGTGGCTGACCACGAGCCGCACCCCGGAGGCGGCCGCGGCGTGGAAGCAGGCCACCAGGATGCCGATGCCGATACTGTCGATCAACATCACCCGTTGGAGGTCGAGGTCTATCCGGCCCGGCGTCTGCGAGGTCAGGACGTCGTTCACGGCGTCCCGCATGACGTGGGCGTTGTCGAGGTCGATCTCGCCGCTCGGGGCGATCTCGACCGTACCGTCGGCCAGCTGGCGAGTGGTGATCGGCAGATACACGGCTGCCCTCTTCCTGGCGTCGTGCGGGCGACGCCGAAACGTTCTGCGGACTCAGCTGCGCACCCAGCTACGCAGCCCGGTGCCTCACCCCGGCCCCGGTCGGACGTCCGCGTCCCAACAACTATCCGCTGGTCTGCAAGTTACGCCAGGTAGGCGCGGAACGCCAGAGTAGTTCATATGGCCGGAATGTGCTGGATCGGTCACCGGGCCCTCGCGGACATTGACGAGTCCCGACCCGGTCCGAATACTCACCGTATGCGCAGGGGTGGCCGTACGAGATGAGTGACGCTCACTTCAGGACAGTGACGCCATCGTCGGGATCCCGTGACACCGCGAGTTTCAGCACTGTCGACCTCGATGACACCCGCATCCTGCTGACCCGCTTCTACTACCCCCTGGCCGTCGGCGCGCCGGAGGGTGAGGAGGGTTTCGAGTTCCGTGCCGACGTGATCCAACTCGGACCTCTGACCGTCGGTCACCTGGGCTTCGGCGCCCCGGTGACCCTCGTCGCCCCCGAGCTGGACGCGTACCACGTGACCATGCCGACGACCGGCCGGGTGCACGCGAGGTACGCCGGCCGGGAGCTCACCGCCCACCCCGGGACGGCCGTGCTGTACGGCCCGGGCAAGCCGGTCTACAGCCTGCACACCGCGGGTTCCGCCGAGCTCGACGTGAAGATCGAGCGGCCGGCGCTGGAGGCGGAGCTGGCGACGCTGCTCGGCCGCCCGGTGCCCGGCCCGATCGACCTGCCGCCGCTCGTCGACCTCAGTTGCGGGCCGGCGCGCAGCTGGAACACGCTGGTCCGGATGCTGCGCGGCGAGATCGGCCACCCGGCGAGCCTGCTCCGGCAGCCGCTGATCGCCGAGCAGATGAGCCGCAGCGTCCTCAGTGGGCTGCTGCTCGCCGTCCCGCACCGCTACACCGAGGAGCTGACCGCTCCGGCTCCCGCCGGGCCGCCACGCGCCGTCCAGCGGGCCATAGACGCCATGCACGACGAGCCGGAGCGCCCGTTCACCGTCTCGGACCTCGCCCAGATCGCCGGCGTGAGCGTGCGGTCGCTGCAGGAGGGGTTCCGGCGCTACGTGAACTGCGCGCCGATGACATACCTGCTGCAGGTCCGCCTGGCCAGGGCGCACGAGGCGCTGCGCCGGCAGGATCCGGCCCGCACGACGGTGGCCGCGGTGGCACACCGGTGGGGCTTCGCGCATCTGGGGCGGTTCGCTTCGGCGTACCGGGCGCGTTTCGGGGTCTCCCCGTCGGAGACCCTGCGCCGCGGCGCCTAGCTGCTCACTCGCCGGGATCGCGACGCCGGCGCGGGCGCGGGAATTCCTCGATCCGAGTGGCCGGTCCGGCCGGGGCTCCGAAGAGGTTGCCGCGCGGCGGCACCCAGTCGCGCCACGGGCCGAGCCGCGGTGGCACCGCCGCGGCCACGCCGTCGCCCGCCCCCCGCAGCTCCCGCAGGTACGCGAGGACCCGGGCCGCCGCCGCACCCCCGTCCTCGGCCAGCAGGGCGATCAGCTCCTGCTCGGCACCGAGGTCCCGGTCGCGGGCGCGCAGCCGGGCGGCGAGCACCGCCAGCAGGCGAACCACCTCACCGGCATCGCGCTCGGCGTCGAAGGGGCCGCTCACCTCGTCCGGCTCTCGGCCATCGGGTCCGGCCACTGCCGGGCATCCCAGCATTCGCTCATGTCACTTCTCCTCGCCACGGCGTGCGCGGTCCCCGCCGGAACGCGCACACACATGACACCGCAGAAATGTATTCGTCCGGCTACACACCGTCCATCCGATGCGCGCGGCGGCTGTCCGAATCGCGCTCGCTTGGCCGCCACGCCATTGATCGCCCGCTTTCCGCCGAGCTTGCGGTGGGGCATGCTGGGTATGCATGCGCAGGGCAGACAGCCACCTTGGAGGACGCATGACCGACCAGAACCGGCCACCGCTCGAGGAGACGCCGGAAGTAGCCGACGCGATCGAGGACGACGTCGCGGTCGACGCGTTCGTCACGGGCGGCGGTCCCGACTCGGAGAATCCCCAGTTCCTGGCGCCGGGTCAGGAGCCCGTCATCCGCACCGGCGCCGACCAGCCGTGGGAGCCAGTCGACCTGGCCATGGCCAAGGGCTGGGATCCCACGCCGGCGAACATCGAGCGGGCCCGCAAGGAACTCGAACGCGACGGCGCCGCGGCGATCGAACGTACCGTTCCCTGAGGCCGGTTCAGTCCACGGTCGCGGTGATGGTGTGCCAGCCGGTGGCACCGTCCGGGAACGGGGTCGCCCGCTCCGCCGGCTGCACCGCACCGGTGCCGTCCGTCGCGCGTACGGCCAGCGTGTGCGGCCCCGGCGTGGCGGCCCATTCGTAGCGCCACTGCACCCACGTGTCCGAGGACGGTACGGGCAGCAGCTCCGCCTTCTGCCAGGGCCGGTCGTCGACGCGTACCTCGACGCCCCGGATGCCCCGGCCCTGCGCCCAGGCGACCCCGGCGACCGTCACCTTCCCGGCCCCGACGCGGGCGAAGGGCTGCGGCTTGTCGATCCGTGAGGCGGTCTTGACCGGCCCGCGCGCCGCCCAGCCGCGCCGCACCCAGTAGGCGTCGAAGGCCGCGAAGGTGGTGAGCTCCAGCTCGGTCAGCCACTTGCAGGCGCCGGCGTAGCCGTACAGGCCGGGGGTGAGCATGCGCACCGGGAAGCCGTGCTCGAGCGGGAGCGGCTCGCCGTTCATCCCGACGCAGAGCATGGCGTCGCGGCCGTCGAGGACCGTGGCGACCGGCGTACCGATGGTCATGCCCTCCACCGAACGGGCCACGAGCTGGTCCGCCGCCGGATCCACGCCGAGCTCCGCGAGCAGCGGTGCCAGCGGTACGCCCAGCCACCGGACCGTGCCGATGTACGGCCCGCCGACCTCGTTGGACACGCAGTTGAGGGTGATGTCCCGTTCGATCAGCGGCCGCCGGAGCAGGTCGTCGAAGGACAGCGTCAGCTCGCGGCGCACCTTGCCGTGGATCCGAAGCGACCAGGCGCCGACGTCGACCGTCGGCACGCTCAGGGCGGTGTCGACCCGGTACAGCTTGTCGGAGTAGAACCCGGGTGCGACCCCGCCGGGCAGGGGCCGGGCCGGGTCGGCGGCCGCGGGGAGGGCGATCGCCTCCCGTGATTTCGCGACGGCTCCCCCGCGTACCCGTTTGACGGTCTCCGCCGCACCGCCCGTGAGCACCGCGCCGCCCGTCACCAGTAGGGCCGTCCGCAGGAAGGCCCGCCGGTCCTGCGACGCGGACCGGGACCGCGACCACATCGTCAGCACACCGCCCGCGATCACCGCGCCGAGCAGCGACGGCACCGCGTCGAATCCGTTGGAGGCCGGGCGGGAGAGCGCCGCGGCCGCGCCGGCCAGCCCGAACACGGCCGCACCGGCGATCGCCACCGAGCGGCGCCGGGTAGTCAGTACGCCCACCACCGCGGTGAACAGGACCAGGACGAGCGCGATGCTGCCCAGCAGCACGGGCTTGTCGTACGTGCCGAGGGTCCGGACCGCGAACTCCTTGACCGGGGTGGGCGTCGCGTCGATGACCGCCCCGCCGACCGCGACCAGGGGTCCGGCCGCCGGCCGGGTGGCCGCCGCGAGCAGTTCGGCGGCGGCCAGCCCGAGGCCTGCGGAGAGGACGCCGATCAGCGCCGGTCGTACCGTACGCCGGAGCACGGCTCAGCTCTTCGGCATCAGGACGGAGTCGATGATGTAGACCGTCGCGTTCGCGGTCTGCACGTTGCCGCAGACCACCGAGGCCCCGCCGACCTTGAAGTCCATGCCGCTGCCGGTGACCTTGACCTCGTCACCCTCGAGCGTCTTGTGCGAGCCGGCCAGATCCGCGGGCGCGAGCTTCCCGGGCACCACGTGGTAGGTCAGGATGCTGGTCAGCGTCTTCTTGTCGGTCAGCACCTTCTTGAGATCCGCGGCCGGGATCTTGTCGAAGGCCGAGTTGGCCGGCGCGAAGACGGTGAGCTCCGGGGCGGTGTTGAGCGAGTCGACCAGCCCGGCCTTCTTGACCGCGCTGACCAGCGTGGACAGAACCGGGTTGCCGGAGGCGGCGGTGGCGACCGGCACCTGGGCCATGGCCGCGAAGCTGCCCGGGTCGGACGAGTCGGTCGGCACCGCGGAACAGCCGGCGCCGAAGTTGGTCATGGTGTCCATGGCCGGGGACGACGACATCATCGGCGCGGCCGACGTGGCCATCGGCGCGGCGGCGGCACCGGCGCTGTCCGACGTGGAGTCGTCACCGCCGCAGGCCGTCAGGGACGTGGTGAACAGGACGGCCGCGGCGACGGCGGTGAGCTGGGTGGCGCGCATTTTGTACCCCTCAGTAGTGGATGCTGGCTTCACTACTGATTCGCACCGGAATGCTCGCCGGATGGGTCTCAGGTGAGCTGAATCTTCGCCATCACGGCCGTTGGCGCCGGCGACCCGCCGGCCGGCTCGAGCGAAACGGCGAAGACGTCGTTACCGGGCACTCCGTCGAGCACGGCCACACCCGACTGCTCCCCCGGAGCCATGACACCGGGCGACACCGGGCTGGCGGTGCCACGAATCGTCCACATCTGAAAGGCCTGATCTGCCGCGGGAGCATGCGCGGACCTGATGGTCACCACGCTGGCCCGCTGCATCGCGGACGACGCCACGGTCACCCGGCCACCGCCGTTCATCGGCCCGGTCCGGACCACCAGGTCGGCGGCGGAGAGGACCGCCTGGGTGCGGGCCTCTCGCAGTTGCGCGGCCGCGGCGACCGCATTGCTGTCCCGCAACTTCTGCTCCTGGATCGCGTAGACGCTCGCGCCGGTGCCCGCCGCCAGGACCACCGCGGCGGCGGCCGCGATGGAATACCGCTGCCAGCGCGGAGTGCGCCGAGGGTCGCGCGGGGCGTCCGGCTCCACCGGCGGAGGGATCTGACGGGTACGCCCGATCGCGGCCATCACCTCGGCCCGCAACCGGGGCGGCGGCACGGACCAGGTGCTGTCGGCGAGCCGGGCCGAGGTCTCCCGAAGCTCGGCGACCTCGGCGCGGCACGTCTCGCACTCGGCGAGGTGGCGTTCGAAGGCGGCCCGTTCCAGGTCGTCGACGGCGTCGAGCGCGTAGGCACCGACCAAGGAGTGAACATCCGGCGAGCTCACGCGGTCACCTCCACACCCAGGCAGTCACGAAGCCGGATCAGCCCGTCGCGCATCCGGGTCTTGACCGTCGGCAGCGGCGTGCCGAGCAGATCGGCCACCTCCCGGTACGAGTGGCCCTGGTAGTACGCGAGCGTCACCGCCTGGCGCTGCAGCTCGGTGAGATCGTCCATGCACCGCCGCACCTGCTGGCGCTCGAGCCGGCCGGACACCTCGTCGACGACCTCGTCGTACGGGGTGTCGACGGACGCGGCGCCGACCCTCAGCGTGCGGTCGGCGGAGGCCTGCTCGGCCCGGACCCGGTCCACCGCCCGGTGATGCGCGATCGTGAACACCCACGCCGTGGCGGAACCGCGGGCCGCGTCGAAGCGGGCGGCCGTACGCCACACCTCGACCAGCACCTCCTGGGCGACCTCCTCGGCCTGGGCCGGATCGCGCAGGACGCGCCGGATCAGCCCGTACACCCGCGGCGCGACCAGGTCGTAGAGGCGCCCGAAGGCCGACTCGTCGCCCCGGGCGATCGCGCGCAGCAGGTCGCCGACGTCCGTGGGCGGCGCCGGCACCGCCGAGAGGTGGTCCGGCCGCCGCACAGCGCCGTGCTCCGTCATCGGTCCCGCCTTCCCGTCGCTCCCGGCATTCAACGCCGATTCGGAGCGGGCGGCTACGCGGATGGGTGTTACTGCTCGGCGAGCTTGACCGTACGGCCGTCGCTGACCGACTCGGCGGCGGCCGCGAGGATCTTGACGACCTCGGCCCCGAACCGTACGTCCAGCGCCGACGCCGGACCGCCGTTCGCCGCTCCGATCAGCGCGTCGATCGCCCGCCCGAACGCTTCCACGGGCAGCCACGGCACCGGCGGGACGTCCGCGACGCCGGACTCGCCGTACAGGGCGGCGACCTCGCGCTCAAGCTTGGCCGGGGCGTCGACCGACAGGGTCATCGTGCTGATCGCGCCGCCGGTGTGACGCATCAGGATGTGGGTCATGTCCCGGGCGCCGGACAGCGCGGTGACCTCGCTGACCGGGCCGAGCACGGGCAGCACCAGCGCGACCGCGTGCGGCCCGACGTCCCACAGGCCGCCGCTCTCCTTGCGCCAGGCCGACTCCCCGAACGGGTTGCCGGGCTGGAAGATCGAGCCGAGGTGGTCGATGCGCGCCTCCAGCCAGCCGCCGGTGGCCCGGGCCCGGTCCACGAACTCCTGGATCTGCGGCATGAAGCGCCGCGTGAAGAAGACCACGCTGGCGACGTCCTGCTCGGCCGCGGCGGCCACGATCTCGTCGGCGGCCGCCGCCGTGAACGCCACCGGCTTGTCGAGCAGCAGGTGCTTGCCGGCCCGGGCCGCCTTCAGCGCGATCTCCGCCTGCACGCCGGGCGGCAGCGCGACGGCGATCGCGTCCACGTCGGCGATCAGGGCGTCGACCTCCGCGTACGGCTTGGCCCCGAATTCTTCGGCGAGCGCCCCCGCCTTCTCGGCGTTGCGCCCCCAGACGCCGACGAACTCGACGTCGTCATGGGCCGCCAGCGCCGGCGCGTGCGCCTGATGGGCCCACGGCCCCGTGCCGAAAAGTCCGAACCGCATCGCCGTGCCGCCTTCCCCGCGCAGATCACCCGGCCGAAAGCTAACACGTCCGCGCTGATCAGTACGCTGTGCCGGTGATGAACGGCCCGCTCTCGATCGCCACGATCGTGGTGGCCCTCGCGCTGGGGGTCTGGTACCTGATCCGCACGGCCCTCGGCCGCGCCCCGAGCAACGCCGACCTGTGGGCCATGCTGGGCCTCGGCGCCCTGGTCGCGGTGCTGGTCGTCGTCGCGGTGGTGGGCCTCTTCGTCGGCGACCGGCCGACCGAGTGGACCACCTTCGTCGGCTACCTGATGACCACGATCGCCTTCGCCCCGGTGGCGGTCTACCTGGCCCGCCTGGAACCGACCCGGTGGGGCACCCTCATCCTCGGCGTCGCCGCTTTGGTGCTGCCGGTCCTGGTGCTGCGCCTGCAGCAGATCGCGGAGGTGACCGGTGGCTGAGCAGCCCACCCCGGCCCGGGCCCGCCCACGAGACGCCGCCATCGGCTCCGGCCTCGGCCGCGTCCTGCTGCTGGTGTACGGCATCTTCGCCCTCTCCGCGAGCGCCCGCGCCCTGGTCCAGATCTCGACCCACTTCTCCGAGGCCCCGCTGGCGTACCTCCTGTCGGCCTTCGCCGGCCTGGTCTACATCGCCGCCACGGTCGGCCTCGGGATCGGCGGCGCCCGCGGCCGCATGATCGCGCTGGTGAGCTGCTCGATCGAGCTCCTCGGCGTCCTCATCGTGGGCACCCTGAGCATCGCCGACGCGGTCGCCTTCCCCGACGACACGGTCTGGTCCCGCTACGGCAGCGGCTACGGCTACGTCCCGCTGGTGCTGCCGTTCATCGGCCTCTGGTGGCTGTGGCGCAACCGGCCGCACCCATGACGCGCTTCAGGGACCTCGACGACCTGCTCGGCCGGGACGAGCTCGGCACCAGCGACTGGCACCTGGTGGACCAGGCCCGCATAGACGGCTTCGCTGATGTCACCGGCGACCACCAGTGGATCCACGTGGACCGGGAACGAGCCCGCCGCGAGGGCCCCTTCGGCGCGACCATCGCCCACGGGGCACTGACGTTGTCGCTCTGCGTAACCTTCGTGACCGAAGTCGTCCAGGTCGCCGGCGTGACCTACGCGGCAAACGGTGGCTTCGACCGAGTCCGCTTCAAGGCCCCGGTCCGCGCAGGCTCCCGCCTGCGAGGCGTGGTCACCCTCCTCGATGCGCGCCGGATGCCGGGCGGGGCCCGCATCGTGACCCGGACCACCGCGGAGATCGAAGGCGAGAACCGCCCGGCCTGCGTGGCCGACCAGGTACTCGCCCTCTACACCGGATGACCCGGGACGTGCCGCCGCTCAGCTGATGACGTGCGGGAGGAAGTTGCAGCGGTCCTTGGTGACCAGGCCGTCCTCGCCCAGCCCCTCGCGGATGCCCATGCCCGCCGGCTCCCCGTCGATCAGCCACGCGCCGATCACCGGGTGCACCACACCCTCGAGCCCCTCGTACGACGGCAGCTCCAGCAGCTCCTGCACCACGAACCGCCCGTCCGCCCCGTACTCCGAGGGGTTGGCGGAGAGGGTCACGCCGTCCTTGACCAGGGTCACCGAGCCGCCCTCGCGACCCCAGACCGGCTTCTTCGCGTACGACGTCAGCTTGGCCGCCGCCGACGATTCCGCGAAGTACGCCGGCAGCAGGTACTTGCCGCGTTCGGAGTCGTCGCCGAAGAGTTTCCACAGGACGGGGAGGAGGGCCTTGTTGCCGAGCAGGGCTGCCTTGTACGGCGGTTCGATCCAGACCGTGCCGCGTTTCGCCGGGTCGGCCATGTTGCGGAAGAAGGCCTTGCCGCCCTCCTCGTTCCAGAACCATTCCCACGGGTAGAGCATGAAGATGACGTCGATCGGTTCGGCCTTGTGTTCCTGGCCCGGGGCCGGCACGAAGAGGACGCGGTCGCCGGCCACGTCCCAGCCGATCTGGCTCATGGCGATCAGTTCGACCGGGAAGCCCGCCTCCTCGGCCGTGGCCATCAGGTAGGCCACGTTCATCCGGTCCTCGCCGGTGGTCTCGCTGGTCTCGTACGCGAAGAAGATCTTGGGTTTCTCCGGGAGCCAGGGCCGGGCCTCGCGGAGCTTGGCGATGTTGCGCCGCCACGCGCCCGGGTTGGCGGGCTCGCCGTCCGCCGCCTCCCAGCCGACCAGGCGGTCGTGGAGGGAGTTCCACTGCCGCCACGGGTGCTGGGTGAGGTTGGTCTGGTCGACCCAGTGCCACTGGATCACCGCGGCCTCGACCAGGGACGTCGGGGTCTGGGCGTTGAACTCGAGCAGCCGGGGCACGCTGCCGGCGCCGTCGTACCAGAGGTCGAAGCGGCCGTAGACCGTCGGGGAATAGTCGGGGGTCTGCATCGGCAGCCTGTTGTCCGGGTCTTTGTCCTGGTGGGTCCAGGTCTCGGCGTCACCGTCGAACCAGGTACGGATGATCTGCTCGTGCGCGTACTCCGGGATGCCGATCTTCGTCAGGAAGCAGCTCTCCGGGGTGCACACCGATGCGAAGTAGCCCTGGCGGCGACCCTCGGCGGTGCGCCGCGGGCACTGCTGGACCATCCAGTCGCCGGCGTCGAGGCACATCTGGTAAAGCACCGAGGTCGCCGTCTCCAGCTCCTCGATCTCCGCCTCGGTGAAGTCGTAGTACGGCCCCTCCTGCCAGTACGAGATCATCGTCCCGTCGGGCAGTTCGGTGTCGTTGTACGTCAGCCCGAGGCTGTAGTTCGTGAGCCGCCAGCCGTCGCGGACCGGCCCGTACGGGATCCGCCGCAACGCTCAGCCGCCCGACTTGCCGGAGGAACCGCTGCCGCCCTTGCCGACGACGCTGGTCTTCACCGTGCCGTTGCCGATCTTGCCGGACGACGGCAGGCCGAACGACGACCGCGCGGCCTTGTCGTTGTAGGCGAACTTGGATCCGCCCGACGGCAGCCGGGACCCGACCGGGTAGCCGGAGCGGTAGCCCGACGAGTGCCAGATGAAGAAGCCGCCACCGAGGCCTCCACCACCGTTGTTGTCGTCGTCGCAGTAGTCCTCGTCGACGATGACGCCGTTCTCGTCGGCGCAGTAGAAGCCCTCGTCCTGGTAGTCGTTCCCGTTGTCGCATGCCGCCGTCCCGCCCGCGGCCAACAGCAGGAACGTGCTGGTCAGAGCCACGCTACGAGAGCTCATCCGTCGGTTCACTTCTCGCTTCTCCGCCCTTTCGCGCATCGGGGTCGCCCCATCATGTGTAGCGACCCCGATCAAGACAGGACGCTACGCGCGCGGCCCGCCGGCCACGTAGATCACCTGGCCGGACACGAACCCCGCTCCCTCACTGACCAGGAAGGATACGGTGTTCGCCACGTCTTCGGGGCGCCCCGCCCGGCCGACGGGAATCTGACTGATCGCCGCCTTCTCGAAGTCCGCGAAGTCGACGCCCACGCGGGCGGCGGTGGCGGCGGTCATGTCGGTCACGATGAAGCCCGGCGCGACCGCGTTCGCGGTGATGCCGAAGCGACCCAGCTCGATGGCGAGCGTCTTGGTGAAGCCCTGCAGGCCGGCCTTGGCGGCGGCGTAGTTGGCCTGGCCGCGGTTGCCGAGCGCGGACGTGCTGGACAGGCTGACGATGCGGCCCCAGCCCGCATCGACCATGTGCTTCTGCACCGCCCGGCTGAAGAGGAACGCGCCGCGCAGGTGCACCGCCATGACGGTCTCCCAGTCATCGTCGGTCATCTTGAACAGCAGGTTGTCGCGGAGCACCCCGGCGTTGTTCACCAGGACCGTCGGCGCGCCGAGCTCGCTCACGACCTTCTCGACCGCGGCCGTCACCTGTTCCGGGTTCGCCACGTCGGCGCCGACGGCGAGCGCGGTGCCGCCGGCGTCGTGGATGGCCGTGACCGTACTGGCGCAAGCGCCCTCGTCAAGGTCGACGACCGCCACGGCCATGCCGTCGGCGGCGAGCTGGCGTGCCGTCGCCTCACCGATGCCCCGCGCGGCTCCGGTGACGATCGCTACTCGACTCGGCTGGGTCATGGTGCTGGCCTCCCGCAGATGTGCAGATCCAATAGTCGGCCGACTCTAACCCACTTGTTACCGGCGAGTTAGGGCTTGCGGCACAGCCGGATCCAGCGGTATCCGTAGCCCTTGATCGGCAGGGCGTCGAGCTTGCCGGGGTCCGGATACTCGCTGTCGGCCAGCACGTCGTTGGGGAACTCCGCCTCGGGGTCGAGGCTGCCCAGGTCCACGACGCCGTCGTCCGGCCCGAGGTTGTGGATGAAGACCATGGTTCCGGTACGGTCGTCCGCGCGATGCACCAGCACCCCGGACGGCACCGGGACGTCGACTGGGGTGCAGGTGCCGCTGCCCACCTCGGGCGCCTCCCGCAGCGTGCGGATCATCCGCTCGAACCACGACAACAGCGACGTCGGATCGTGGCGCTGGAGCGTGACGTTGACCTGCTCGTAGCCGTACTGCGGGTCGGACACCACCGGGCGGACGAGATCGCCGCGGTTCGCTGTGGAGAAGCCGCCGTTGGGCAGGGCCGACCACTGCATGGGCGTACGGATGGCGTCGCGCCCCTTCTGCGACAGGTCGTCGCCCATGCCGATCTCTTCGCCGTAGCGCAGCACGGGGGTGCCGCGCAGGCTGAACTGCAGCGCGTACGCCAGCTCGATGCGCCGCCGGTCGCCACCGAGCATCGGGGCCAGCCGCCGCCTGATGCCGCGGCCGTACAGCTGCATGTCCTCGTCCGGGCCGAACTCGGCGAAGACGTCGCTGCGCTGCTCGGCGGTGAGCCGGGAGAGGTCCACTTCGTCGTGGTTGCGCAGGAACGTCGCCCACTGTCCGCCGGACGGCAGCGCCGGCGTGTCGCGCAGCGCGTCGATGATCGGCTCGGGGTTGTGCCGGGCCAGGGCGAGCATGAGCCGGCCGTTGAGCATGAAGTCGAAGAGCATGTGGATGCGGTTGGACGAGCCGCCGTCGTCGCCGAAGAAGTGCTTGAGCTGGTCGGGCTCGACGTTGGCCTCGGCGAGCAGCACGGCGTCGCCCTTGCGCCACTGGAGGTGCTGGCGCAGGTCGGTGAGGAAGTCGAGGTCCTTGGGCGAGTTCGGGTTGCCCGGCTGGGTCTCCTCGATGATGAACGGCACCGCGTCCATCCGGAACCCGGCGACGCCCAGCTGGAGCCAGAACGCGCAGATCTTCTTGATCTCCTCGCGGACCCGGGGGTTCTTGATGTTGAGGTCGGGCTGGAACTTGTAGAACCGGTGGTAGTACCACTGCTTGGCGGTCCGGTCGTACGACCAGGTCTCGTTCTGCTCGCCGGGGAAGACCATGCCCTGGTGCCGGTCCGGCGGCTGGGTCTCGGACCAGACATACCAGTCCCGGTACGGCGAGTCCGGCGACGACCGCGCCGACTGGAACCACGGGTGCTGGTCGGAGGTGTGGTTCACGACCAGGTCGATGATCACCTTGATGCCGCGGTTGTCCGCCTGGTGCAGCAGCTCGGCGAAGTCGCCCAGGGTGCCGAAGCGCGGGTCGACGTTGTAGAAGTCCTCGACGTCGTACCCGTCGTCGCGGTCCGGCGAGGGGTGGATCGGGTTGAGCCACAGGCAGGTCACGCCCAGCCGGGCGAGATAGTCGAGCCGCCCGATCAGCCCGCGGATGTCCCCGACGCCGTCGCCGTCGGAGTCGGCGTACGTGTCGATGTCGAGGCAGTAGATGACGGCTTTCTCATACCACCGGTCGCTCATGGGGCTCTACTTGTCCGCGCCGCCGCCGCAGGAAACCCCTGGCCCACTGCACGGGACGAACCTTCTCGAGGGCGAGGAAGCTCGCCAGGGCGGCGAGGTGCGGCGCGAACGAGATCGTGATGGTCGCGAAGGTGACCGCGTGGAACGAGTAGAAGAACGCCACCGCGCGGTTGCGCCAGCGCTCGTCGAGGAAGAAGATCGCGGGGCTGGTGAGCTCGAAGGCCATGATGCCGATCTGCGCGAGGATGAGCAGGTAGGGCACGCCGGCGATCAGGTCGGCCAGGTCGGTGCCCCGCCGGATGATCGCCCGCGCCAGCACGGAGCTGGTCACCCAGTCCAGGCCGCCGAAGCGCAGCTTGGCCCAGGCCGCCAGGAAGTACGTGCACACGACCGCGATCTGGGTGACCCGCAGCGCCCAGCCGCCGGCCTCCGAGCGGGTGGGATCGCCGTGCCGGGCCCGGCCCACGGTCGGCAGGGCGGCCAGCGCCACCAGCAGCCCGACCCGGTCGTGGTCGACCTTGCCGTAGCTCATCGCGATGACCATCCACTCGAAGTAGAGCGCGAAGACGGTCCATCCGAGCGCCCGGGGCGCACGCCCGGTCGAGGCGGCGAGCGACACCGCGAGCAGCAGCCAGAAGATGCCGTGCACCAGCAGCGGCGTCGGCGTGGGCAGGTGCAGCAGCCGGCCGACGAGCAGTGGTCGGTAGAGGTCGCCCGGGGTGGAGGCGTGGTGGCGTACCCACGGGGTGAAGACCACGAGATCCGCGGCGACGAAGAGGTAGACGAGCGTGCGGAAGGCGGCGATCCGGCCGCGCGGCACGGGCTCGGTGAGCCAGGCGACGGCCCGGCTCACGGGGTCGCCGTCCAGGTGGCGATGACCTCGTCACGACTTTCGCCGGTCGGACGGGCGTCCTCGATGCCTTCCCAGCGGATGACGATCCGGACGGTGGTCAGGGGAGCGGCTCCGGGGCTCTTGTCGGCGTACGCGACGGCGACCTGCCGCAGCCGGCCCGGATCCTCGACGTAGGCCTGCTGCTGCCCCTCGATCTCCGCCCGGCGCAGCCCGCTGTTCGCCTCGGTCAGCACGACCGTACGCCCGGTGGTGTCGACCCCCTCGACACGCGTGTCGGGGGCGTCGGCGTCCGGATCGGGAGCCGTGGAATACATCCGGAACGGCCCGAACGGGAAGTCGTCGTCCTGGCCCCAGAGGGTGCCGAGAAGCAGCAGCACGGCGCCGAGCGCGGTGACCGCGACCCGGACCGCGCGGCCCCGTGAGCTCAACGTGTCCATCGCCCAGGGAACCTACCGCCGTGGTGCCACCGGAACTAATCCGACTTTCCGACGGACACGCGCAGGTTGTCCCGGAGCAAGAACGCCCCCCACACGGTCACCGCCGCCACCAACGGCAGCCCGACCAGGAACACCGCCTCCACGACGACCAGGTCCCACGTCACCGTGAATATCCACTGGACACCCGCAACTTCGGCGAACCGCCCTTGTGCGACGGGCACGGTGGCGATCGCCGCGAGCAACACGAGGATGCGGCGGCGGACACCGGCCTCGACCCTCCCGACAGCGGCCAGCAGTACGGCGGCGGCCGGCGGGTAGCCCAGAACCATCAACCAGTCTGAACGGGCATCCCACGCCAAGCCGGCCACAACGCCGGCAAGCACGATGCCGCCGACTGCCACCAGGGTCCCTCCGAGCCCGAGAACCGCCACCGGCTTGCGCCCACGGCGAGCCACGGTCAGGAGCATGGCGGTCAGCGAAGCGAGTACCAGTACCCAGCCCGTCGCTACCCAGTGCCACTGATCCGACCAGGACGCGACCGCGCCGATCTCGACGACGACGGCGACCACGGCGAGTGCCGCACCGGTAAGACGCATGCCGGCGAGCAGCGCAGCGACGACGAGGAGCCAGGCCCCGGTGCGGGCGGCGACGTCGGAGAACATTCCGAATCTCAGGTAAGGAGAGTCCCCGAGCCACATCGCCCACAGCCCCGGCCAGAGCCTGCGCCCGGCGGACGCGGCCAGGAACAGCGCGGCGAGGAGGCCGGTCACGCCGGCGGCGTCGCGCCAGCCGGTGCCGCGCGCGCCCTGGAGGCCACGGCTTACGCGGGCCAGGAAGCCGGACCACAGCAGGTCGGCGACCTCCGCCAGGGACGGCCGTTGCTGACCGGGCCGGGCGCCCTCCATCAGCACCCCGAGCATCTCTTCCTCGTACGCCCGGCGATGGTCGCGCGGGTACACGGCGAGCAGGCGCCGGTAGCGCAGTTCCAAGGTCACGTCGAACACCATATACCGATGATGGGTATATACGCGAGACGGTTCGTACGGGTGCGGCCGGGTACCGGAAGACCATGAGTGTGCCGCACGTCCTGGCCGCGGAGACCGATCTCAGCGGGCTGACCGGCCTGACCGGCTGGGTCGCGTCCGTGATCGATTCCCTCGGCGCGACGGGCGTGGGCCTGCTCGTCGCCCTGGAGAACCTGATCCCGCCGATCCCGAGCGAGATCGTGCTGTCCATGGCCGGCTACCTCGCCGGCGAGGGCCGGGTCAACCTCGTGCTGGTCACGATCGCGGCGACCGCCGGCTCGGTGCTGGGCGCGCTGGCGCTCTACTGGCTCGGGTACGCGCTCGGCGAGGATCGCCTGCGGCGCTGGCTCGACCGGATCCCCCTGGTGGACGTCGACGACCTGGACACCGCGGACCGGTGGTTCAAGCGGCACGAGCGGGCGGCGGTCCTCTTCGGGCGCATGGCGCCGGTCGTGCGCAGCGTCATCTCCGTCCCGGCCGGCGCCAACCACATGCCGCTCGGGCAGTTCACCCTCTTCACCACCATCGGCAGCGGCGTCTGGAACTGCATCTTCGTCGGCGCCGGGTACGTGCTCGGCTCCCGCTGGCAGAACGTCGAGCAGTACAGCAACTGGATCAACTACGGGGTCTGGGCCCTGATCGTTTTGGCGGTCGCCAACTGGGCCGTCAAGAAGGTCCGCAAACGCCGCCGCGCGGCCGCGGATCGCTGAGATCCACGGCCGCGCAAGCGTCCCTGAGGAGGGTCAGAAGCCCGCGCTGATCCGGGTGAACTCCCAGTCGGACTGGGCGATGCCGGAGCAGTTGGAGACGACGCCACCGCCGGGGCACGGCCGGTCGCGGTTGACCGCCCAGAACGTGAAGCGGGCGAAGCCCTTGCTCTTGGCGTAGTCGCGGATCTGCGTCCACGTGGCCGGGGTGGTCAGCTCCTGCTGGTCGGACAGGCCGTTCATGCCGGAGATGCCCATGTGCGAGTAAGCCTGCGTGTCGTTGTACCCGAAGGTGGTCTTGAGCAGGTTCTTCAGGCCCTCGGACGCGTTGACCGTGCTCTGGTACATGTTCGAGCCGCCGCCGAAGTCGAACGGCATCTGGGTGAAGATGTCGATGTTCGCTCCGAGCGCCTTGGCCTGCTGGACGAGCCGGGTGCCGTAGTAGCTCGGGCCGGACGTCGTGGTGCCGAAGGTCAGGATCGTCTTCACGGACGAGTTCCGCTGCTTCACGATCTTCAGCGCGTTCAGGATGCGGTCCTGGACGACCGTGTTCTCGAACTCATCGGTGTTCTCGATGTCGATGTCGATCGCCTTGAGGCCGAACGTGTCGATGACCTTCTGGTACGCGCCGGCGAGCGCCTCCGGCGTCGAGCAGTTCGGGCCCAGCTTGTTGCCCTGCCAGCCGCCGACCGACGGGACGACGCTGCCGCCGGCCGCCTTGATCGCGTTGATCGTGCTCTCGTGCGAGCCGCCGGTCAGGCCGCCCTCGCCGTCCCAGACCGGGTTGCAGCCGTTGGCAAGCACGAAGGCGATGGTGAAGGCCTTGATGCCGGTGGCGTTCATGACGGTCGACGGCGCCGGCGGGTTACCCCAACCCGGGTAGATGTACGGCGACGACGCCATCTTGGTGCCGGTGGTGGGAGGAGGGGTGGTCGGGTCCGTGGGAGGCGGCGTGGTGCCGCCGCAGGTCCCGTTGTCCGCCCACACGTCCCACTGACCGCTGTGGGTCGCCGGGCTCTCGTTCTGGGTCCACCACTTGGCGGTGTAGTTGTGGCCGCTCTGCGAAGCGGTCATGTCCTTGGTGTAGACGGCGCTCGCGCTCCAGGCGGGAGCACAGGCCACGGCGGCGTTGGAGGCGGTCATCGGGATGACCGCGGCGGCGGTCCCGGTCAGGGCCACCGCGAGGGCGGCCAGGTATCTCATCTTCAGTCGCATGGGGATTCTCCGGTCAGGGCAGGGCGTGGACGTGGGGGGAGACGGCGTTGGCCCATCCGTTGCCGGCGGTGACGTCCCAGTTGATGGACCAGGTCATCGCGCCACGGAGGCCGGGATAGCTGTGCGGCGGCCGGAAGGAGCCGCAGTTGGTGCCACTGGAGAGGCAGTCGAGCGCCTGGTTGACGACGGACGGCGAGACGTAGCCGCCGCCGGCCGCGCTGCTCGTCGCCGGCAGGCCGATGGCGACCTGGTCGGGACGCAGGCCGGCCTCGAGCTGGATGCAGGTCAGGGCGACGATGAAGTTGACCGTGCCCTGCCCGTACGCGGCGTTGTTGTCGCAGCCGAGCATCGCGCCCGAGTTGTAGAACTGGGTGTGGACGACCGTCAGGATGTCCTTGATGTCGAGCGCGAGCTTGAAGTACGAGCCCGCCGGGTTCTGCATGTCGATGGTCTGCGGTGCCATGGTGATGATCAGGCCGGCGCCGACCTTGGCGCGCAGGCTGCGCAGCGCCTGGGCCATGTAGGTGGGGTTGAGCCCGTTCTCGAGGTCGATGTCGACGCCGTCGAAGCCGTACGACTGGATCAGCGAGTGGACCGAGTTGGCGAAGTTGGTGGCGGCGCCGGAGTCGGCGACCGACACCGAGCCCTTCTCGCCACCGACCGACAGGACGACCTTCTTGCCGCGCGAGTGCAGCGTCGCGATGTCGGACTTGAACTGGGCGTCGGTGTATCCGCCGACGCTGGTGGACAGGCCCGGGTCGACCTTGAAGGAGACCGCGCCGGGGGTGCTCGTCGCGTCGGCGAACGCCACCGCGATCAGGTCGTACGTGTTCGGCACGGCGGCGAGCTTGATCTCGTTGGCCGGGTTGTCGAAGTTCTGCCAGTAGCCGGTGACGATGTGCCGGGGCAGCGACCCGGTGGGCGGCGGGCTGGTCGGCGGCGTGGTGGGCGGTGTGGTCGGGGGCGTGGTGGGAGGGGTCGTCGGGGGCGTCGTGGGCGGAGTGGTCGGGGGCGTGGTGCCTCCGCACGTGCCGTTGTCGGCCCAGACGTCCCACTGACCGCTGTGGGTCGCCGGGCTCTCATTCTGGGTCCACCACTTCGCGGTGTAGTTGTGACCGGACTGCGAAGAGGCCATTCCGTTCGTGTAAACCGCCGTTGAACTCCAGGCGGGGGCGCAGGCGGCCGCGGCGCTGGCCGACGAGCCTATGTAGACGGCGGAGCCGGCGGCGGCCAGTACGGCTGCCACGGCGAGAAGGAAGGATCGGCGCATGGGGGTGGGCCTTCCACGGGTACCGATGTGGGTTGGCCAATTATTAGGAGTGTTAACAGAGGAAGTAAAGGCATCCGTGAACTTAACTTTCTTTTAAGCGCCGGGGCCGGAAGTGCTGGTAGCGCTCCCGGCCCTTCTGCGTACGTATTGAAGAAAGTCGCTACCTGCGGAACTGGAACCAGTTGACGTTGACGAAGTCGGCCGGCTGCCCGCTGGTGAAGGTCAGGAAGACGGTGTGCCGCCCGGTCACGTTGGCCGCGCCGCCCGGGACCGAGCGCCAGGACTGCCAGCCACCGGTGCTCGCGAGCGCGAAGGACCCGATCGGCGCGTTGCCCCGGCTGTCGACGCGAACCTCGACCAGGCCGCTCACTCCGCCGCCGGCACCGGACGCCACGCGGGCCAGGAAGTCGCGAACTCCGCCCGTACCGAAATCGACGTTGTTGTACTGCAGCCAGTCGCCGTTGCTGAGCCAGCCGATGTCCTCGCCGCCCTCGGAGCAGGCCTCCTTGCCCACGGCGGACGCGGCGTCGTACGACTCGGCCTGGATCGTGCCGTAGGCGTCCCGGGCGCCACCGCTCGGCGGCGGGTCGGTGGGCGGCGGCGTGGTGCCACCCCCGCGGCTGTACACGGCGACGTAGTCCACGAGCATCGGACGGCCCGAGGCGGTCGCGCCGGTCGGGGTCCCCGAGCCGGCCACACCGTTCGGGAAGGCGCCGCCCATCGCGACGTTGAGCAGGATGAAGTAGCCGGCGTGCCCGGTCATGTTCGTCCAGTGCGGCTCGCCGACCTGGGTCTGGCTGACCGAGTGGAACTGCTGGCCGTCGACGTACCAGCGCATCTGGTTGGGACTGACGCTGCGGTCCCACTCGAAGGCGTACGTGTGGAAGGCGGACTGGCAGCTGGAGCCGGGGCAGGCCCGGTTGGTGCCGATGCCGAGCGTCTCGTTGCAGGGACCGCCCGGATTGACGCCGCAGTGCAGTACGCCCCAGACGGCGTTGATCCCGTTGACGTTCTCCATGACGTCGAACTCGCCGACCGAGGGCCAGTTCTGGTAGTTGCCCCGGTACGGCGCGCCGAGTGCCCAGAACGCGGGCCAGTATCCGGCGGCCTCGGCGCCGGTCACGTTCGGCATCTGGATCCGGCCCTCGATCCGCAGCACCCCGCCGGCCGGCGGCTTGAAGTTGGTGCGCTGAGTCTCGATACGCGCCGAGGTCCACTGGCCGGAGCCGTTGCGCAGCGGGGTGATGCGCAGGTTGCCGCCCCCGTCCTGCGCGAGGTTGCTCGTGCTGGTGGTGTAGGTCTGGATCTCTCCGGTGCCCCACTGCGCCGGACCACCGGGATAGCTGGTGCCGGTGTCGATGATCCAGTTGGCGGAGCTGGGCAGGGTGTTGGCGGGGCCGGTGAAGTCGTCCGCCCAGACCTGCGTCCATCCGGAGGGGACCGGGGGCAGGGCGGCCTGGGCGGAGACGGCGACGGCGGCGGATGCGGTCAGGGCGGCGGCGACGGCCGCGGCGGCGGCGAAACGGCGACGGATTCTCATACGACGGCTCCCAGGGCAGTCGTGACAGGCGAGAGAGCGCTCTCAGAAAGTTTCCGTCTTGTTTCGTCAAGTTGTCAACATTAAGAACAATCGATCTGTCAGCGGCGCAGGACCAGCTGTTCCAGCGCCGTCCAGGCGGCGGATGTCACGAGGTAGAGGCCACCCGCGAGCGGCAGCCACGCCACCGCTGCCAAGCTCAGGTACGGCAGCCGGCTCATGACCCCGCCGAGCGGGTTGTCCGCCGGCATCAGCCGCCGCGTCCGCCGCGACGACCACCACGCCAGCAACCCGGCGACGGCTAGGAGAACGGCGAACACGGGCAGGCCCGCCGCGAGGTGCGCGGTCAACGGCACCCCGAACAAGTGGCCCGCGAGCACCCCGGTGGGCGCGCCCGCGCCGGGCTGGACCACGTGGTACATCAGCATGAAGAACGGCGCCTGCGCGAGCGCGGGCAGCATCGCGGCGAACGGGCTCGCCCCGTTGGCACGCTGGAGAGCAAGGGTCTCGGTGGCGAGCCGGACCGGGTCGTCCCGATGCCGCTCGCGCAGGACGGCGATCTCGGGCGCCAGGGCGGCGCCTCGCCGGGCGGACCGGGCCTGCAGCCACGCCAGCGGGCTGATGAGCAGGCGTACGGCGACGGTGAACACGACGATGGCCAGGGCGGCGGCGAGCGTGCCGGTGGCCGGGGTCAGGAGGGTGGCGAGACCCTCGAGGGTGGAGTGCGCGACACCGGTGACGGCGCCCAGCGCGGATGACAAGGACATGGGCGTACCCCTGCGGTCCGAAGGAAATGGGACGCGGAGGTGGCCGGGCCTATCGGAGCGCGGCCACCGGGAGGGCCGCCGGTGCCCGGGGACGCGGCCGTCCGGGCGCGTCCGGGTCGAGGATGCGGGGCAGGGGCGGGATCCCGGACCGCCCGCCCGAGGGGGAGGTGCAGCCGGCGACCCTCGGCGGCGAGACCGGCAGGCCGGCGGCCGCGACCACCACAAGCAGGCCCGCCGCGACCACGGCGAGCCCGAGCAGCAGGTGCGGGGGCGAGGTCGCGAGGCCCGGCAGGGCGACAAGAGCCCAGAACCCCAGCAGCAGCACGGATCTCACGCTACGCCTGAGAGGCAACATCCGTTTTCCGGCGAGGGGTGGAGGGTACGTTGCGGCCCATGGCGACACCGGAGACTGCGGCGGAGGCGACCACGATCTCCGAGGAAATGGCCGATGAGGCACAGGCCCAGGGGCTGCTGACCCTCGGCGTGGAAGAGGAGTACCTGCTCGCCGACGCGGTGGAACCCCGCGCGGTCGAGGCCGTCGACGAGGTCTTCGAGCAGCTCGGCGACGACATCCGCGACTCGGTGCAGTACGAGTACATGCGCAGCCAGATCGAGACCGCCAGCCCGCCGCAACTGGAGCTGGGCAGCCTCTTCGAGGCGATGAAGCGGCTGCGCGCCGGCATCGCCACCGCGGCGGAGGCGGCCGGCGTCCGGCTGGTGGCGGTGGGTGCGGCACCCGGCTCCGGCCCGCACACCCGGGTGGTGGACCGGCCGCGCTACCACCGGATGCGCGAAAGCTTCGGCGACCTCTCCCCCGGTGCCGGCCTCAACGGCATGCACGTCCACGTCAGCGTCCCCGACCCGGAGACCGGCGTGCAGGTCCTCAACCACCTGCGCCCGTGGCTGCCGATCCTCCAGGCGGCGACGGCCAACTCGCCGTTCTTCGGCGGCCACGACACCGGGTACGCCAGCTGGCGCTCGATGCTGTGGGAGCGCTGGCCGACGGTGGGCCCGACGCCGTACCTGGAGTCCCACGAGCACTACCTCACGCTGATCTCCGACCTGCAGGCGAGCGGCGCGATGCTGGACGAGGGAATGCTCTACTGGTACGCCCGCCTGTCGGCGAGCTACCCCACGGTCGAGATCCGGATGGGCGACGTCTGCCCGTCGCTGGACGACACCGTCCTGCTGGCCGCCCTGGCCCGCGCGCTCGTCGGGACGATCCTGGGCGAGGTCCACGACGGCAAGCAGGCCCCCGACGTGCCGCACCCCCTGCTGCGGGCCGCGCACTGGCGGGCCGCGCACGACGGCCTCGAGGGTCTCAACATCGACATGGCCACCCGAGAGCCGCGCCCGGCGTGGCGGCTGATGCGGCAGCTCTTCGACTACATCCGTCCCGAACTGGAGCGCCACGGCGATCTGGAGCTGGCCACGGTGCTGATGGGCCGGCTGCGGTCGCACGGCACCGGCTCGGCCCGCCAGCGCGCCCTCATGGCGCAGAACGCCACGATCTCCGACGTGGTCGACTGGCTCGCCCGCACCACCGCGGGCGCCCGGTGAAACTGGTCGTCATCGGCGGCGACGCGGCGGGAATGTCCGCGGCCTCCCAGGCACGCAAGCGCAAGGGCCCGGACCAGCTCGAGATCGTCGCGTTCGAACGGGGCCACTTCACGTCGTACTCGGCCTGCGGGATCCCGTACTGGATCGGCGGTGCGGTGACCGACCGGGACGCCCTGGTCGCCCGGGACCCGGCTGCCTTCGCGGAGGCGGGCATCGCCGTACGGATGCGGCACGAGGTCGTGGGGATCGACCTGGACCGGCGCGAGGTGATCGCCCGGGACCTGGAGGGTGGCGGCGAACGCCGCGAGGGCTTCGACGAGCTCGTGTACGCGGCCGGCGCCGTCCCCATCACCCCGGACTGGGCGCGCATCGACGCCGGCGGTGTCTTCGGCGTGCAGACCCTCGACGACGGCGAGGCCATCCACGCCTGGCTCGACCGCGATCCACGGCCGCACCGGGCGGTGGTGATCGGCGGCGGCTACGTGGGCGTCGAGATGGCCGAGGCGATGGTCCGGCGGAAGCTGGAGGTGACGCTGCTGGAGAGGTCGCCGCAGCCGATGTCCACCGTAGACCCGGACATGGGCGAGCGGGTCCGGCGGGCGATCTGCGGGCTCGGCATCGAGGTGCGCACGAACGCCCAGGTCCAGGGCCTGGAGAGCGAGCACGGCCGGGTCTCGGCGGTGGTCACCCCCGACGGGACGCTGCCGGCGGACATCGTGGTGCTCGGTCTGGGAGTACGGCCGAACACGGCGCTGGCCGAGGAGTCGGGCATCCCGCTCGGCATCACCGGCGGCCTGCGGACCGACCTGCAGATGCGGGTGGTGGGCCCGGACGGGCGCGTCGACGGGCTCTGGGCGGCCGGGGACTGCGTGCAGACCGTGCACCGGATCAGCGGTCAGCCGGTACACATCCCGCTGGGTACGCACGCCAACAAACAGGGCCGGGTGGCGGGCATCAATATCGGCGGCGGCTACGCGACGTTCCCCGGAGTCATCGGTACGGCGGTGACGAAGGTCTGCGAGCTCGAGGTCGCGCGTACCGGCCTGGCGGAGAAGGAGGCGATCGCGGCGGGCTTCGAGTTCGTCACGGCCTCGGTGGAGTCGACGAGCCGGGCGGGCTACTACCCGGGTGCCAGCCCGATGGTCGTCAAGCTGATCGCGGAGCGGCGTACGGGCATGCTGCTCGGCGCCCAGATCGTCGGGCGCGAGGAGGCCGCCAAGCGCATCGACTCCCTGGCGATAGCGGTCTGGAACCGCATGACGGTCGAGGAGATGACGGCGCTCGACCTCAGTTACGCCCCGCCGTTCTCCCCGGTCTGGGATCCGGTGCTCATCGCCGCGCGCAAGGCGACGGACGAGGTCCACGCCTCGCGCTGACCCGTTCGGGACGCACCGTCCGAACTGTCTTCATCATTCGCCGCCGACCGCAAGGCATTGACCTGCGGTGATTACTTTCGGCCACACAATGATCACGAATGCGGTATCGTCTTTGATCTTGCGGCAGGGTAGGCATGACGAATGCCGTCGCAACCCCCCGAACGTACGGCGCCGGAGAAGGGCCCGCGACACGCGGCCGGACCGGCGAGACCCGTCCGCTTCGGCGCGCTGACCGGCGGCACCGGCGGCTTCCCGCACGTCTCCGTCCTGGACGGCGAGACGACGCTCGGCCGGCACCGCCGCCCCGAGTCGCTGGGCGACCCGACGATCCTGCGTCCACCCGCGACGGAACGCATCGCGGGCGGCCGGCGCGCGGCACTCGGCCTCGCGCCGCGGGCGGCTTCCCTGCCGGTCCCGTCCTCCCGCCCGGCTTCCTCTTCGCCGGCCCGGCGTGCCCGGGGCCGGCACGCCGCCACCGACCAGCTCGCCATCACCGTGCGGCCGCTGCCCGTCGTGCGCGAGGCGGCGGGCGCGGTGCGCGACTGGGCCCTGGCCGACAGCGGCAAGCGGCCGCTCACCGGCACCCACCGCGCCCCCGGCACGCTGCCCATCGAGTCGTGGCTGCTCATCGGCCGGCACCGCCAGCAGGCGCTGCTCGCCGGGCTCGTCGCCGTCGGCCTCATGCTCGTCGTCCTGCCGATGCGGCAGAACGACGACACCGGCGTGAACCCGGTCAACGCGGCGGACCACTCGATCGCCACCGCGGCCAAGGCGCGGGCCAAGAAGCCCGCCAAGAACCCGCCCGCCGCCCCGGCCAAGCAGGAGACCTCTCCCCAGGAAGCCCCCGCGTCGACGCCGCCCAGCGGCCGACCGGCAGGGCCGAAACCCTCGGCCGCCACGCCGCCCGCCTCCGCCACCGAGCCGGCCCCGGCCATCGTGGTCCCGGAGGGCAACGGACCGGCCAAGTCGCTGCGCACCACCGGCTCCACCACGGTCGCCCTGACCTTCGACGACGGGCCCGACCCGGTGCAGACGCCGAAGATCCTCGAGCTGCTGCGCGAGAACCACGTCAAGGCGACGTTCTGCCTGGTCGGCGTTCAGGCACGGCGACACCCGGACATGGTCCGCCAGATCGTGGCGGAGGGGCACACGCTGTGCAACCACACCTGGAACCACAGCCTGACGATCGGCAAGGACAAGCCGGAGCACATCGCGGCGGACCTGGCCCGCACCAACGAGGCCATCCGCGCGGCGGTGCCGGACGCGGAGATCCCCTTCTTCCGCGCCCCCGGCGGCAACTTCACCGACCGCCTGGTCGAGACCGCGTATGCCGACGGCATGACGTCCCTCTACTGGGAGGTCGATCCGCGCGACTGGGAGCACACCGCGGACGAGGACGACGCCACGCACGTCGAGAAGGTCGTCAAGGGCGTGCAGGACAACGTACGGCCCGGCTCGATCGTGCTGTCCCACGACTTCAACCAGCCGGACACGATCCAGGCGTACGAGACGCTGCTGCCCTGGCTCCAGGAGAATTTCGAGCTGGGGCTGCCGTCGGAGCCGGAGCCGCCCGCAGCACCGCCGCCCGTCTCCGCGCCGACCTCGACCGGTCAGTGACGGATCAGGGCTGACAGGTGGGGCACCAGTAGAGGTTGCGCCCGGCCATCGGCCCGCGCTGCACCGCCGTCCCGCAGACCAGGCAGGGCTGACCCGGGCGGCGGTAGACGTACACCTCGCCGCCGTGCCGGTCCACCCGCGGCGCGCGCTGCATCGCCTCCGGCGTGTGCGCGGTGTGCACCGTGTCGATGCGGCCCCGCACCACGCCCTCCTTCATCAGCGCCCGCAGGTCGTCCCACATCTCCTGCCAGCACGTCGCGGAGATGCTCCGGCCCTCGGTCGTGGGCGCGAGCCCGGCCCGGAACAGCACCTCGTTGGCGTAGATCAAGCCACACCCGGCCACCACCGTCTGGTCCAGCAGCAGGGCGAACACCGGCTTGGTGCTGCCGCGGACCCGGGCGTACGCGATGAGCGGGTCGGCGTCGTCCCGCAGCGGATCCTGCCCCAGCCTTGCGCGCAGCACCGTCACCTGGCCGGGATCGAACACCTCGCAGGCGGTGGGGCCGCGCAGCTCGAGCCAGTGCCCGCCACCCACCATCCGCATCCGCAGCTGACCGACCGGCTCCGGCACCGGCGGCACCCCGTCGGCGAACTTGCCGTACAGGCCGAGGTGGATGTGCAGGCTGCGGTCGCCGTCGAAGTGATGGAGCAGATGCTTGCCGTACGCCTCGGTGTCGGCCAGCCGGCGCCCGCTGAGCAGGGCCGCCCCGGCAGCGAAGCGTCCCTGGGGGCTGTCGACGGTGACGACGTGGCCGGCGAAGAGCTCCCGGTGGCGGGCGGCGAGCCGATGAATGGTGTGTCCCTCTGGCACGGTCCGCAACGGTAGCCGATGCATCGATCGACCGGCCCACCCCATGGCGCAGGCCCCCACCCGCGAGGGCAGGGGCCTACGAAATGGTGCGTACGGTTCAGCCGCCCAGGCTGGTGTACAGGCTGTCCGGCGCCTCGGTGAGCTGCGAGGCCGGCGGGCGCTGCGCGTCGACCGTGGTGCCGTAGTCCGTGTACAGCACCTCGAGCGGCTGGGCCTGCTGCCCGTTCACCGCCGGGAGCTGAATGGTGAGGGCGGAGAGCCGGCCCTGCTCGTCGAGGCCCGCGGTGAACGGTACGTGCTGGGCCTGGGCTCCCCACGTACTGATCATCTTCTGGTCGACGCCCGCGACGCCGGCCGCCTTGGTGAGATCGACCGTGCCGCGGTAGCTGCGGGGGTCGACCTGCTGCACGTCGGTGGTGGAGCTGAGCAGCTGGGCGGTGTTGGCCGGGTCGATCTGGCCGGGCCGCAGGCCGACGTTCGCGCCCTCGGGCAGGCGGGACACGTCCACGTGGGTCCACGTGCCGGCCTTGGTGACGCCCGGGACCTGAAGGTAGAGGTCCTTGTCCACCAGCAGCGTCTTGACCTGGATCTCGGTGTTGGGGCCGCTGGCCGTCAGCGTCGCGGTGCCGACGCCGTGCGGCGCGTCCATCAGCCCGTTCAGCTTGAGCCCGGGCCCGGACGTCATGGTCACCTTGAAGCTGGTCTCGCCGAGCTTGGCCGCCGCGCCGGCGAGCGCGGAGGCGGCGGCGGGATCGGCCGGCCCCACACTGGCGGAAGCGCTGGGTACGCCACCCGCCGGGGCGCTGGCACCCGGGGTCGCGCCACCGTCGTCGGAGCAGCCGCCGACGGCGAGCGCCACCGCGGCCAAAGAAGCCAGGCCCAGCCCACGAACTCGAGCCGTCCGCATGTCGATCCTCCCTGCATTCGCCGCCTTGACGAAGGCTCACCCTTTGCCCGATCGCCCGGAGAACGAAACAGCGATGGCCGGGTGGACGAGGTCCACCCGGCCATCGACAGCCGCGGATCAGGCGTTGAGGATGCCCGAGAGCTGGCTCGGCGCTTCCTGCACCTGCGACGCCGGCGGCGCCTCCACCAAGACCGGCGTACCGAAGTCGTAGTACTTCGTCTCCACCTTGCCGGCGCCCGCGCCGAGGCTGCTCATGTCGAGCGTCAGCTCGGTGAGGCGGCCCTCGCCGTCCTTCTTCGCCGTGAAGGGGACCTTGGTGGCCTTGGCACCCAGCGCCTCGAGGCTCTTGTTCTTGTTGTAGCGGGGCGACTTGGTCAGGTCCAGGGTGCCCTTGAAGCCGGTGTCGCCGACGCGCTCGACCTGCGTCATGGCCGAGATCATGGCCTTCGTGCCGGCCGGGTCGTCCTTCGGCATCACGTTGAAGCTGCTGCCCTCGCTCAGCTTGGACGCGTCGATGTGCATCCAGGGCTTGGTCTTGTCACCGCCGCCGAGCATCGAGCCGATCGAGCCGCCGAACTTCATGTAGAGGTCGTCGCCGAGCTTGCGCATCTCGATCGCGGTGCCGTCGCCGAGCGCGCCCATCTCCATCGACATCTTGACGTTTCCGGACTTGGGGTCGGCCACGCCGCTCATGCTCATGGCACCGGCCATGTTCATGTCGATCTTCATGCTCTGCTCGCCGAGCTTCTGCGCGGCGGCGGCCAGGTCGGCGGCCGGATCCTGCTTGTCGGCCGCCTGCTGGGCCGCGACGCCGGTGCCCTTGCCGCCGCCGGTCGTCGCCGCCTTGTCCTCGTCCGGCCCGCAGCCGGTCAGGCCGAGTGCCGCGACGAGCGCGAGTCCGGCGATCGCCAGCCGTCGATTGCTCATGTGGGTTTCCTCCCCGTGTTGCCGCATGTCGGCGCCCACCGTAGCGGAACCGCGCGACATTCCGGCCGCGGCCGCCGACGGGACGGGACCCGCGGCGACTAAGCTCAGGTCATGGCTGACCTGCTCGACGCCGATTCGGTTCGCAACGCCGTCGCCGTCCTGGATGGCTGGGAGGGCGGCCCCGACGCGATCGTCCGCACGGTGGGCCTGCGCAGCTTCCCGGCGGCCATCGCGGTGGTCGACCGGGTGGCGAAGGTGGCCGAGGAGATGGACCACCACCCCGACATCGACATCCGCTGGCGCACCCTGACGTTCCGATGCAGCACCCATTCGGCGGGCGGCGTCACGACCCGGGACATCGCCCTGGCCAACCGCATCGACCGGATCCTCGCCGACGACGGCTCCTGACGGCGAAGATCACGCCACCCTGATTGGCCGCGGCCCGGCCCCGGACGGCATGATGGCCGGGGCAGCCGCACGCGTATCCATCGGGAGGCCATGTGAGATTCGAGGTCAGCAAGGTCCTCGACGCCATCGAGGCGCGTCTCACCACCGACCCCGCGCTCGCCCGGGCGGTGGTCGATCTTTCCGAGATCGTCCGGTACGCGGACCTCGACGGCGGCCGTCCCGCCAGCATGCTGCGGCTGGGCCTGGTCATCGACGCGCTCGGCCGGCACGTCGCCGAGGAGAACGTCCCGGTGTACGCGGTGGTCCCCCGCGGGCTGCTCTCCGACGCCGACCTCACCTCGAACGAACGCATGGTGGTGCGCCGCTGGGCCGACGACGGCGTCGTGGAGGTGGTACCCCAGCTGGACGACCGGGTGTTCGAGGTCGCCGAGCTGCTGGGCCTGCCGGTGCTCACGCGCGGCCGGGCGGAGGAGTTCCGCGATCGCCGCCCGTGGGTCGAGGAGCCCGGCCGGCTGCTGGCCGCCGTGCCCGGCGCCGGCGGTCCGGTGCTGGTCGCCAGGGTGGGGCGCGGCGAGGTGCCGCCCGTGGCCGAGCCCTCACCGACGGGTCAGAAGCTGCTCTCCCGCGTCTGGGGCTGCCCCGAGTCCAACTGCAACGCGTACGGTTCGGGCGGCGACCCGGACAGCCCCTTCGCCGACATGCGGAAGACCACCAGCCCGGTCTCCCAGCCGCCGCCCTCGTTGCGCGGCGGCGTGCCCACCTGCCCCCGGCACGGTGGCCGGTTGCGCGACGCGGGTCCGCGCCCGACCGTCGAGGTTCTTTCGGTACGCATCGACGGCATCGTCCGCCAGCGTTTCGTGGTCTCGACCGAGAAGCCGGTGGTGGTGGGCCGGGCGCCCGAGGGTGGCGGCGTCATGCTGGGCCAGTGGCTGACCGACGACGCCCGTAAGTGGATCAGCCGCGGGCACGTCCGGCTGGCGCTGCGCAGCGGCGAGCTGAGCGCCCAGGACGTGAGCACCAACGGCACGGGCATCCGGCCGAACGGCTCCTTCGACGACGAGCAGCGGATCACCCTCAACCGCGACGAGACCCGCGCGCTTGCCCCGAACGACGTGGTCGAGCTGTACGCGAACGTGCACGTGGGCCGCGCGAAGCTGTGGAACTCCGGCGGGGTGGCGCAGCCTCACTCGGTGATGGCCGAGGCCCCGACCATGGCGATCCGCAAGTTCGAACGGTAAGAGCGGCGGCCGTTGCCGGCCGCCGCCCCACCGCCCCCTCTCACAGGATCGCGGCCAGCTGAGCCAGCGCGTGATCGATGTCCGCCTCGGTGACCACCAGCGGCGGCGCGAGCCGGATCGTCGATCCGTGGGTGTCCTTGGCGAGTACGCCGCGAGCCGCGAGCCGCTCCACGGCCTGGCGGCCGGTCATCAGCGCCGGGTCGATGTCGACGCCGGCCCAGAGCCCGCGCCCGCGTACGGCCAGCACGCCGCGCCCGATGAGCGCGTTCAGGCCCTCGTGCAGCCGCGCGCCGAGCTCGGCCGAACGCTGCTGGAACTCGCCGGTCTCCAGCAGCTTGACGACCTCGGTGCCGACCGCGCACGCGAGCGGGTTGCCACCGAACGTGGAGCCGTGCTCGCCGGGCTTGAGCACCCCGAGCACGTCCCGGTTCGCCGCGACGGCCGAGACGGGGATGATGCCACCGCCGAGCGCCTTGCCGAGCAGGTACATGTCCGGGACGACACCCTCGTGCTCGATCGCGAAGGTCTTACCCGTACGCCCGAGCCCGGACTGGATCTCGTCGGCGATGAAGAGCACGTTGTTGTCCGTGCACAGCTGCCGCACGCCGGCAAGGTAACCGGCCGCCGGGACGAGCACGCCGGCCTCGCCCTGAATGGGCTCGAGCAGCACGGCCACCGTGTTCGGCGTGATCGCCGCGGCCAGCGCGTCGCTGTCGCCGTACGGAACAATCTTGAAGCCCGGGGTGTACGGCCCGAAGTCGTTCCGCGCGTCCGGATCCGTCGAGAAGCTGATGATCGTCGTGGTCCGGCCGTGGAAGTTGTCCGCGGCGACGATGATCTCCGCCTGCCCGTCCGGCACGCCCTTGACCTGGTAGCCCCACTTGCGGGCGACCTTGATGCCGGTCTCGACGGCCTCGGCCCCGGTGTTCATCGGGAGCACGAGCTCCTTGCCGCACAGGTCGGCGAGGCGGTGGCAGAACTCGGCGAACTGGTCGTGCACGAACGCGCGGCTGGTCAGCGTGAGCCGGTCGAGCTGCGCGTGGGCGGCTGCGATCAGGCCGGGGTGCCGGTGCCCGAAGTTCAGCGCCGAGTACCCCGCGAGGAAGTCCAGGTAGCGACGGCCGTCGACGTCGGTGACCCAGGCGCCCTCGGCACCGGAGATCACGACGGGCAGCGGGTGGTAGTTGTGCGCCGTCCAGCGCTCGGCGTCCGCGAGCGCTCCGGGCGTACGCATATCCAGGTCGGTCATGAACGAACCTCCAGGGTGCAGCACTTCGGGCCGCCGCCGGCCTTGCGCAGCTCGCTCACGTCGACCCCGACGGTCTGGTATCCGGCAGCCTGCAGGGCCGCCGCCAGCGCGGTGGCCTGGACCGGCAGAACCACAGTACGGCCATCGCTGACCGCGTTGAGGCCCAACACCTCAGCGTCGGCCGCAGTGGCGATGACCGCGTTCGGGAAGAGGCGGCGCAGCACGGCCTGCGAGCCCGGCGAGAACGCGGACGGCAGGTAGGCGATGTTCTTCTCGTCCAGCACGCACAGCGCGGTGTCGAGGTGGTAGTACGCCGGGTCGACCAGCTGGAGGGTGATGACCGGGCGGCCGAAGACCTCCTGGGTCTGGGCGTGCGCGGCGTGGGCGGTGCGGAAGCCCGTACCCGCGAGCAGCACGTCGCCGGCGAGCAAGATGTCGCCCTCGCCCTCATTGGTGTGCTTCGAGTCGAAGGTCTGGAACCCGGCGTTCTCGAACCACGCCTGGTACGCAGGCGCCTCGTCGGCCCGCTCGGCGTCGCGGAACTGCACGGCGAGCACCTTGCCGTCGACGACGGTGGCGCCGTTCGCGGCGAAGACCATGTCGGGCAGGCCGGGCAGCGGGTCGATCAGGTCGACGGTGTGGCCCAGGTCGAGGAACGTCTGCCGCAGGTTCTCCCACTGGCTGACGGCCAAGGCGTTGTCATACGGCGCCGTCGGGTCCATCCAGGGATTGATCCGGTACGTGACGGCGAAGTAGGTAGGCCGGCACATCAAGTAGCGGCGCGGGGCAGCAGTCGTCATGCCTGAAACGCTAAGGGCGAAGTGCCTGCGTAGGCCCCTGACCAGCGTTGCGCACCGCGGCGAATCGTTGCGTGATCCACGGGGGCCCGCGACGATTCGTTGCAGATGCGTCGGGGGCGGCGAACCGCCGCCCCCGGACAACGTCGCGGTCCCGTCCCGAGTCGGTCGACGGTGATCGCCGATCGGCCTGTTCCCGCTCTTTCCAGCGAACCGCCGGGGGTTTCGGGGCGGGACGGCTGGTGACCGCCCCGGTTCCGAGAAGCACCGGCGGCGAATCGCCGCCGGTGAATATCAGGTACCCGTCAGAACCGGTTCACAAACTGTGTGTCAAGCCACTCTCGCAGGCTGCTGACCGGCTGCATGTCGGTGCCGAGCCAGGACAGCGACCCGGTGAGGGCCAGCACGCCGACCACGATGGCGGCCAGGGCCAGCACCATGCCGATCAGCGCGTCGGTCTTGCCGGCGACGTGCCGCTTGTTGGTGGCCCGGATGCCGGCGACCGACAGGATCAGGGCGAGCCCGGCGACGCCGATGCCGTAGCCCAGCAGCGGGCCGGAGAGCACGAGCAGGGCGCCGGCCAGCCCGGTGATCAGGCCGAGGGTGGCGAGCAGGCTGGCGCGCGGCTTCGGGCCGGCGAGCGGCTCGGGGGTGCGGTCGGCTACGCGGTCGGGGGTGCTGTCGACCTCACGGTTGGCGTGCCGGGTCTTGTCGTCGTCGACGGCCGCCATGGGAAGGGTGCGGTCCCGGTCGTCTGCGTGACGCTTCTCGGTCCGCGCGCGCTCCGTGCGAAGCTCTTCGGTCCGGGCATCCTGCTCACGGATGGCGCCGGCCGCGGCGGTCCGGTTGGCGGCGGTCCGGTCCTCGGCTGCGCGGTCGGCGGCCGCCAGGTCTTCGGGGCGGCCGGCCTGGACCGCTCCGGGCTGGGTGGGGGCATCGGTCCGCGCGGAGACAGGCGCTCGGTCTTCGGTCTCGGTGGTGGTGGTGTCGGACTGGCGGGAGAACGTCGGGAGTCTCACGTCAGCACCTCCTTCAAACCTTCGGGGATGCCCTGGCTATACCCCCGCGGCCCGTGAGGCACACAAACGGGCGCACGGTCACCCGTACGCCCGTTCGAGGAGAAGCGTCAGACCAGCGCGGACGTCGCCGAGACGTCGGCCGCCTTGGAGATCACGTGGTCGACGATGCCGTAGTCCTTGGCCTCCTGCGCCGTGAACCAGCGGTCGCGGTCCGAGTCGATGCCGATCTGCTCCGGTGTGTGCCCGGTGTGGAAGGCGATCCGCTCGTTCATCACCTTCTTGATGTGCAGCATGCTCTCGGCCTGGATGGCGATGTCGGCCGCGGTGCCGCCGATGCCGCCGGAGAGCTGGTGCATCATCACCCGCGCGTGGGGCAGTGCGTACCGCTTGCCGGCGGTTCCCGCGCAGAGCAGGAACTGCCCCATCGAGGCGGCCATGCCCATGGCGATCGTCGCCACGTCGTTCTTGATGTACTGCATCGTGTCGTACACGGCCATGCCGGCGCTGATCGAGCCGCCCGGCGAGTTGATGTACAGGGCGATGTCCTTCTCGCTGTCGGCGGAGGCGAGCAGCAGCATCTGGGCGCAGATGCGGTTGGTCACCTCGTCGTTGACCTCGCTGCCGAGGAAGATGATGCGCTCGCGGAGCAGCCGCTCGAAGACCTGGTCGTCAAAGGATGCGCCACCAGACCGCATCACGAAGTCGTCAACACTCATGGACCCACCCTCTCGCACCAGCCGGAGGGGTGCGGCACCCACCCGGCATCAGACTCTCCTACCTTCCCCGGTAACGACCGCCACGCCCAGCGATTCCCCTGAGGGCGAAAGGCGAACGCTCAACCGGACGGCACTCCGGTGCGGCGGGCCGTCCAGTCCGTACCCAGCGGGCGGGGCTGCGGCCGGTGCTCGTCGATCCACTTGTCGATGCGGGCCCACCAGTCGTAGAGCCAGGCCACCCGCTCGTCCTCCCCGGCCGGGATCTCCTCGGGCGGCACGCTCCAGAAACGCATCACGAGCTGCTTGTCCATCGGCAACTCCCGCCAGACGTCGGCCACCGTGATCATCTTGTCGAGGCCGGTGTGGGCCACGAAGATCACGCCGGCGTCCGGGGCAGCGTCGATGGCGGCCAGCAGCCCGCCCGGCTTCGGCGGGAGGAGGTTGCGCAGGCGCTCCGCCCGTACGGCCATGTCCTCCAGACCGCGAGCGCGCAGCCGGGCGATCGCCCGGACCCGGCGGTGCGGGGTGAAGTTGCCACCTTCCGGGAAGATGACGAACGCGTCGTTGTGGTCGAGGCCGCTCGCCAGCGTCCCGACGTGCTGTTCCAGGTCGGTGATGCCGGGGCGGCCCGGGCTGATGAACCGGTTGGGCAGGCGGTTGAGCAGGATGTCGACCGCCGGGTCCCACTGCAGGGTGGCCTTCAGCACGATCCGCGGTTCCCGCTCGAACCAGTTGACCAGTGCGTGGATCAGGACGAACGAGTCGCCCGGCCCCGCGTGCCGGCTGACCACGATCTCGGGACGTCCCGGCATGCCCGTGTCCGGGTCGGTGCCGACGACGTCGATGCTCAGGTGCAGCGACCACTTCGCCACCCAGAACAGCGCGCGAAGGAAGACGCCGGTCAGCACGTAGTGGGCGCGCTGGAACGCCGGGGTTCTGATCTTCCACCCGAACCCGGACGCCACCCACAGCCCGGCCAGGCTGACGAGGGCAGCCGCGTCCCAGACGACGTAGACGATGCCCAGGAACGCCAGGCGCGGCAGCCGCAGATGACCCGGCGCGAGCGGCGATGCCGCGAGCGCCAGCAGCAGCCACACCGGGAGCGTCGTCAGCAGCACGGCGGCGAGGATCACCACCAGCGGGGCGATGACCAAGCGGCGGACCCACGGCGCCGGAAGCATCAGGCGCCGTCGCTCGGAGCGGGTGCGACGTTCGCCGCCAGATAGCGGCGGGACGCCGTGTATGCCCGGCTGATCCGGCGCCCGGCGGCGGCCATGTCCCGGTAGGCCCACGGCGAATCGTCACGGCTCTCGCCGCCACCGGTCGGTAAGACATGCACCCGCACATCGTCGGGCAGCGATGCAAGCTCCCGCGCGAACCGGTGCCGCCGCGCGATCTCGAACGCCACCTGGGCCACCTCCCACGGCCGCCGGGGCACGGAGAGTGGCCGTTCGATCCGTCCGACCTGGAGCACGAAGATCAGCTTGGCGCCGACCCGGACCGCCTCCCCGATCGGGATCGAGTTGACGATGCCGCCATCGACGAAATGCTCGCCGTCGATCTCCATCGGGGGCAGCAACCCCGGCACGGACGACGAGGCGAGCACGGCGTCGACCAGCGGACCGCTGTCGAACCAGTGCTCGGCAGCGCGCTCGATGCTGGCGGCGCAGCACCGGAACGGCACCTTGAGATCGGCGAAGTCGGCGTGCTCGCCCAACTCGGCGCCGAGCAGGCGGCGCAGCGGCAACGGCGAGTGCAGGTGGGTACGCGCGGCGAACCGGCGGAGCTGCCGGGCGAGCGAGTCCCCGTAGACCTCCGCGGCCTCGGGCGACGACCAGAGCCGCACCAGCCGGTCGGTGACGGCCTCGGTCGGATCGGCCGCGACGAGCGCCCCGTTGACGGCACCGATCGAGGTGCCCACGACGACGTCGGGCCGGTAGCCGGCCCGGAACAGCGCCCGCAGCATGCCGACCTGGACCGCCCCGAGGACACCACCCCCACCCAGCACGAACGCGACCGGCTTCTGCACCATGCGGCCATCGTTCCACGTCGCGGCGCCGCGGGAACCGTTGTCCACAGGGGCGGAACGATCACGGTTCCCGCGAGCCTCGACGCCGCCGCCCACCAAGGCGACACCGGCTACGAAGCGGAGCGGCAGGTTCCGTCGGAGTCGGTGTTGCCGCCCAGATCCACGATCTGCGCCCACACGGCCCGGCAGTTCTGGGGGCCGTGGCCGGTCATGTTGCCGCTGACCTCGGTCCGCTGCAGGGTGACCCGGCCGGGGCCGAGCGGGTTCTCCGGGCCGGGCACGTAGCCGAGCGTGATGTTGATCCCGCCGCCACCGTCCTCGGCATAGTTGCCGGTCACCGCGGAGTCCAGCACCGTCACGGTCTCGGTGCCCCGTACGTCGATGCCGCCGCCCAGCCCGGCGAGCTCCCCGGGACGGGTGGGGTCGTACGGGTTGGTCACCCGGTTACCGGTGATCGTCGACCGTTCGATCCGGCCTCGCCAGTCGAAGCGCAGGCCGCCGGCCTCTCCGGCCTCGTTGCCGTCGACGAGGCTGTCGCGCAGCGTGAACGAGGTGAACGGGATGTTCTGCACCGCGCCGCCGAAGCGGGCCCGGTTGCCGGTCAGCCGTACGCGTTCCATGACCAGGTCCGAGGAGTTCAGTACGCCCCCGCCGCCGTAGTAGTTGTACAGCGAGGCCACCGGCGCGGAGACACCGCCGGTGATCGTGAGGTCGGTGATCGAGGCGGGGTTCAGGGTCGTGAACACCCGGTCGAGCTGGGCGCCGTCGATGACCGTACGGTCACGCCCCGCGCCGATCACGGTGGTGGGCTTGAAGATCTTCAGGTTCCCGTGCGCCGCGTCGGCCAGGGTGTAGTCGGTGAAGGCCCTGCCGAGCAGCGGCGGGATGGCGAGCGTGAACCGGCCCTCGGGGATGACGATGGTCGAGCCGGGCGCGGTGTTCGCCTCCATGACGGCCGCCCTGAGCGTGCACCTCCCGTCGTCGGCGGCGCAGCGACCGTCGCCCGGCCGCCGGTCGGGCGCGTCCGCGGTGCTGTCGACGTGCAGCTGCAGCGCACCGTCCCGGGGCGCGGCGTCGGCCGGAGATGCCACGGCGACGGCGAGGGTGCCGACGGCGGCCAGGAGTATCGATGTCCTCATGACCGAGCAAGTTACTGGGGAGTAACGGCACAATCCCGAGCAATGCCGGATTTGTTCATATGCTGCCAGGTCGATGATCAGAGCTTGCGACGTTCAATATCGACAACGCGGACGGCGGCCCGCACCGGGCGGGCCGCCGCCGATCCACATCGTCAGAGGCTGTTCAGGAACGGCTCGTGGCTGTTCTTGAACTCCCACCCGTAGAACTTGTCCCAGTTGATCGACCAGGTCATCAACCCGCGGAAGTTCGGGTTCGTGCCGCTGCGCAGCGTGTACCCGCCACAGTTCGTGTTGTTGACCAGGCAGGTGACCGCCTGCTGCACGCCCGCCGGTGCGACGTACCCGTTGCCGGCGCTCACCGACGACGGCGCCCCGAAGGCGACCTGGTCCTCCCGCAGGGCCGGGAACATGTTGGCCGTGTTGCCGGCGACCGGGAAGCCGGCAAGCAGCATGTCGGTCATCGCGATGTGGAAGTCCGCCCCGCCCATGCTGTGGTACTGGTTGTCCAGGCCCATGATCGAGCCGCTGTTGTAGTCCTGCACGTGCAGCACCGTCAGCTCGTTGCGCAGCGCGTAGATCACCGGCAGGTACGAGCCGGCGCGCGGGTCCTGGCCGCCCCAGGGACCGGAGCCGTAGTACTGGTAGCCGAGCTGGACGAAGAACGTCTCCGGCGCCATCGTCAGCACGAAGCCGGCGCCGTACCGGGTCTTGAGCGACTTGAGGGCCGCGATCAGATTGACCACGACCGGGGTCGTCGGGTTCTTGAAATCGGTGTCGCCGGTGTTCAGCGACAGCGAGTGGCCCTCGAAGTCCACGTCCACGCCGTCCAGGCCGTACTTGTCGATGATGGCGCTGACCGAGCTGACGAACTTGTCGCGGGCCGCGGTCGTGGTGAGCTGGACCTGGCCGTTGGCGCCGCCGATCGAGAGCAGGACCTTCTTGCCGGCCGTGCGCTTGGCCTTGATGGCGTTGATGAACTCCGCCTCGGACTCCACACCCGGGCACTCGGTGGCCGGGCACAGCGTGAAGCGGATGTCGCCGGAGGTGGCCGAGGTCGGCTCGCCGAAGGCCAGGTTGATGATGTCCCAGTCGCCCGGTACGTCGGCCATCCGCAGGTAGCCCGAGCCGTTGGCGAAGCTGGCGTGCAGGTAGCCGATCAGCGCGTGCTTCGGCAGACCTGTCACCGGTGGCTGGGTCGGCGGAGTCGTCGGCGGCGTTGTCGGCGGGGTGGTGGGTGGCGTCGTCGGCGGGGTGGTGGGTGGCGTCGTCGGCGGAGTCGTGGGCGGCGTGGTGCCACCGCACGTGCCGTTGTCGGCCCAGACGTCCCACTGACCGCTGTGCGTCGCCGGGCTCTCGTTCTGGGTCCACCACTTGGCGGTGAAGTTGTGACCGGATTGCGAAGCGGTCATGTCCTTGGTGTAGACGGCCGTGGAGCTCCAGGCCGGACCGCAGGCCGCGGCGGCATCGGCGGACGAGGCTATGTAAACGGCGGAGCCGGACGCCGTGAGCAGGGCGGTCACGGCGAGAAGCAGGGATCGGCGCATGGGGGATGGCCTCCAACGTCGGTATATCGACAGTTGGCCAATTATTAGGACTGTTAACTGATTCTGTCCAGAGCCGGTTCCGGGAATCTGATCCGCCGGCCCGAGCGGTCGAACAGCAGCAGGTCCTCCACGCGTACGCCGACGGTCAGCGCCGACCCCGGCTCGACCCGTCCCGGCGCCGGGACACGCACCATCACCTCGCCCAGGGGCGGCGGCTCCGTCAGATCGTGCGCCGGCTGCAGGCCGTACGGCGAACGGTCGGGCGGCGGCCCGGTCCGCTGCCGCGGGACGTCCGGTATCTCCAGGTGCGACGTCGCCACCGGCGTCGGTACGCCGCCCACGTCGAGGTGCACGAGCAGTTCGTGCCCCACGTTCTCGACCGCGCGCACCGTGCCGCTCAGCGTCATCGGCCCCGTGCCGCCCGCCGGCAGCGCCCGGATGGCGACCGTGACCCGCGCGGTGTCATGCCGGGCGAGCGCCGCCGTCCGGGGATCCTCGGCCGGGAACTCGAGCACCTGAGAGCCGAGGTCGAGCAGCACACGCCCCTCGGAGGCGTACACCGCGGCCTCGAGGAGGCTGGTGCGAGGCTTGCCCAGGAACGCCGCGACGAAGATGGTGTCGGGGTCCGCGTACACCTGGGCCGGGGGTCCGATCTGCTGGAGCACGCCGCGCCGCAGCACGGCGACGCGGTCGGCCATGCTCATCGCCTCGACCTGGTCGTGCGTCACGTAGATCGTGGTGACACCCAGCCGGCGGGACAGCGCCACGATCTCGCCGCGCAGCGCCGCCCGGGATCCCGCGTCCACCTGCGACAGCGGCTCGTCGAGCAGGAACACCGACGGCCGACGGACCAGTGCCCGGGCCATCGCCACCCGCTGCCGCTGCCCGCCCGACAGGTGCTCGGGATAGCGGCTGAGCAGGTCGTCCACCCCGGCGTGCCGGGCCACCTCGGCGACCCGCGTGGCGATGTCCGCGGACGGCAACGGCACGGCCCGCAGCGGGAAGCCGATGTTCTGGGCGACCGTGAGATGCGGATAGAGCGCGTACGACTGGAAGATCATGGCGATGCCCCGGTCGCGCGGGGCGATCTCGGTGACCGCCACGCCGTCGTACCGCACCTCGCCGGCGGTGGGCTGTTCGACGCCCGCCAGCAACCGCAGCAGAGTCGACTTGCCGCAGCCGGTCGGGCCGAGCAGCACAACGAACTCGCCCGGAGCCACGTCGAGGTCCACGCCGTCCACGGCCACCGCGCCGTCGTCGAAGACCTTCGTGAGTGCCCGGGCCGCGATAGCGACCATGCCTCCCATAGTGGGGGCCGTCGGGTCCTAGTGCCAGACGGAGCGGTCCAGGAAGCCGTCGCCGTCGTCGTCGAACATGCGCTTCTCGAACGTGCCGTCGTGGTCCTTGTCGTAGTCGGCGAAGTCCACGCGGTTGTCGAGGTCCTTGTCGACGCCGATGAAGTCCGTTTTGCCGTCGTCGTTCAGGTCGACGAGGATCTCCGCGCCGCCGCCGTGGTGACCGCGGTAGGTGGATGCGTCGAGCCTGCCGTCCCCGTCCGCGTCGACCCGGTCGTGGTAGCCCTTCGGCGCCGGCAGCTCCGCGTGACCGTGGCCGCCGTGCATCTCGCCGGCTTCGCCGAACCCGCTGCGCGGAGCGTCACCGAAGCCCGAGACCGCCGGCAGGCCGTCCAGGTCCGGGCCCTCCGCGAGGCCGGGTGCGGACCCCAGACCCGAATGACCCGGCACGCCGCCACCCCCGGCCCCCCAGGCTCCCGGGGCGTCCCCGAAGCCCTGTGCCGCCGGGTGCTCGACGGCTGCGTTCGCGGCGAGGCCTGCCGACGTACCGAATTCCGACCACTCCCCGAGCCCGGACCGGCCCGCGGTGCCCGGGCCGATCCCCGCCGCGCCGTCGGCGGGCACCCCGCCGGTCGGCACACCGGTCTGCGCGCCGATGCCGTCGGTGAGCGCGCCCATGCCGCCGCCGAAGGAGCTGAAGAGCCCGAACGTGCTCGACTTGCTGACCCGGTCCTCGACCGTGGCCAGCGTCGCTCCGACGTCGGAGGCGACCTGCTGGTGCAGGAGGTCGACCTCGGAGGCGTCGAGGGCATAGCCGGCCAGCGCCGTGCCCGGGTCGCGCGCCAGGTGCGCCTGGAAGGCGGGGTCGGTGAGCAACCGCTCGAGGACGGCGTCGAAATCGCTCATGGCATCACCGTAGGCGGCGGCGTCCAGCCCCCGGTATCCCTCGGTCAGGCGGGATCAGTCCCGCCCTGATATCCCCCCAGGCGGGATCAGTCCAGCTCGGGCATCGCGACCGGCTGCGGCCGGGGCCGGCACGTGCCGCACTGGACCGCGTCCTCGACCACCAGCGCCTCGGCCCGGTCCCGGCTGGCCGACCGGCTGACCTGCAACAGGTACGGCCCGAAGCGGGCGTGGTCCTCGCACACGCCGCGGCCGCAGAACCGGCAGCTGCCACGCGCCGCCTTGGCGCAGAAGAAACAGAGCACGGCTCATCCAATCACGGGCGGCGTCGAGGTCGACGTCGACGGTTCGGGGTCGTCGGACGGGGGGTCGTTCGGCGTCGACGGGTCGTCCGACGGCGGAGGCGAGGCCGAGGCCGAGCTCGAGGGCGTCGGCGGCCGCGTCGAGGGCCGGATCGTGGTGGGCGGCGCCGTGGGCCTGGTCGTCGGCCGGACGGTCGTCGGGTCCGGGCGGTCGGGCGTCACCGGGCGTACCGGGTCGGTGGTCGGCTGGGGATCGGTCGTCGCCTCGGTCGGCGGTGCCGAGCCCAGCGACGGCGGCACCGTGCTCGGCAGGTCGGACGGCTCGTCGCTGGGCGAGTCGCTGGGCGAACCGGCCGGCGGTGCCACGGGTACGCCGTCACCACAGCTGAGCGTGGTCACGTCGGCCATCGAGGGGGTGCCGGCCACGTACACGCGCCCGGTGGCGACGCTGACCGCGCCGGGGTCCACCGCGAACCACGCCGCGCCGTTGTTGGTCACGTCGCCGCCGGCCGGCCGGGCCACGGTCAGGTTCAGCGGCTGGTACGCCCCGCTCGTACTGCCCGTGTCGGCCAGGACGCGGCCGCGGTGGACCGTGATCGCCCCGTGCGGCACCCGCCGGCGTCCGGCGTCGGTGTAGAGCGCGCCCACCTCGGCTCGGGTGCCCGCGCAGAGCAGCGTCGCCGAGCCGCCCTGGAAGGTGAGCCGGCCGGAGGACTTGCTGGACACGCGCACGACGGCGCCCTGGTCGACGTACCGGCGGTCGCCCTCGGCAAGACGTACTTTCCGGCCGTCGATGGTGGCGGTCACCGTGCCGCGGTCGGCGGTCAGCAGGGCCCGGTCGGTCGGCATCTCGGCCCAGGCCGGACCGGGCGCGAAGTTCATGCCCGTCAGCAGCAGTGCCAGCAGGAGCAGGAGCAGCACCAGCCACCACATGCGCCGCTCGAAGCGGCGGTCCACCTCGGGGTCCTCGGTGCCCTCCGGCGGCCCGGGCGGCACCGCGAGCGGGGGGTAGACACCGGCCGAGTGCACGCCCGTGGCGGCCGGACCGCGACCGGCCTCGGCGGGTCCGGTGAGCCGGCTCGGCGCGCCGACCAGCGGCGGCAGGTCAGCGGCGTCGGGGATGACCCACAGCCGGGTGGGGGTACGCGTCTGCGCGACCGCACCCGGGTTGCCGTCCCCGACCGGCCCGATGAGCGTGCCGCGGCGCAGCTCCACCCCGTCGGGCATGGCGATCACGCCGGACTCGACGACGACCGCGTGGGTCGGCCCGGCCAGCTCGACCGGCGCTCCCGGCTCAAGGTCGACGGGGTGCGCGGAAGCGATCAGGGCGAGCCGTTCGTCCCCCGCGAGCCCGGCGAGGGCGGGAGTGTCGGCGAAGAGTGCCTCCGCCTCGGCCCGGTCCGCCGGGGGCGGCCCCGGCAGAGGGCCGACGACGGTCGCCACGGCCGCGGTCGGAACGGCCAGCAGCGTCGTGCCCGCGGTGTGCCAGTCCAGCGACGTGGAACGGCCGGTGAGCGCGTTGGCGAGGCCGACGACCCCACCCGCGCCGACGTGGTGGCGGATCGTGCCGCCCGGGTCGCCGGGCCTGCGGGCCTGCATGGCGCCGTCGACGACCACGTACACAGCGTGCTGGGTACTGCCGGCCAGCACCATCTGGGTGCCGGAGGGCGGGCGGACCCAGCTCGCTCGCGCGGCCAGGCCGGCCAGCGCCGCCTCGGGAAGACCACCCAGGTCGGAGTTGCGCAGGGCGGCGAGCCGTCGCGGCGCGTCGGCATCGCGGCGCTTCTCGGTCGCGCGGACCCGGAACCGCTGCCACGAGCGGACCGCCCACGCCACGGCCAGGTAGATCAGCGGCGCGCAGAGCCCGCCCACGACCAGGACGAGCAGGAGCTTGCCGGCGGCACCGCTGTGCCAGAGCCCGGTCGCCAGCCCGGCGATCCGGTCGGCCCAGACCCGGTACGCGAGGTTGGCCGCGATCGCCAGCCAGAGCACGGCCAGGACGCCGTACAGCGCGACGATGCGGCCCTCCCGGTCGAGGCCACCCCACGCGGGCGGGCGCCCCCGCAGCCGGGAGGCCACCCACGCCAGCCCACGGCCGCGCAGGTTGGGGATCTCGAGCCAGTCCATCAGCAGGTAGTAGCCGTCCAGCGCGAGCAACGGGTTCAGGTTGAACAGCACGTTGAGGTACCAGACGAAGGCCAGCTTGAAGGCGAGCGGGCCGAGCGCGGGCACCGCCAGCCCGACCAGCTGCACGGATCCGGCGAGCACCAGGCCCGTCGCGGGGCCGGCCCCGGTGACCAGCATGCGGGCGCGCCGCCCGGCCATCCAGACGTCCGTGGTGTCGACGAACACCGACGGGATGCCGAAGTAGACGAGCAGCCCGGCGGCCGGGATCTCACGGCCGGCGTGTTTGGTGGCCAGGGCGTGGCCGAGCTCGTGGCTGGCCAGGGCGAGCAGGTTGAGCAGCAGCAGGACCACCGCGCCGAGCAGGTAGGACCCGCCGCTGAGGAACACCGCCTGGCTCCCGCGCCACCACGTCGCGGCGAAGATCCCGATGCCGGCCAGCGCGAAGACCGAGAGGACGATCGCGGCAGCCTTCGTGAACAACAGCCGCCCCCCACCCCGGTAGAGCGCGGTGATGACCCGGTCGATGTCGAAGACGAGCATGCGCTGACCGCGCGCGGCGGCGAGCACGCCCCTGCCGAGCCGGTGCGGCAGCGGCTTGCGGTCGAGTTCCTGCAGCGGGCGGAAGGCGTCGACCGGCAGCTCCTCGAGCATGCGGTTGCCCGCCAGGTCGGCGACGACGCGGCGGACCTGGTCGGGCGCCAGCCGGCCGGCGAGGCGCGCGAACTCGGCGACCAGGCGGGCCACCGTGTGCGTGCCGTCCATCATCAGCGCGAGCTGCCACTCCTCCGGCGTCAGCCGCAGATAGCAGGCGCGGCCACCGTCGTCGGGCGACCGGAGCATCACGTACGTGGCGCCGCGAACGCTGGTGAGCTCGGCGGCCTCGATGCCCGCCCGCAGCACCGGTTTCGCCCGGGCCGGGTTGAGCCGGTCGACGACCGCGCCCCAGAGTCCGGGATCGGCGGGTCCGAGTGGCTCTCCCGGCGCGCGTCCGGCCAGGGCTTCCCAGACATTCATCCGGGTCTCGACGTAGGTCACTCGGGTCGGCCTTCCAATCCGCTATGGCGAATGGAGACTAGGCGGTCGGCCGGGCCGAACGCGAGCCCCCGATTTGCCGCTGATCGGCAGATACAGCACGGAGTGGACACAAAAGGTGCGGTGGGCGGTCGTGACCAACCCCCTTGGTCACGACCACCCACCGCGTGGGAGGTGGTGCCGCCCGATGGCCCGGGCGGCACCGGGTCCTAGCCCGTCAGGACGCCTCGGTGAGCGTGGCGTTGACGGTCTGCTCCTGTCCGTTGCGGGTGAACGTGACGGAGACGCTGTCCCCGACTTTGCCGTTCTGGATGATCGTCACCAGGTCGTCGGAGTCGTTGACCGACTTGCCGTTGACCGACTTGATGACGTCGCCCTGCTCGAGGCCGGCCTTGGCGGCCGCGCTGTTCGGGCTCACCAGGCTGACCTGGGCGCCGCCGCCCTCGGCCTCGGTGACACTGACGCCCAGCGCGGGGTGGCTGACCTTCTCGCCGTTCATCAGGGCCTTCGCGACGATCTGCACCCGGTCGCTCGGGATCGCGAAGCCCAGGCCGATGTTGCCCGAGCTCGACCCCGAGGTGGCGATCGCCGAGTTGATGCCGATGACCTGGCCGTTGGTGTTGACCAGCGCGCCGCCGGAGTTGCCGGGGTTGATCGGCGCGTCGGTCTGCAGCAGGCCGGACATCGAGGTGGTGGCCTGCGGCTGCTCCTGCTGCTGGCCGCCGAACGGGTTCTGCGGGGTCTGCTGGTCCTCACCACCGGACTGGATGGTCCGATCCTTGGCGCTGATGATTCCCTCGGTCACCGATCCCTCCAGGCCGAGCGGGCTGCCGAGCGCGAGCACGGTGTCGCCCACCTGCATGTCGGCGCTCCGGCCGAGGGTGGCGGGCTTGAGGTCGTCGACGCCGGTGACCTTGACGACCGCCAGGTCCGTACGCGGATCGGTGCCGGTGATGGTGCCCTCGGCCTTCTTGCCGTTCGCGAAGATGACCGTGACGGTCTTGCCCTGAGCGGTGGCGACCACGTGGTTGTTGGTCACGATGTAGCCCTGCTCGTTGAGGACGACGCCGGAGCCCTCGCCGGTACCGGTGGTGATCGAGACGACGCTGTCCTTGACCGCCGCGACGATCTGGGCCAGCGACGACCGGTCGACGACCCGGGTGACGGACGAGTTGGCGCTCTGCACGGTAGCCGTGGCGTGGTCGTCGTCGAAGGCCAGCGCGGTCGCCGCACCGACCCCGCCGGCGGCGAGAGCGATCAGCACGGCGGCCGCCCCGGTCACCAGGATGCGGCGCCCCCGGCCGGCCCGGGCGGGATCGCGCTGCGGTTCGGTCCCGACGGAGGTTGCCCAGATCGGGGCATCGGCGCGCGGGGCGCCGTTCCACGGCTCCTGGCCGCCCGGGTAAGCCCCCGCGTAGGCCGGCTGCGGAGCGGTCTGCGGGTACTGCTGGCCCGGGTAGGCCTGGCCAGGGAACGGCGGCTGACCAGGCTGGGCGGGTTGAGCTGGCTGGGCGGGCTGGGCGCCCTGCTGCCACGGCGAACCGGGCCACTGGCCGGGCTGCGCCCCGGATACGGGCTGGGGCTGGCCGGGATGCGCCCCCGACACGGGCTGGGGCAGGCCGGGCTGAAGCTGGCCCGGCTGCGCCTCGGGCGCCGGGTGGGGCTGCCAGGACGCCGGCTGGCCGAGTGCGGGCTGCTGAGCCGTCGTGTCGGACTGTCCCCGCTCCGGGCTGCTACCTGCGGGAGAGGCGTCCGCGGGCCGGTGCGACGGCTCCTCGGGCGAGGAGTTCTCGTGCCGCTGCGGGTTGGTCTCGTACTCGTTCATGGGGACAACATTGCCCCCGACCGCTCCGACTGACCTGTGCTGACCCTGAAGGTTTTCTGTGAATGGCGAAGCGCCGGGAATCTCAGGATTCGTCGGGTACGAGCGCAGGCAACGAGACCCGGAAGACGGCACCCCGGCCGGGTTCGCTGAGGACCTCCACGGTGCCGTGGTGGGCCCGTACGATCGCCGCCACGATGGCCAGCCCGAGCCCCGTACCGGTGGCTTCCCGGTCGGTACGCCGGGTCCGCGCCTCGTCCGCCCGGTAGAACCGCTCGAAGACGTGTTCGCGCTGCTCAGGCGTCAGCCCCGGGCCGGTGTCGGCGACCTCGACGACCGCCCGGTTGCCGTCCGCAGTGGAGAGCGACAGGGTCACGGAGGCGTCCGGCGGGGTGTGCACGATGGCGTTGGTCATCAGGTTGCCGATCACCTGCCGCAGCCGCGCATCGTCCCCGTACGCGACCAGTTTCTCCGGCGCGTCCCGGATGTCCAGCTCGATCGTCCGGTCGGGCGCGGTGGCCTGCGCCGCCTGCACCGCGTCCAGCGCAAGCACAGGAAGCTCCACCGGCGCCAGCGTCACCGGCCGCTCCCGGTCCAGGCGTGCGAGCAGCAGCAGATCCTCGACCAGCAGCCCCATCCGGGCCGCCTCGTCCTCGATCCGCCGCAGGATCTTCGCCGTGTCCCCGGGATCGGCCACCGCCCCCTGCCTGTACAGCTCGGCGAACCCTCGGATAGAGGTCAGCGGCGTACGCAACTCGTGCGAGGCGTCCGCGATGAACTGCCGCATCTTCTCCTCGGAGCGCACCGCCCGGCTTTCCGACGCCAGGGCCGCGTCGGCGGCGTCGCGGGCCTGCGACTCCGCGGCGCGTGCGGCCGTCTCGGAAAGGGCGCGCGCGGTGAAGGCGGCCTCGATCTGCGCCAGCATGGCGTTGAGCGCCCGGGACAGCCGGCCCAGCTCAGTCTGCGGCTCGCCCTCGTCCGGCTCGGGGTCGGGCACCCGCTGGGTGAGGTCCCCGGCGGCGATGGCCGCCGCCGTGCGCTCGATCTGCACCAGCGGGATCAGGCTCTGGCGGACGATGGCGGCACCGATCGCCGCGAGAGCGAAGAGCACCCCGGCGCCCACCAGGGTGTCGACCCAGATGAGGCGGCTGATGGCGTCGTCGATGCCGACCAGCCGCTGCCCCACGTGCAGGACCGACCCGTTGCGCAGCTGGGTGACCAGCATGCGCCAGTGCTCGGTACCGTCCTTCGAAGGCGTGGTGTAGGGCTTGTCGAGGTGCTTGTTGACGTCCTCCACGCCGCTGACCATCGGGGGCAGCTGCTCGGGCGCCAGGCTGCCGTCGTACTCGGGCGAACCCACGCCCTGGACCGTGGTGAGCGCCACGTAGTACTCGCCCGGAAGCTTCAGCTCTTCGTAGGCCCGCAGGTTCTCGACGATGTGGGTCAGCTGCTCGAGCTGCGCATCGACGCGGCTAATCATGTAGCTGTGCAGGGCGTACGTGCTCGCCGCGCTGATCAGGGTCAGCGCCGCGAACACCAGGGCGAGCACGGACGCGACGAGCTTGGTGCGCAGCGGCACCCGGCGCAGCCCGGTCTGCAGCGGGACGTGACTGCGGACCCGGTCGGAGAGGGTCACCGGGGACTCAGGCTGCCGGTTTGCGCAGGACGTACCCGACGCCGCGGAGCGTGTGGATCAGACGGGGTTGCACGTTGTCCACCTTGCGCCGCAGATAGGAGATGTACGACTCCACGATGTTGTCGTCGCCCCGGAAGTCGTACTTCCACACGTGGTCGAGTATCTGCGCCTTGGAGAGCACGCGGTTGGCGTTCAGCATGAGGTAGCGCAGCAGCTTGAACTCCGTAGGCGACAGCTGCACGCGCTGGCCGGCGCGGTAGACCTCGTGCGTCTCCTCGTCGAGCTCGAGGTCGGCGAACACGAGGCGCGAGGGCTCCTCGTCACCGGCGCTGGTGCGGCGCAGCACGGCCCGGATGCGGGCGGTGAGCTCCTCCAGGCTGAACGGCTTGGTCACGTAGTCGTCGCCGCCGAGGGTGAGCCCCCGGATCTTGTCGTCGGTGCCGTCGCGGGCGGTCAGGAAGACCACCGGGGTGCGCTGGCCGCCCTCGCGCATCAGCCGGATGACCTCGAAGCCGTCGAGGTCGGGCAGCATGACGTCGAGGACGACGAGGTCGGGGGTGGCGTTCTTGGCCGCGCTGACGGCGGCGCTGCCGCTGGTCGCGGTGCTGACGTCGAACCCGGCGAAGCGCAGGCTGGCGGAGAGCAGCTCGAGGATGTTGGCGTCGTCCTCCACCACGAGGAGCTTCGCTTCGCTCTGCTTGCCCTGGGTCTGTGTGGCGGCCATGGCCTCCATCTTCACCCAGGCCGCTGCACCTCCGCTGCACGGTGCCTGAAAGTTTTCTGTGAGCGCTCTAGGCGGCGAGTCCGAAGGTGGCGGTGCGCACTCCCGCGGACGCCTGCGCCGCTCGCGCCAGCGACCGGCGGTCCGCACCCGGCTCCGGCCGCAGTGCCGCGGACCCGACGAGCGTCACGGTCAGCCCGCGCAATCCTGCCACGCGGCGTACCGATGCCCACAGCGTGTCGTCACCGATGAACGATGCCGACGGGACGCGTACCGGATGGCGATCGGCACGACCGGGACGCGGGCGTCCACCGCGGCCTGGAACACCGCGGGCCGGAAGCGGCCGGCCTCCGCGCCGCAGAAGGTCGTACCTTCCGGGAAGACCGCGACCGAGCGACCGGCCCGCAGCGCCGCGGTGATCTCCGAGACCGTCGCCGGCAGGCGCTTCGGCCGTGCGCGGTCGACGAAGATCACTCCGACCGCCCTGGCCGTCGCGCCGACCGCCGGCCAGGCGCGCACCTCGCGCTTGGCGACCAGCGTCATCGGCGCCACCGCGAGCAGCGCGAGCACGTCCAGCCACGACACGTGATTGGCCACGAGCAGGCTGCCCGGTCGCGGCGCCGGGCCGCGCCACACCAGCTTCACCCCCAGGGCCGCGAGCAAGGCGCGGGCGACGGTCCGCGGCGCGCGGCCACGCAGCAGCGGCATCACCATGAGACCGCTGATAAGTACGGCGGCTGCAGTCACCAACCGCACCACCGTGGCGACCCCGCTCACGGCGTCGTCTCCCCCGGGGCGGCACTGCGGACCGCACGCCGACACGGGCTGCCAGATCATCGCGTGGCTCCGAGGAAGTGCCGCCGGTAGCGGGGGTCCATCCGGTCCATGGAGAACAGCACGTAGAAGTCCGCGCAAGCGAAGTCCGGGTCGTACGCGGGCTCGCCGCAGACCCAGCTGCCCAGCCGCAGGTAGCCCTTGAGCAGCGGCGGCGCCGGCACCTTGGGGTCGCCGACGAGGGTGCTGCCGGCCAGCCAGTTACGTCGCGGCTGGACCCGCAGTGCGGGCGGCGACATGTGCCGGCTCTGCACCCGCGCCCAGACGCCCGCCGCGGTGTGGCCGCCGTCGTCCAGTGGGACCGACGCGCAGCCGCCCAGCCAGCGCAGGTTGTTGAGGTGCAGGTAGCGGGCGATGCCGGCCCACATGAGGTTGACCACGGCGCCGGAGCGGTGGTCGGGGTGCACGCAGGAGCGTCCGGTCTCCACGAGCTGGTCGCGCAGCAGGCGCAGGCCGCTCATGATGAACTCGCCGTCGCCGTAGCGGCGGCCGGCGCGCTCGGCGCCCCTCGGGGTCATCATCCGGTAGGTGCCGACCACGGCGCCGGTCGCGTCGTCGCGGACGATCAGGTGGTCGCAGAAGTCGTCGAACTCGTCCACGTCCCGCCCGTCGGGGGTGGCGCCGCGCAGGGTGGCGCCGAGCTCGGTGGCGAAGACGTCGTGGCGCAGGCGCTGCGCGGCCGCGACCTGGTCGGCGTCGTCGGCGATGAGGAGCGAGTAGCCGCTGGTCCCGGTGGGTGCGGCAGCGGTCATCAGTACCGTCATGAGAACTGTGTAAGGCTCGCGATTGCCGGTGGCGTGGCGCACCGGGTGGCGGCGGATGACCGCTGAGTGAACGACTTTGTGTCGTACGTCCGTGAGAGGGTCGCGGCATGCTGATCCCCGCCCGTTTTCACGGGCCGCCCACCTCGGGCAACGGCGGCTGGTCCGCCGGGGCCTTCGCCGTCGCCTCCGGCGCCGGCACCGACGGCCGGGCCTTTCAGGTGACCCTGCGTGTGCCGCCTCCGCTGGAGACCCCGCTGACCGTGGCGGACGGCAAGGTGCTGGACCCGTCCGGCACGCTCGTCGCCGAGGTCGAGCCGGACGCCGACGCCGGCCCGGGAGTTCCGCTCGCCGACCCGGCCGACGCCGGCCCCTTTCCCGGGCACATCGAGCACCCCTTCCCGACCTGCTACGTCTGCGGCCCGGACAATCCCGACGGCCTGCGGATCTTCCCGGGCCCACTGTCCGACGGCCGGCTGGCCGCGGCGTGGGAGGTCCCCGGCGACGTCACGGTGCAGACGATGTGGGCCGCGCTCGACTGCCCGGGCGGCTGGTCCGCACTGCAGAGCGGCAGGGTCTACCTGCTCGGCCGAATCGCGGTGGCGGTCGGCGCACTCCCGGCTCCGGGCGACCGCTGCGTGGTCGTCGGCGCGCCGGTCAGCACCGAGGGACGCAAGGCCGTGGTCGATTCCGCCGTGTATTCGCAAGACGGCACGCCGCTTGCACGCGCAAGGGCCACCTGGGTGGCGCTGAACCGGTAGGTTGATCCATCAGCCGACGGGGAGGAGTGCGCGTTGACCGCCGGGACTGGGGAGATCACCGTCTCCCACCTCACGAAGCACTACAAGAAGCTGCGTGCGGTCGATGACCTTTCCTTCACCGTACGGCCGGGCCGGGTGACCGGATTCCTCGGCCCGAACGGCGCCGGGAAGACGACCACGCTGCGCATGCTGCTCGGCCTGGTCACCCCTACCGCCGGCACGGCGACGATCGCGGGCCACAAGTACACGGAGCTGACCGATCCGATCCGCACGGTGGGGGCCGTTCTGGAGGCGTCCAGCGCGCACCGCGGCCGCAGCGCGCGCAACCACCTGCGGATGATCTGCCGCGCCGCCGGCCTGCCCGACACCCGGGCCGACGAGGCCCTCGCCATCGTGGGGCTGACCCCGGCGGGCGGGCGGAAGTTCAAGGGCTACTCGCTGGGCATGAAGCAGCGGCTGGGCATCGCCGCCGCGATGCTCGGTGACCCCCGGGTGCTGATCCTCGACGAGCCGGCCAACGGGCTCGACCCGGAGGGCATCCGCTGGATGCGTGACCTGCTCAAGGCGCTCGCCGGCGAGGGGCGGACGGTCCTGGTCTCCAGCCACCTGCTCGGCGAGATGCAGCAGCTGGCCGACGACGTGGTGATCGTGGCGGCCGGCCGGCTGGTCCGGCAGGGCCCGGTCGACGACGTCCTCGGTTCGCTGGGCACGGCCCAGGTGCGGGTCCGCACCCCCCAGCCGGAACAGCTGGTCGCCGCTCTCGACGCGCTGAACGCCACCTCGTCCCCCCAGCCCGACGGATCGCTGCTGGTCAGCGGCGCCAGCCCGGCGGCGATCGGGCATGCCGCGTTCACCGCCTCGGTCGAGCTGCACGAGCTGACCGGCGAGCGCGGCGATCTCGAGCAGGTGTTCCTGCAGCTCACTGCCGGGAAGGCGGGCATCCGATGAACCTGGTCCGCGCCGAACTGTTCAAGGTCCGCACCACCTCGCTGTGGTGGGTCATGGGTCTGATCCTGGTGCCGCTGTACGCGGCCAGCCTGCTGTTCAACTGGGCGACCGCCAGCGCGGGCTCGCCGCCGCCGGACTCCGGGGTCTCCGACAGTCAGCAAGCCCAGTTCGACGCCGTGATGCAGCCGATCAACGTGGCCACCAATCTCTACACGAGCGGGCAGTTCATGGGCGTGCTCATCGTCCTGCTGCTCTGCGCCATCATCGTGACCAGCGAGTTCTTCCACCTGACGGCGACCACCACCTTCCTGGTCACGCCCCGGCGGGAGGCGGTCATCCTGGCGAAGTTCGGGGCGGCGGTCGTCATCGGCCTGGTGGTGTGGGCGCTCACCACGCTGCTCAACCTGATCTTTGTGCCGCTCATCCTGAACTCGCTGGACTACGGCAGCCAGCTGGGCGAGCCGGCGGTCTGGCGGGCGATCGGGCTGAACGCGCTCGCGTTCGTGCTCTGGGCCGTCCTGGGCGTCGGCGCCGGCGTGCTGATCCGCAGCCAGATCGCGGCGACGCTGACGCTGGCCATTCTCTACACGGTCGGCACGTCGGCGGTGGGGCTGATCTTCTTCCTGCTCACCGAGCACGTCGCCAAGTGGTTCGAGAACCTCCAGGTGCTGATCCCGACCACGGCGTCGCAGCTCATGATCTCGGGCACCGAACTGCCCGCAAACCCGCCCCGCTGGGTCGGTGCGGCGGTGCTGATCGGCTATGCGCTGCTGGCGGGCGGCCTCGGGACGTGGATCACCAAGAATCGCGACATCAGCTGACGTAACCACCAGGTGACACATCTCTCTTGAGCCTCATCCGTTGGTCACAGTCCGGACGTGCGCATGGCTACGCCGATCCCACGGCGTAGCCTTGACGCCGAAATCCTTCGTCCTCGGTGACGAACGTCGCGTGCTGACAACATGGTGAAAGAGGCGAACACGGAAGTGTCGACCCAGCAGACTTCGCATGAGAATCCACTCGCGGACTTCGGTCCCAACGAGTGGATCGTCGACGAGATGTACCAGCGGTATCTGGCCGACCCCACGAGCGTCGACCCCGCCTGGCACGACTTCTTCGCCGACTACAAGCCGGCCACGGCAGCGGGCTCGATCGTCACGCCCGACGAGGCCACGGCCGCCAACGCGAAGGCTACGGCCGAGAAGGCCGGCACCGATGCTCCCGCCGCCTCGACCGTCGCGCCCGTCAAGCCGACCGTCCCGGCCACGCCCGCGCCGGCACCCAAGCCGGCCGCCGCGCCCGCCCCCGCCGCCCAGCAGGCCGCCCCGGCTCCGGCGCCCGCCAAGGCCGCCGCCAACGGCAGCGCCCCGGCCGGCGCGAAGGTCACCACGCTGCGCGGCGTGGCCGCCCGCATCGTGCAGAACATGGGCGCCTCGCTCGAGGTCCCGACCGCCACCTCGGTGCGCGCCGTCCCGGCCAAGCTGCTGGTCGACAACCGCATCGTGATCAACAACCACCTCGCCCGGGGCCGCGGCGGCAAGGTCAGCTTCACCCACCTCATCGGCTGGGCGCTGGTCCGCTCCGTCATGGCGCACCCGGAGATGAACAACTCCTTCGCCGAGATCGACGGCAAGCCCGCCCTGGTCCAGCCCGAGCACATCAACCTCGGTATCGCCATCGACCTCGCCAAGAAGGACGGCTCCCGCGCGCTCGTGGTGCCCTCTATCAAGAACTGCGAGCAGATGGACTTCCGGCAGTTCTGGCAGGCGTACGAGGACGTGGTCCGGCGCGCCCGCCGCAACGAGCTGACCATGGACGACTACGCCGGCACCACCATCTCGCTGACCAACCCGGGCGGCATCGGCACGGTGCACTCGATCCCGCGCCTGATGACCGGGCAGAGCGCGATCATCGGCGTCGGCGCGATGGAGTACCCCGCGCCGTACTCCGGCATGTCCGACGAGATGCTCACCGACCACGGCATCAGCAAGATCACCACGCTGACCAGCACCTACGACCACCGGGTCATCCAGGGCGCGCAGTCCGGCGAGTTCCTCAAGGCGGTGCACGAGTTCCTGCTCGGCGAGCACTCGTTCTACGACGACATCTTCACCTCGCTGCGGATCCCGTACGAGCCGGTGCGGTGGGTGCGCGACGTCGCCCGTACCTCCGAGGGCCAGATCGACAAGGCCGCGCGGGTGGTCGAGCTCATCCACGCGTACCGGGTGCGCGGTCACCTGATGGCCGACACCGACCCGCTCGAGTTCGAGATCCGTCGGCACCCTGACCTGGACATCCTCCAGCACGGCCTGACGCTGTGGGACCTCGACCGCACCTTCCCGGTCGGCGGCTTCGGCGGCAAGCAGAGGCTGAAGCTGCGCGACGTGCTCGGCGTGCTGCGTGACACCTACTGCCGCCGGGTCGGCATCGAGTACATGCACATCCAGGGTCCCGAGGAGCGGCGCTGGATCCAGGACCGGATCGAGATCAAGTACACGAAGCCGGACCAGGAGGAGCAGAAGCACATCCTCAACCGGCTCAACGCCGCCGAGGCGTTCGAGACCTTCCTGCAGACGAAGTTCGTGGGCCAGAAGCGGTTCTCCCTCGAGGGCGGCGAGTCGCTGATCCCGCTCCTCGACGCCGTCCTGCAGTCCTCGGCCGAGGCGGGCCTGGACGAGATGGTCATCGGCATGGCCCACCGCGGCCGGCTCAACGTGCTCGCGAACATCGTCGGCAAGCCGTACGAGAAGATCTTCAACGAGTTCGAGGGCCAGATGGACCCGAAGTCGGCGCACGGCTCGGGCGACGTGAAGTACCACCTCGGCCAGACGGGCAAGTACACGACACCCGACGGCGAGAACGCCACGACCGTCAGCGTGGTCGCGAACCCGTCCCATCTGGAGGCCGTCGACCCGGTGCTCGAGGGCATCGTCCGGGCCAAGCAGGACCGCCTCGACCTAGGTCTGCACGGCTACACGGTGCTCCCGATCCTGGTGCACGGCGACGCCGCGTTCGCCGGACAGGGCGTCGTGGCCGAGACGCTGAACCTCTCCCAGCTGCGTGGCTACCGCACCGGCGGCACGGTCCACGTGGTGGTCAACAACCAGGTCGGCTTCACCACCGCCCCGGAGTACAGCCGCTCGTCGCTCTACTCGACCGACGTGGCGCGCATGATCCAGGCGCCGATCTTCCACGTGAACGGCGACGACCCCGAGGCCGTCGTCCGGGTGGCCAAGCTCGCCTTCGAATACCGCCAGGCGTTCAACAAGGACGTCGTCATCGACCTCGTCTGCTACCGGCGACGCGGCCACAACGAGGGCGACGACCCGTCGATGACCAACCCGCGGATGTACCAGATCATCGACACCAAGCGCTCGGTCCGCAAGCTGTACACCGAGGAGCTGATCGGCCGCGGCGACATCACCGTGGACGACGCCCAGGAGCAGCTGCGCGACTACCAGTCGCAGCTCGAGAAGGTGTTCAAGGCGACCCGCGACTCCGCCGGTTCGCCGCCGCGGGTGCGTCCCACCCAGAGCGAGGAGCCGGAGCCCAAGGCGGACACGGCGGTCGACGCGGCCATGGTCAAATCCGTCGGCCAGGCGCACCTCGACCTGCCGGAGGACTTCACCCCGCACAAGCGGGTCCAGCAGCTCCTCGAGCGCCGCGCCAAGATGTCCACCGAGGGTGGCATCGACTGGGGCTTCGGCGAGCTCGTCGCGTTCGGCTCGCTGCTCGCCCAGGGCGTGACCGTCCGCCTGGCAGGGCAGGACTCGCGCCGCGGCACCTTCACGTCGCGGCACGCCTCGATCGTGGACGCCAAGACCGGCGACGACTTCCTGCCGCTGTCCACGCTGGCCACCGGCAACGCCCGCTTCTTCGTGCACGACTCGCTGCTCAGCGAGTACGCGGCGATGGGCTTCGAGTACGGCTACTCGGTGGAGAACCCGGACGCGCTGGTCCTCTGGGAGGCGCAGTTCGGCGACTTCGTCAACGGCGCCCAGTCGATCGTCGACGAGTTCATCTCCTCCGGCGAGGTGAAGTGGGGCCAGCAGTCATCGCTGGTGCTGCTGCTCCCGCACGGCCAGGAGGGCCAGGGCCCGGACCACTCGTCCGGCCGGCCCGAGCGGTTCCTGCAGCTCTGCGCGCAGGACAACATGCGGGTGGCCAACCCGACCACCCCGGCCAACTACTTCCATCTGCTGCGCCGCCAGGCGCTGTCCAGCAAGCGCAAGCCGCTGGTCGTCTTCTCGCCCAAGTCCCTGCTGCGCCACAAGCTCGCGGTGTCGTCGGTCGCCGACTTCACCAACGGCACGTTCCAGCCGATCCTGGGCGACGCGGGGGTCAACGGCAAGCCGCTGGAGGCCTCGGCGGTCAAGCGGGTCCTGCTCTGCTCCGGCAAGGTCTACTACGACCTGTTCCAGGCTCGCGCCGAGCGTGGCAACACCGACACTGCGATCATCCGGATGGAGCAGATCTACCCGCTGCCCGTCGAGGAGCTCAAGGCCGTGCTCAGCCAGTTCCCCGACGCCGAGGACTTCGCGTGGGTCCAGGAGGAGCCGGCCAACCAGGGCGCCTGGTCCTTCGTGGCGCTCAACCTGCTGGAGCACCTCGAGGGCGTCCGGCTGCGGCGCATCTCCCGCCCGGCGGCGGCCGCCCCCGCGGTCGGCTCGGCGAAGATGCACGAGGCCGAGCAGTCCGCCCTGGTCGAGGCGGCGCTTCCCCGCCCCTGATCTCGAATTGACGCAGCGCCCCGTCGGTCTCCGGCGGGGCGCTGCTGCATAGGATCCGCACATGTACTTCACCGATCGAGGCATCGAAGAGCTGGTCGAACGGCGCGGCCAGGAGACCGTGACGCTGGAGTGGGTGGCCGAGCAGCTGCGCACGTTCGTGGACGTCAACCCGGAGTTCGAGACCCCCATCGAGCGCTTCGCGACCTGGTTGGCCCGCGACGACGAGGACGATGAGGAGTAACGCGCGTCCCATCAGGCGCGTGGAGCTGGATCCGGACGCTCTGATCGACCGGAGCGCATGGTGGGCCCGGATACCGGCGGTGGCGGCGCTGCTGGAGCACGGCCTGAACATCCCGGCCGGAGTGACGTTCCTGGTCGGCGAGAACGGGTCCGGCAAGTCCACCCTCGTCGAGGCGCTCGCCGCCGCCCACGGGCTCAACCCCGAGGGAGGCTCGCGCGACGCCAGGCACAGCAGCCGGGTCACCGAGTCACCGCTGGGCGAGGCGCTGAAGGTGATCCGGACCCCGGGGCGGCGCGCGAACGCGTACTTCCTGCGCGCCGAGACGATGCACGGGCTGTACACGTACCTGGAGAACCTGCCGGGGTCCCCGGACGGTGACCTGCACGACCGCAGCCACGGCGAGGGCTTCCTCGAACTGCTCGCCCGCAAGTTCCGCGGCTACGGCTTCTACCTGATGGACGAGCCCGAGGCGCCGCTGTCCTTCACCGCGACGCTGGGGCTGCTCGCGCGGCTCGACGCGCTGCGGAACGACGGCGCCCAGGTCGTCGTCGCGACGCATTCTCCGCTGCTCACCGCCCTGCCCGGCGCGACGATCCTCGAGCTGGACGCGCAGGGCATCCGGCGTACGAGCTGGGCCGAGCTCGAGATCGTCTCGCACTGGCGACGGTTCCTGGACGGCCCGGAGGGATACCTGCGCGCCACCCTCGGCTGATCCTTTCCCCGGCCCTCGGCCTTCCTGGTTTTGCCCCTGAATCCCGGCCTTCCGGGCGTTGTCCACAGGGTCGGGCGACGCCCCGGCACGATCATGGTGAGGCCGGTAGGTTGGGAGCCGTGGCAAGCAGCGTCTACGTCGCCGGCCTGGGTGCCGGTGTCGGCAAGGGAACCGTCGCGCTCGGGTTGGTCGAGCTCCTGTCCCGGCAGGTCGCCCGCATCGGGGTGTTCCGCCCGCTGGTGCCCGGGTCCGGCAAGGACCCGCTGCTCACCCTGCTGACCAGCCGCTACCCGCTGGCCGCCGGCCATGACGACGCCTACGGCGTCACGATGACCGAAGCCGCCACGCTGGTGGCCGACGGCCGGCGGGAGGAGCTCATCTCCCGCATCGTCGAGCGCTACCGTGCCCTCGAGCGGCGGTGCGGGTCGGTCGTCGTGGTGGGCAGCGACTTCTCCGACGGGCAGGACGACAGCCACGACGAGCTGCCGCGCGAGCTGGCCTTCAACGCGCGCCTCGCCACCGAGTTCGGCAGTGTGGTGGTGCCCGTCGTCAGCGGGCAGGGGCGGAGGGCCGATCTCGGGGCCGCGGTGCGCTCGGCGTACCACTCGCTCGTCGATCTCCAAGCGACCGTGCTGGCCGTGATCGCCAACCGGGTGCCCGACGGTGTTCCCACGCCGGACGGCCTGCCCGTGCCGGTGTGGACGATCCCCGAGGTGCCGGCCGTGGCCGCACCGACCGTCGCGGAGGTCGCCGCCGCGCTCGACGCGACCGTCGTGACCGGCGGCGAGGCCGCGCTGGACCGAGACGTGCTCGACTACATCGTCGGGGCCGCGCACGTGCCCGCGGTGCTCGACCACCTCACCGACGGGGCGCTGGTCATCACCCCCGGCGACCGCGCCGACCTGCTCGTCGCCGCGAGCGCCGCCCACTCCGCCGGCAGCGTCACCCTGGCCGGCCTGGTGCTGACGCTCGGCGAGTTCCCCGACCCGCGTGCCGTGCGGGTGATCGAGCGGCTCAACACCGGGCTCGCGATGCTCGTCGTGCAGACCGACAGCTACACCACGATCAGCGCCGCGGGCCGCATCCAGGCCCGACTCAGCACCGGCACACCGCGCAAGGTCGAGGCGGCGCTCGGCGCGTTCGAGGAGCACGTCGACACCGCGGAGCTCACCCGGCTGCTCGACGTCACACGTTCGAGCCGAGTGACCCCGCTGATGTTCGAGAACGACCTCATCGACCGCGCCCGCGCCGACCGGCGCCACCTCGTGCTTCCCGAGGGCACCGACGAACGCATCTTGCGCGCCACCGCGACCCTGCTCCGGCGTGGAGTCGCCGACCTGACCCTGCTGGGCGATCCGGCCGAGATCACCCGGCGGGCCCGCGAGCTGGGCATGGAGATCGGCGCCGCCCGGCTGGTCGACCCGGCGACGAGCGGCCTGCGCGACGACTTCGCCGAACGCTACGCGGAGCTGCGCAAACACAAGGCCGTCACCCTCGACCTGGCCTACGACGTGGTCCGCGACGTCAACTACTTCGGCACCATGATGGTCGCCGCGGGCCTCGCCGACGGCATGGTCTCCGGCGCCAACCACACCACGGCCGCCACCATCCGGCCGGCCTTCGAAATCATCAAGACGGTCCCCGAGGTCTCGGTCGCGTCGAGCGTCTTCTTCATGCTCCTGGCCGACCGCGTCCTCGTGTACGGCGACTGCGCCGTCAACCCGGACCCGGACGCTGCTCAGCTCGCCGACATCGCCCTCTCGTCGGCCCAGACAGCCGCGGCCTTCGGCATCGAACCCCGCGTGGCGATGCTGTCCTACTCGACGGGCAGCTCAGGCGCGGGCGCCGACGTCGAAAAGGTGGCGGCGGCAACCGCCCTGGTCCGCGAACGCCGCCCCGACCTCCCGGTGGAAGGCCCCATCCAGTACGACGCCGCGATCGATCCCGCGGTGGCGGCCACCAAGCTCCCGGACAGCACGGTGGCGGGCAAGGCCACGGTCTTCGTCTTCCCCGACCTGAACACGGGCAACAACACGTACAAGGCGGTCCAGCGCTCAGCCAATGCGGTCGCGGTAGGCCCGGTCATGCAGGGCCTCCGCCGCCCGGTCAACGACCTCTCCCGCGGCGCGACGGTGAAGGACATCGTGAACACAGTGGCCATCACGGCGATCCAGGCGCGGTCATGAAGATCCTGGTACTGAACTGCGGCTCGTCGTCGGTCAAGTACCGCCTTTTCGAGCAGCCCTCGTACTCCTCGTCTCCCCCTTCCTCGCCGCCCACTTCTTCGCCGCCCTCCTCCTTGCCGCGCTCATCCTCCCCTGCCTCTTTTCCTGCCTCTGCCTCTTATCCCGGCCCTGGCTCTTCCTCCGGCGCCGGTGTTTTCGATGCCGGGTCGACGCTGGCGAAGGGGCTCATCGAGCGGATCGGCGAGGCCGGCGGCGAGGCAGCCGACCACACCGCCGCGCTGCAACGGGTGATGGAGTCGGTAGACCTGTCCGGCCTCGGCGCGGTCGGCCACCGGGTGGTGCACGGCGGCAACCTCTTCAGCGCCGCGACCGTCATCGACGACGAGGTGGTCACGGCGATAGAGGGCCTGGTGCCCCTGGCACCCCTCCACAACCCCCCGGCGCTGAGCGGCATCGCCGTCGCGCGCAAGCTGCTGCCCGACGCTCCGCAGGTGGCCGTCTTCGACACGGCATTCCACCAGAGCATCGCCCCGGAAGGCGTCACCTACGCCATCGACTCCGAGCTCGCGGCCCGCTGGCAGATCCGGCGCTACGGATTTCACGGTACGTCGCACGCGTACGTGGCCCGCCGTACGGCAGAGCTGCTCGGCCTGCCCCCGGACGCAGCCAACGTGATCACGCTGCACCTCGGCAACGGCGCCAGCGCCTGCGCGGTCCAGGGCGGCCGCAGCATAGCCACCTCGATGGGCATGTCACCCCTGTCCGGCCTCGTGATGGGCACCCGCAGCGGCGACATCGACCCCACGGTGATCTTTCACCTGCACCGCGTGGCAGGCCTGCCCATCGAAGAGATCGAAACCTCACTCACGCGCGGCGCCGGCCTCCAAGGCCTTGCCGCCGCCAACGACATGCGAGAAATCCAACGCCGCCGCGCCGAAGGCGACCCCGCGGCGACCCTCGCCTTCGACGTCTACTGCCGGCGCCTGCGGGAGTACGTGGGCTCGTACCTCGCGCTCCTGGGCCACGCGGACGCCATCACCTTCACCGCCGGTGTGGGCGAGAACTCCTCGGAAGTCCGCGCCGCGTCCTTGAAGGGCATGTCCGCCCTGGGCATCGAGGTCGACCCGACCCGCAACGAACGCGCCGACCCCATCATCTCCCCGGACGGCGCGCGGGTGAAGATCTGCGTGGTGCCCACGGACGAGGAAGCGGAGATCGCGGAGCAGGCACGAAAGGCACTGAGCACCTGATCCGCCTTATGGACCGGCTAGACGACGTGTCGGTAGCCAGATCGCCACCGCATGTCCGCCCCGTGCCCGCCTCCGCTACCGACCACCGCGTGCCCGCCCGGTGGCGGCCCGGCATGAGCCGCAGCCGACTCGCGAACCGGCTGGACGACGTCTGGATAGCCGTACCGACCTCCGCGTTGCCGCCCGGTGGCGGCTCGGGCGGCACTGGTCGGTCGCCGGCTGGAAGCGCGACGCTAGCTCAGCCGACAGCAAGCCATGCGATGACCGCGATCAGTACGACCGCGACCACAACTCCGCCGATGATCAGCGGAGTCTTCGAGGCCGCAGCAGGCTCCTCGGGGGCCTTCTGGGTGAAGGCACGAAACTGCTCGGTGTTGCCGCTCGGGTCGACGCTGTTGTCAGACATGCGGACGACCATAGCGAAGCCTCACGCCTCCGATCCAGGCCCATCCGGCCCCTACCAGGGCATTCGCATGGACAGCGGGGAATTCACCCGTCCGTGGGAGTGTCCGGAGGGGCAAAATCACCTGTTTGCCAGAACCGCGACGCCCTAGCCTGACGCAGTGAATGCGGATGATCAGCTCCGGGTGATCGACCAAGTCGTCCACGTCTGCGAGGACGCCGGCGTGAACATCTGGCTACGCGGCGGCTGGGCGATGGACTTCTTCCTCGGCGAGGTGACCCGGCCGCACCGGGACGTCGACTTCTTCTGCCCAGCTCACGATGCCGACCGGCTGGTCGCCCTGCTGCACGATCTCGGCTACCGCGACGATCCCGGACCGTCCGACGCCAACCCGCGCAAGGCGTCTTCCTCGGCTGCGGTACTTCTGACCGAAGCCAGAGACCTGAAGCCCGCACCCGACCAGCAGCGAGACCTCATCACCCCGGACGGGATAGACGTCGGCATCGCATTGTTCGCGCGGGACGAGGACGGTTGTCCGACGGTCGCCGGGGGCCCGTACGCGGGAGAGCGCTGGCCCACCGATCTCCTCGACGGACCACCCGCCTCCCTGAGGGACGTACGTTGCCGGATCGTCAGTCCACGTGCGCAGATCGAGATCAAGCGAATGATGCCGGTATGGGTGCCCGGCATGCCCCGCCGCGAGAAGGACGCCGCAGACATCGCCCGCCTGAGCGCGGCTCTGGCCAAGGGACCCCCGCGCGCTTAACGCCGGCCGCCACACCGCTGGTCGCCGTCAACCGCACTCCTCCGTCTCGCCCTCGCACCGCTGCCACCGCCACCGCCACCGCCACCGCCACCGCCACCGCCACCGCCACCGCCACCGCCACCGATGAGCTTGATGCCATCGCTCACATTTCGTGTTGGCCGTGCTTGTAGCGGTCGACGGCCCGGGACCGGGTCGCCGGCGTCCGACCAAGTCCGTGCCTGAGCCTGTCGGACAGAACATGTGTTCCGTCCGACGATCACCGGACGGTGGTCATGGGCGCGGGCACAATGGGCGGGTGGGACGCCGGGCCGCCGCGCTGTTGATCGCTGCTGTGACCGTTGCCGGCGTGCTCACCTCATGCTCGTCCGGAGCAGGAGACTCCGGCGGTTCGCCCGTTACGCCGATCGCTTCGACGCCGTCTCGTCCCAAGCAGCCGAGTACCACTCCTGACGCCGGCGAGAGCGGCCAGATCCGGGAGGCGCCGGGGCGGACGTTTGCTGTCGCCGTACGGAAATTGAAGCTCAGCCGGGGCAGCGACCGGCCGCTGCCGACCACAATCTGGTACCCGGCGAACGGCGACGGACCCTTCCCGGTCATCGTCTTCAGTCACGGGCTCACCAGCCAGCCCAGCGACTACGCCACGCTCCTGACGCGCTGGGCCCAGGCCGGCTTCGTCGTAGCCGGCGCGGCGTATCCGCACACCTCGTACGGGGTCTCCGAGTTCAACGTGCTGGACCTGGTGAACCAGCCCGCCGATGCCTCGTACGTCCTGACCAAGGTTCTCGCACTCAACGGCAAGAGCGGCGACCCGCTGGAGAACCGGCTGGACAAGGAGCACGTGGCGGCGGCGGGGCATTCGGGCGGCGGCATCACGACGCTCGGCATGCTTTCGGGCAACCGTGACAACCGCCTCTCGGCCGCGGTCGTGCTCGCCGGGCGGCAGGTGCTGCCTTCGCCGTTCTCCGGACCCGAGACCCCGGTGCTCTTCGTGCACGGCAAGCTCGACCGGACCGTCAGGTACGCCGACGGGCTCGCCGCGTTCGAGGCCGTGCCGTGGCCCAAGGCGATGCTGACCCTGCCCCAGGGCGGTCACGTGACGCCTCGAAGCGGCAAGGACTTCTCGCTGGTGGCCGCGACCACGACGGACTTCTGGCGCTGGGCGCTCTACGACGACGCGGCCGCCGGGAAACGGCTCGCCGGCACCAAGAACCTGATCGACCGCCTCTGAAGCCGCGTCGCCCCAAAGGCCGCGCGCCCGAAAGCGCGTGCCCCGGAAGCCGCGCCCGAAAGCGGGTGCCCCGGAAGCCGCGCGCTTCAGAAGCCGCGCGCCTCAGTCACATGGCCGGGTCGACCCCTCCCCGTCAGTGCAGGTGGTCGATGGCGACCTTGCCGAACACCTCCCCCGAGTTCAGCCTGGCAAAAGCATCGGTCACTGCCGAGAACCCATACGTCGAGTCGATGACCGGCCGGACATCCTTGGCTACGCACAGCTCCAACAACGCCGCGAGCTCCGGTGCCGTGCCCATCGTGCTGCCCAGGATCTCCAGCTGCATCATGAAGACCCGGCGCAGGTCGATCTTCGGGAACGGCCCTCCCGTGGCGCCGCAGACGACGATGCGGGCGCCCGGCGCCGCGCATTTCAGAGAGTGCTCGAATGTGGGCGCGCCGACCGACTCGATGACCACTTCCACGCGTTCGGGGAGGCGGGCGCCCGGTTCCACCGCCGTAGCGCCCAGCTCGGCGATTCTCTCGCGCTTGGCGGCGTCTCTGCTGGTCGCGTACACGCGTTTGCCGAGGGCTGTGGCCAGCACGACGGCGGCGGTGGCGACGCCGCCGCCCGCTCCCTGGACCAGCACCGATTCCGCGTCGGCGACGCGGCCGCGGGCGGTGAGCATGTGGTACGCCGTCAGCCAAGCCGTCGGCAGGCACGCCGCGTCGAGAAAGGAGATGCCGGCCGGCTTGGGCACCAGGTTCTGGGCCGGCACGGCCACGCGCTCGGCCAGCGTGCCCGGCCACCGCTCGGACAACAGCGAGAAGCCTCGGGGGTCCTGCGGGTCGTCGACGACCGGATAGACGACGACCTCGTTGCCCTGCGTATCCACTCCGGACGCGTCGCACCCGAGGATCATCGGTAGCCGGTCGGCCGGCAGGCCCACTCCTCGCAACGACCAGATCTCGTGGTGGTTGAGGGAGCTGGCTCGGATGTCGACCGTCACCCAACCCTCGGGCGGCGAGGGCTCGGGCAGGTCGCCGACCGTGAGGGCGGCAAGGGGTTCGTCCGGCTTCGTGGCACTGGCGTAGGCGGCGCGCATGCCAGGAACGCTAGTCACCGGTACGGGACCTCGCCACCCACCACGCTTCCCGCTGTGGATAACCGGCCGCTGCGCCGGTTGTGGACAACCAGGCGCAGGCCCGAGCGCGGATGTCCGGGCGATTACCCCCGATGTGGATAACGGCGGCTACCCGGCACAGATGCGAAAGAATCGATCGGCAGCAGGAACCCCCGGCCAACCAGCGAAGCCCGTCCGGCGATCAACGAACCGGCGGCCGGCCCCGAGGGACCGGCCGCGGTGCGAAAGCCGCCATACAACAGCCGCGGTACGAAAAGCCGCCACGCGAACAAACCGCCGCACGAACTACCCGCCGTAGGACAGCCGCACGCGAACTACCCGCCGTGCGACCAAGCCGCCACGCGAACCACCCGCCACGCGGACAAACCGCCGCGCGACTACCCGCTGCACGAAGAGGCCGCCACACGACCAAGCCGCCACACGACCAAGCCGCCGTACGAGAAAAAGAGGAGGCGTCAGGAATGAGCGGGAACGGAAGGCTCGGCCAGGCTCGTCGCGGGCGACGGCCGGACCGGAGCCGGCGACATCGGGATCGGCGACGTGGCCACCGGTGTCAGCCGGGCGACCCCGTCACGTTCCGCCGCTCGGGCAACCGCCGCCGCCACCGCCGGAGCGACCCGGGGGTCCAGCGCCGACGGCACGATCTGGTCGGCGCGGAGGTCGTCCGCGATCACCTCGGCGATCGCCTCCGCCGCGGCCACCTTCATCCGTTCCGTGATGCGGGTCGCCCGGGCGTCGAGGGCTCCGCGGAAGATGCCCGGGAACGCCAGGACGTTGTTGATCTGGTTGGGGAAGTCACTGCGGCCGGTCGCCACGATCGACGCGTACTTGTGGGCGATCGCCGGCAGGACCTCGGGCGTGGGGTTGGCCAGCGCGAAGATGATCCCTTCCGGGGCCATCCCGGCCAGCGCGGCCTCGGGGATGGAACCGCCGGAGACGCCGATGAGGACGTCGGCGCCGATCAGCGCCTCCTTGATTCCTCCCGTACGCCCGGAGTAGTTGGTCCCGTGCGCCAGCGCTTCCTTCACGCCGCTGAGCCCGGGCCGGTCGGCGTGGATGATGCCCTGGGAGTCGCAGACGATCATGTTGGCGCCCTCGATGCCCGCCGCGATCAGCGTGTCGGTGATGGCCACGCCGGCCGCTCCCGCGCCGCTGACGACGACGCGCAGGTCGGCGAAGCGGCGGCCGAGCAAGGTGACCGCGTTGCGCAGCGCGGCGAGGACGACGATCGCCGTGCCGTGCTGGTCGTCGTGGAAGACCGGGATGTCGAGGGCGTCGTCGAGGCGCCGTTCGATCTCGAAGCAGCGGGGTGCGCTGATGTCCTCGAGGTTGATGCCGCCGAACGACGGGCCCAGGGCCTTGACGACCGCGATGATGCCCTCGATGTCCTGCGTGTCGAGGCAGATCGGCACGGCGTCGACGCCGCCGAACTGCTTGAACAGGATCGCCTTGCCCTCCATGACCGGCATGGCGGCCTTCGGGCCGATGTTGCCCAGGCCGAGGACCGCGGAGCCGTCGGTGACCACCGCGACGGTGTTGCCGGTCCACGTGTAGTCGTGGTGCAGGTCCTCGTCGGCCGCGATCGCCTCGCAGACGCGGGCCACCCCCGGCGTGTACGCGAGGGACAGGTCGTCGCGGCTGGACAGGGGAACGGTGGCGGCGACGGCCATCTTGCCCCGCTTGTGCAGGTCGAAGACGGGGTCAGCGGCCAGCGCGGGTTCGATCTCAAAACTGAAGAAAGACACGAGGACTCCAGACAACGCATCGGAACGTCGGTGTGCCAGCCGGCCCTGATGCGCGAGTCTGCGCGGACCGACGTGCGATGCGGGGGTCACCCGGTGAAGCAACCGCAAGACTTCGGTGTGCTGCGGTTACTGGACATTAACTTAGCGGACCCGGGCGAGGCCAGTAGCGAAACATCACACGTCCGATGACATCCGCCACCCCGTACGCTCGCGAGTCGTCCGTGACGAAGTCGTTGTCACCGCGTACCCACCACCCCTGGTCCTGGACACGGACCGCGCGTTTCACGACCAGGAGGTCCGGTCGCGAGCGGAAGCGCGCGACCACGACGTCGCCCTCGCGGACGCGCCGGGTCCGCCGCACGATCAGGGCGTCTCCCGAGCGCAGGGTGGGTGCCATGGAAGGCCCCTGCACGAGTACGGCGAAGAGCGGCAGTTGCAACCTCATGGCATCAATCCCGCGTGGAGTATGGGTTCACGTGTAAGGGGTAGTGTCAGACCGGATCATCGCAAAACTCATGGAGGGGTCCCGATGCGACTTCCGCGTATCTTCACGCCGCGCACTGTCGTCAGCGCGCACTGCGACCTGCCCTGTGGGGTGTACGACCCCGCACAGGCTCGCATCGAGGCGGAGTCGGTGAAGGCCATCGCCGAGAAGTACCAGGCGAACACCGACCCCGAGTTCCGCACGCGCGCCATCCTCATCAAGGAGCAGCGGGCCGACCTGGTCAAGCACCACCTGTGGGTGCTCTGGACGGACTACTTCAAGGCGCCGCACTTCGAGAAGTACCCGAACCTGAACCAGCTGTTCAACGAGGCCACCAAGCTCGCCGGCGCCTCCGGGGCCAAGGGCTCCATGGACCCGGCCGTGGGCGAGCAGCTGCTGGCGAAGATCGAGGAGATCTCGAAGATCTTCTGGGAGACCAAGCAGGCGTGAGCGACACGAGGGAGCGACTCGCGGACTCCGAGCCGACGGTCCGCGAGCCGGCTCCACGGATACGGCCGGCGCGTCCCTCGGACGTGCCGGCCGTCGTCGCCATGGTGCATGAACTGGCCGAATTCGAACGTGAGCCCGAGTCGTGCCTGCTCACCGAGGAGAAGCTGGCGGCGGCGCTCTTCGGGGCCCAGCCCTCCATCTTCGGGCACGTGGCCGTCGACGCGCACGACGCTCCGTACGGCATGGCCCTGTGGTTCCTCAACTTCTCCACCTGGGAAGGGGTCCACGGGATCTATCTCGAGGACCTGTACGTCCGGCCGGGTCACCGTGGCACCGGAGCGGGCGCCGCGCTGCTGGCCGAGCTGGCCCGTATCTGCGTCGATCGGGGGTACAGGCGCCTCGAGTGGGTGATGCTCGACTGGAATCCCGCGGCCGACTTCTACGCCGCAATCGGGGCCACCGTCACCGAAAACTGGCTCCCCTACCGGCTGACCGGTGCCGCCCTGGGCCGACTCGCCGAGCGGGCATCGCCCGTCAGGCGCTAGAGTCTCGACCATCGGGAGGATGGGGTCGGTGACTCAGCTTCAGACAACTCATTCGGAGCCGGCGTTCGGTGACGACGTCGTGCTGCTCACCGTGCCCGCCGACGGCGGCTATCTGGGAGTGCTGCGCACGGCGACGGCCGGCCTCGCGGCCCGCCTGCACTTCGCGCTCGACGAGATCGAGGATCTGCGCATCGCGGTCGACGAGGCCTGCGCGATGCTGCTGGCGATCGCGACCCGCGGCGCCGACCTCGAATGCCGCTTCGCGGTGACCGACGACGCGCTGACCGTCGAGGTGACGGTCGCCACGGTGCGAGGCGCGCGGCTGCCGTCCGAATCGTCGTTCGCGTGGAAGGTACTCACCGCGCTGACCACGTCCGCCTCCGCGGAAGCAACCGGCCGGCACGCAACGATCCGGCTGCTCACCCGCCGCACCGAGAACTGACCCACCCGCCGACGAAACCGTCAGCGCGTCGTCGCCTCGGCGATGTAGTCCAGATGGCGCCGTCCGACTTCCATCGCCCCCGCCGCGTCCCGGTCTCGCACGCACACCAGCAGATCCCGATGATCCGCGTCGATCCGCGCCCAGTACCCCTCCGGCAGCGCCTCGACGACCTCTTCCCCGTACGTCACGTGGTACAGCGGCCGGGTCACCAGCTCGAACAGCGGATTGCACGTGGCCGCCACCACCGCCGCATGGAACGCGGAGTGTGCGGCCAGCATCGTGTCGAGTTCGTCGAAGTCGGGATCGAACATCGCGCCGCGTATCTCGACGAGGTGTGCATCGGTGCGCCGCTCCGCCGCCAATCCCGCGGCCGGGATCTCCACCGCTCGGCGCAGCTCGAGCAGGTCGACCAGCCCGACCTCGGCCGAGTTGGTGAGCATGGTCAGCCCGGTGGAGAGCGCCTCGGAGAGTTGCTCGGCGTCGGGGTGGGCGACGAAGCTTCCGCCCGTCACGCCCCGGGTGGTGACGATCAGGTGCTGGCTGGCGAGCAGGCGCAGGGCCTCGCGTACGGTGCTGCGGCTCACGCCGGACCGTACGCACAGCTCCGGCTCCGGTGGCAGTCGCTCGCCGGGCTGCAGCCGTCCCGACGTGATTTCTTCGCGCAGTTCGTCGGCCAATAACTGGTATGCCGGCGGGCGCACCGTCGATCCGGGCACTCGCTCACCCCCTTGTGATCTGCCCACACAGCGTAGGCCTTTCCGCGCTGGTGGGAAGGGCTATGACATCAGTCGAGCCCGAGCGCGGCCGTCGTGGCCGGGAGCAGGCAGAGCACCGCGACGCCGACCCCACACACCATCAACGCCAGGCCCGCCCACGACGGGCCCGTCTGCAGCAGGAATCCCCCGGTCGCGATGACGAAGAGCTGCACCACGATCGCCGGGCCGCGAGCCCGGGCCGAACGTCGCGCCAGCCCGCGCGCGATAAGGAAGACTGCGCCCGCGCCGAGGGCGGCCAGCACCGTGAGCGAAACGGCCACCGCGATGCTGCCGGCTTCTGCCGTCAGATCAAGGACGATCAGGTACGCCGTGAGCACAGCGAGCCCCCCGAACTCGGCAAAGAGCAGGCGTACCGCCCATACCAACGTTTCGGGAGATCGAACATCCTGAGGGGTCACCGCTGTACGATACCGGCCAGCTCGGCGAGGTTCCGGGAGGTACAGTGCCGCCCATGCGAGCGTTACTGGTGGTTAACCCCAAGGCCACCACGACGAGTGAACGCAGCCGGGATGTGCTGGTCCGGGCGCTGCGGAGCCAGGTCGAGCTGTCAGTGGAGTACACCCTCAAGCGCGGCCACGCGACCGCGCTGGCCCGCACGGCGGCTGAGAACGGCGTCGATGTGGTGGTCACCCTCGGCGGCGACGGCACGATCAACGAGGCCGTCAACGGCCTGATGACCGCCGACCCAGGCCTGACCCCCCGCGGTACGTCCCCGGCCTACCGGCTGCCGGCGCTCGCGGTGGTGCCCGGCGGTTCCACGAACGTCTTCGCCCGCGCGCTCGGTCTGCCGCGCGACTGGGTCGAGGGCACCGGTGTGATCCTGGACGGTCTGCGCTCGGGACGCCACCGGGTCATCGGCCTCGGGCGCGCCGACGACCGCTACTTCACCTTCACCGCCGGACTGGGTCTCGACGCCTCGGTGACACGCCGGGTGGAACAGGCGCGACTGCGTGGCCGTACGTCCACTCCAGCCCTTTATGTGCGCTCGCTCATCGGTCAAGTGCTCTCCGGCGAGGATCGCAAGGCGCCCCCGTTGTCGATCGAGCGCCCGGGCGAGGAACCGGAAACCGGACTGGGCACCGTCATCATTCAGAACACGGCCCCGTGGACCTATGTCGGGGACCGCGCGATCAACCCCAACCCCCAGGCGTCGTTCGACCGGGGACTTGACGTTCTGGCCCTTCGTAGCCTAGGAGTGGCCAGCACAACACGCACAGTTACCCAAATTACCTCGCGCCGCGGCGATCCCCATGGCCCCAACGTGCTTCGGATGCACGACCAGGCCGAGTTCACCGTGATCGCCGCCCGCCCCCAGGCCTTCCAGCTCGACGGGGACTACCTGGGCGAGCGCCAGAAGGTGCACTTCCTGTCCGTTCCCGAGGCGCTACGTGTGATCTGCTGACGATCGGGTAGGCGAGGTTCGGGCACCCCTCACGATCCGTTACAGAAACAACGGGCAAAAGGTCGGCAGTGCGGCGGGTACCGTACTACATTGATGGGAGCGTTCATGCGCCGGTCCCGGGGGAAGCCGCGGAACCGGACAAAAGGGTCGTGAGCTAGCTCACCCGCCCGGAGATTTTCCGAGCGCTACCCTTGACATCGCGGGAGTTCGTGAAAGCATTCACAAGCGATAAGAAGTAACCGGATGCCGCTCGCCCGCGTTCCTAATCCAGAAGGCGCGAAACGGCCTCCTGCACAAAGCTTGCTCACGCACTGGTGATCGTACGAACGCTGTCCGTCGGTCGTCACCGCGTTGCAGATAAAAGTAAGTCAGTAAGTCCGCACCATTTTCATTACCCCATCCGAAACAAGGAGTGTTGCCGCCATGGACTGGCGCCACGATGCGATCTGCCGCGACGAGGACCCGGAGCTGTTCTTCCCGATCGGGACGTCCGGCCCCGCGCTCCTGCAGGTCGAGCAGGCCAAGGCCGTGTGCCGCCGGTGCCCCGTGACCGAGTCGTGCCTGCAGTGGGCGCTCGAGTCGGGTCAGGACGCCGGCGTATGGGGCGGTATGAGCGAGGACGAGCGGCGCGCCGTGAAGCGTCGCGGCGGCCTTCGGGTCGGCGCTCCCACCGCCTGAACAATCCCCTCACAGCATTCACGCCCCGGGCCCAGTCGGTGCCGGGGCGTCGTGCTGTCCGGAGTCATCCAAAGTTCCCGACTGATTACGCCACGCAATCGCGAACCAGGGTCGGAATGAGATCACGAACCTTCGCGAAATCATCTCGAAATCATCGCAATCCTTGACACCATTAGTCTTCGCCTACTCACTCTCCGATGTGGACGGGCTTTGCTGCGGATCACCCGTTTCCCGCCCCGGCAACCCCGCACCCCGGTGATCATCGACACCACGCACTGTCACCCACGTCATAACCCGAACCCGAACCCGGATAAGACGCGAATCAGATTCGCAGGGCCGCGGGTGAGCCCCACCACGGCCATTCACCCCCAAACCGGCGTGTCGTCCGTCCCCGCGCACCTTCCGCAAAGCCCGTGACGCCTTCCCCGACCAACTGAACCGCCGCCAGCAGTAGGTTCAGCCAGCCCGCGCGAGACCACCGCCGGGCCGCGGCGCTCAGTCCGAGGCCACGCGAAGCCCGCCCGGCCACGCGAGTCACGGTCCGAGGCCACCCGAGGCACGGCCCGAGCCACGCGAGTCACGCCCCAAGACCACGCGAGTCACGGCCCAAGACCACGCGAAGCACGGCCCAAGACCACGCGAGGCACGATCACAAGGCCAGGCGAGGCACCGTCAGGCAGCGCGCAGAGCCGGCCTACGGCCCACAGCGTCGGCCACCCGCTCGACGACCAACTCCGCCACCTCGGCAGCGTCAGTCAACGGCTCAGCCACCACACCAACCCCAGCCTCCCGCGCAGAAGCCACCGCCGCGTCCCACAGCAGCCCGGGAGCAAGGAAATACGACACCAGACCGACCCGCTCATGCCCAGCCGCCCGAAGCTCCCGAACAGCATCACCCGGGAGCGGCGGCGCCGCCGAGGCGTACGCCACCCGGCACGGCACCTCGAGACGAGCCCCTAGCTCACCGGCCGCAAGTTCCACGGTTCCCCGAGCGGCGGCATTCCGTGTCCCGGCCGCAGCCAGCACCACCGCATCAAGACCCGCCCCGCCCCCGGGCAATCGGCTGACCAGCCCGTCGAGGAGCTGACCCGGCACCCGGCCCTCGACCGGCCCCAGAACATCCGCCAGCTCCACATCCAGCCGAACCCCGTCGGCCCGCGCCGCGGTGATCTCCCCGGGGACGTCGACCCTGCCGTGATAGGCGGAGGTGAGCAGCAGCGGCACCATCACCGCGCGCCGATACCCGGCGGCCGCGAGCGACGCGAGAACCTGACGCGGCCGCGGCACGCTGTGGTCGAGGTACGACGCCCGGACATCCCACTCCGGGTGCCGCGCTCGCACCGCCGCAGCCAGCGCCTCCGTGGCTTGCCCGGCCCGCGGATCCCGACTCCCATGCGCCACGAGCACGACTGCACCAGCCCTGGCAGGACAAAGCGACGACTCAACGGCACGCCCGGACAAGCGCGCCGGAGGGATCACTGGTGCAGGCCGCATTCGGTCTTCTCGAACATCGCCCAGCGACCCGCCCGCGGGTCCTCCCCCGCCTTGGTACGCCGTGTGCAAGGCCAGCACCCGATGGACCCGAACCCCTTCTTGAAGAGCTCGTTCACCGGCACGTTCCACCGCGACACATACCGGTCGACGTCAGCCTGTGTCCACGCCGCGATCGGGTTGACCTTGACCTTTCCCTTCTTGGCGTCGAACGCCACCACCGGGGTGTTGGCACGTGTCGGGGACTCGTCGCGACGCAGGCCCGTGGCCCAGGAGTCGTAGTCCGCCAACGCCCGCTCCAGCGGCTCGACCTTGCGCAGGAAGCAGCACTCGTCGGGGTTGCGCGCGAAGAGCCGCGGCCCGAACTCGCCGTCCTGCTGGCCGACCGTCATCCGCGGCCGGATCGAGCGCACGTTGACGTTCATGGTCTTGGCGACGATGTCGCGGATCTTCAGCGTCTCCGGGAAGTGCAGGCCGGTGTCGAGGAAGACGACGTCGACGCCCGGCGCGGCGCGCGAGAACAGGTGCGCCACGACCGCGTCGGCCATCGAACTGGTCACGCAGAAGCGGTCTCCGAAGGTCGCCGCGGCCCAGCGCGCGATCTCCTCGGCCGGCGCATCGGCCAGCAGTGCGGCGCCCTCGGCGGCCAGGGACGACAACTGGGCGGGAGATCGGCGGGCGGGGTCGGCCGGGGTGGCCGGGGACCCGAGGGTCACCAGGCCGAGGCCGGCGGCGGTCACGACAGTCATCGGTTCACTCCCTTGGAAAGCAGCCCGTTGAACTTGACCGTGAAGACTCGGGCGCAGGAGTGGCACTCCCACGCCCCGTGCGAGGCCTCGTTGGGATAGAGGTCCTCTTCGCCGCAGTAGGGGCAGTACAGCGGGGTACTCCTGGCGTCACTCATTTCAGCAACTCCTCGTCTGCCCGGACGACCCAGTCGGCGAACGCCTCGCCGTCGGTGCGCCCCTCCAGGTAGCGAAGAGCGAGCCTCTCGACGTACTCGGGAAGCTCTTCGGCGGTGGCCTTGAGGCCCCGCACCTTGCGGCCGAAGCCGGCCGTCTGGCCCTGCGCCATGCCCAGCGCACCGCCGAGGTGGATCTGGAACCCCTCGACCTGCTCGCCGTGGGCGTTCAGGACCAGCTGGCCCTTGAGCCCGATGTCGGCGACCTGGGTGCGGGCGCAGGCGTTCGGGCAGCCGTTGATGTGGATCGAGATGTCGGCGTCGAAGTCCTTGATCCGGTCCTCGAGGCGGGCCACGAGCTCCTCGCCGCGGGCCTTGGTCTCGACGATCGCGAGTTTGCAGTACTCGATGCCGGTGCAGGCCATGGTGCCGCGGCGCCAGGCCGACGGCCGGGCCTCCAGCCCGATCCCGCGCAGGCCTCGGACGAGCGGTTCCACCTGGTCGTCGGCGATATCAAGGACCAACAGCTTCTGGTACGGGGTGAGGCGCACCCGGTCTGATCCGTGTGCCGCCACCAGGTCGGCCAGCCGGCTGAGCTGCGTACCGGAGGAGCGTCCGACGACGGGGGCGGCACCAACGTAGTTTCGCCCGTCGACCTGCTTGTGCACGCCGATGTGGTCGATCGGCTTCTCGGGCAGCGCCGGCGGCGGCCCGTCGACCAGGGCGCGGCCGAGGTATTCCTTCTCGAGGATCTCGCGGAACTTCGCCACGCCCCAGTCGGCGAGCAGGAACTTCAGCCGGGCGCGGTTGCGCAGGCGCCGGTAGCCGTAGTCGCGGAAGATGCCGACGACGCCCTCCCAGACGTCGGGGATCTCCTCGAGCGGCACCCAGACGCCCAGCCGCTCGGCGAGCCGCGGGTTGGTGGAGAGCCCGCCGCCGACCCAGAGGTCGAAGCCCGGCCCGTGCTGCGGGTGTACGACGCCGAGCAGCGCGATGTCGTTCACCTCGTGCGGCGTGTCGGCCAGCCACGAGATGGACGTCTTGAACTTGCGCGGCAGGTTGGAGTAGCGGGGGTCGCCGAGGTAGCGCTCGACGATCGTGTCGATGGCCGGGGTGGGGTCGACGACCTCCTCGGTGGAGACGCCGGCGACCGGGCTGCCCAGCACGACGCGCGGGCAGTCGCCGCACGCCTCGGTGGTCTCCAGGCCGACCGCCTCGAGCCGGCGCCAGATCTCCGGCATGTCCTCGATGCGGATCCAGTGCAGCTGGATGTTCTGCCGGTCGGTGATGTCGGCGGAGTCGCGGCCGAACTCGGTGGAGATCTGCGCGATGGTGCGCAGCTGGGCGAGGTTGAGGCCGCCGCCGTCGATGCGCACCCGGAGCATGAAGTACTCGTCTTCGAGCTCGTGGGGCTCGAGCACCGCCGTACGGCCGCCGTCGATGCCCGCCTTGCGCTGGGTGTAGAGGCCCCACCAGCGGAAACGTCCGCGCAGGTCCTGGGGGTCGATGCCCGCGAAGCCGGTGTGGGCGTAGATGTTCTCGATCCGGGACCGGACGTTGAGCGGGTTGTCGTCCTTCTTGATCCGTTCGTTCGGGTTCAGCGGCTCGCGGTGTCCGAGCGCCCACTGACCCTCGCCGCGCGCCTTGCGGGGGCGGACGGCGGGTGCTGCGGGGGTGTTGCTGGGCGCCATGTCGGCGTTCCTCCGAAGAATCGTGGACACGCGGTGACGCTCACGGCAGGGCTCGCGACATCAGTGTCTGGAGGAAGCCGGCGCGTCGCGCGCGCCCGATAAAATCAGTCGGGCGGCGTCAGGAAGCCGGACACATCGCGCTGCGGACACGGCCGTAGTCGACGTGGCGCCGGGCCACGAAGCGGCGGTCTACTGCAGCGGTCATGCCGGTAAGCCTCTCACGGGCGGCCATTCTGGGCCAGTGCGGTCCAGATTTCGGGAGTGTGTCGGCGGCCACCCCCGGCCGGCGTTCATCTCCGCGTACCTCATTCAGGGTCTCCGATTCATGAAGGCGCGGTAGAACCGGACGTCGTGACCGTGACCTTCGTGCTCGAGGCCGACCCGAAAACCGTCGAGACGGCACATGACCGGGCATTCTGGCCGGTTCTGGTCCCGTCCGTGCTGCCGGCGCTCGCGATGGTCGTCGTCGGGGGGATCGGGCTCACCCGGCCGGCGCTGGGGTGGGACGAGCACGCCACCTGGTCGGCCGCGGAGCGCACGCCGGCGCAGATCGTCGACTTCGCCGGCACGATGGACGGCGTCATCGCGCCGTACTACCTCTTCCTGCATTTCTGGTCCGCCGCGTTCGGCGACTCGGTGGCGATGCTGCGGTTGCCCTCGCTGATCGCCGTCGTTCTGGGCGTGGGGCTGGTCGGTGAGCTGGGGCGGCGGTTGTTCGGTCCCGGTGTGGGGCTGGCGGGGGCGCTGATCGTCGCCGCCGTGCCTCAGGTGTCCCGCTATGCGCAGGAGGCACGCGCGTACGGGATCGCCTTCTTCTTCGCGGTTCTCGCCACCCTGCTGCTCTACGTGGCGCTGGGCAGACCCTCGTGGTGGCGCTTCGCCGCGTACGGGACGGCTGTGACGCTGCTGGGCTACACCCACATGATGGGGCTGCTGGTGCTGGCCGGGCACGCCGTCGCGGTGGCCGTCCGCTGGTGGGCCGGGCGCGACCGGCGGCCGGCGGTCCGCTGGCCGGTGACAGTCGCGGCCGCGATCGCGCTGGTGTCCCCGCTGATCCGGCTGGGCCTGAGCCAGCGTGGCACGCAGCTCGAGTGGATCACCCCGATGGACCTGCACCAGGTACTCATCGCGCCGGGCGTCATCTTCGGGGCGCCCACCACCGGCCTGCTGATCATCGGCCTCGCCTTCGCCGCGCGGTGGCACCAGCCGCTGCTGGTCGGCGAGATGGCCGCCCTGGCTGCGTTCCCGCCCGTCGTGCTCATCGCCGTCTCGTTCGTCACGTCGCCGCTGTGGGTGCCGCGCTACGCGCTGGTGGTGATCGTCCCGCTGGCCCTGCTCGCGGCGGTCGCGCTGCAGAGGCTGCGCCGGCGTACCGTCGCCGCCCTGTTGTTGATCGTCGCGACCGGGTTCGAGACCCATCAGCTCGTTCGCGAGCCGGACGCGCACGGCGGGATGGACTTCCGCCGGGCGGCGGCGATCGTCGCGGCCGGGCAGCAACCGGGCGACGGTGTCGTGTACGGCCGCATCGGCACCTGGTCCCTGCGCGCGGGCCTGGACTACGAGCTGCGCCACCACCCGAAGCCCGCCGACGTGCTCCTGCGCCGCTCGGCGGCCGAGGCGGGCGGCCTGGACGGGGTCGAGTGCCCGGAGCTGACCTGCTTCGACACCGCGCGGGTCTGGTACGTGGGCGCCCGCCGCGCCGGCGACCCGATGGCCGACATGGGTGACGTGCTGCGGGCCAAGTTCGCCGCGGAGTACCGGCGCACCGGCTATTGGCTTCTTCCGTTGGGCACTATCGCAACCTATGAGCGGCGCACAGCCTGAGCTGCGACTCTGGAGTTGTGCAGACGACGCTGACGCGTGCGGCACCGCCGCTGCCGGCACCCGCCGTACGCGACACGGTCCGGGTGGATCGTGTCGCCGGGCTGCTCTGCTGGCTGGCGCCGGCGATCGTCACCGCGTTCGTCGTGGCGTACCGGGCGGCGGAGCCCCAGCTGTGGCGGGACGAGCTCGCCACGTGGAGCGCGGCGACGCGGACGGTGCCGCAGATCTTCGCGCTGGGCCGGCACATCGACGGCGTCACCGTGCCGTACTACCTGCTCGAACACGTGACGATCGGCCTGTTCGGCGACTCGACGCTCGCGCTGCGACTGCCGTCGCTGCTCGCCGCCACGGCCACCGCCGCGGTCACCGGTCTGCTCGCCCGCCGGCTGTGGGACGCGCGGGCCGCACTCCTCGCCGGGCTGGTAGTCGCGGCCGTGCCGGTGGTGTCCCGCTATGCGCAGGAGGCGCGCGTCTACGCCTTCGCGGCCCTGTTCGCCGCCCTGTCGACTCTGCTGCTGCTCCGGGCCCTGGAGCTGCCGCGGCGGCGGCGCTGGCTGGCGTACGGAACAGCGGTCCTGGGTCTGGGGTGGTCGCACCAGGTCGCGCTCCTGCTGCTGCTGGGGCATGCGGTGGCGGTGGTGGCGACGAACCGGCGACTGCTGCTGCGGTGGCTGCCCGCGGCGACGTTCGCGATGGGTGGCGCGCTGCCGTTCATCCTGCTCGGCCTCGGGCAGCACGGCCGGCAGCTGAACTGGCTCTTCGCCGCGGAACCGGCCGACCTCGCGACCGTCGCCCAGACGATCTTCCTGTCCGGTGTGCTCGGCGGGGCGGTCTGCGCCCTGGCGGTGGCCACCCTCCGCGACCGTACGGCGGTGGCGTTGTTCCTCTCGGCGCTGCTGCCGGTGCTCGTCCTGTACGCCGTCGACCAGCTGGTCACACCCATGTTCGTGGGCCGCTACCTGTTCTTCGTGGTGCCCCTGTTGTGCGCCCTGGCGGGGCAGACCCTGGCGCGGCTCCGGTTGCCGCTGGGGCTGGCGGTCGTGGTGGTGCTCGCGCTGATCGGCCTTCCCGTGCAGGACGAGATCCGGCGCAGCCACTCCCCCTTCGACTACCGGCAGGCGGCGCGGGTGATCGAGGCGAACGCCCGCCCGGGGGACGGCATCGTCTACGCGCCGCGCCAGGGCTGGCAGTTCACCGACATCGCCCTGCGCTACCACCTCGGCGACGGCGTACCGCGGGACGTGCTGCTGGAGGCCGACGAGGTGGCGAACGCCTCGCTGTGGGCCACCGAGTGCGCGGACCCGGCGGCTTGCCTGCGGGGCGCGGGGCGCGTGTGGACGGTGAGCGCGGACAATTTGGAGACCGGTCGCCGGGCGGGGCTGACGGACCAGCTCACTCCCGCGGAACGGGCGGCGCTGGCGGCCGGGTACGACCAGGTGATGGAGACCCGTCTGGAGGGTTTCACCATCGCTCTCTACATCCGCCGATAGCACCCATGAGCGGACCGTGATTGGATACGGTCACCCCGACAGCGCCGACGAGGAGGACGACACCATGGCCGACGAGATCCGTGCCGAGATGGTGGCCAACGTGTGGAAGATCGTGGCCGCAACCGGCGCCGAGGTCGCGGAGGGGGACACCCTGGTGATCCTCGAGTCGATGAAGATGGAGATCCCGGTGATCGCCGAGTCCGACGGCGTGGTGCAGCAGCTCGCCGTGAACGAGGGCGACGTGGTGCAGGAAGGCGACCTCATCGCCGTCATCGGCTGAACGCGGGCGACGAATCAGCGGCCGGAGAGCCAGCGGCGCAGCCGGCCGGCCCGGCCGTTGCGCTGCCGCGGGATCAGCGGCCCGGTGTAGTTCTCCTCCGCCTTGATGATGGCCGCCGCGCGCTCGCGGACCGCCGGCGCCACGTCCGGCGTGGCGAGCGCCAGGTGCGCGAGCGACCAGGCGAGCCCGGCCGTGGCCGCGGCCTCGTCGAGGCGGCGGGCCACCAGCGCGGCCACGTCCGGCCGCGCCGACGGGTCGACCCAGGCGTAGGTGACCAGCGCGAAGAGCGCCGCCTCCGTGATCCGGTCGAGGCCACCCGTCGCCAGCTCCACCAGGAGGTGCCGGCGGGTCGAGTCGGCCCATGGCTCCTCGGTGCTGTGGTGCAGCATCCCGAGGCAGGCCCAGGCCTGCGCGCACCGGCCCCACAGGACCGGGTCGTGGGCGGCGAGGGCCCGGCCGACCTCGTCGTCCGGCGCCGGCGGCGGGTGGGCGACCAGCGCCAGCAGGTCCTCCGGTTCGACGAGCACCAGGCCCAGCGCGGCGTCGTACGCGGCCGGCGGGTGCGCCCACAGCGGGTGGGCCACCCGGTGCAGCCGCTCCACCGCCGCGGCGCTCGGCGGGTCGCACACGAAGGGCTCGCGGTCCGGGTCCGGCGGCGTGTCGACGGCTGACGGCACCCGGCTCAGCCACGGGTGGTCGGCGCAGCATTCGGCCAGGTCGGCGTGCTCGTGGGTGTCGTCGATGTGGTCGCGCTGGAAGTCGGCGAGCCGTACGAGGTGGGCCAGGTCGCCGTCGGCCCGGTAGCGCAGGCGGTAGCCGGTGTGCACCGCGCAGTCGTCCTCGGGATTCTTGGCGAGCGCCCGGTCGATCCAGTCCAGCGCGTCGTCCAGCCGCCCGTGGTCGGCGAGGGTGCCGGCGATGTCCGCATAGACGGAGAGGTCGTCGGGGTCGTACATCACCGCCCGGCGCAGGGCCGCGAGGGACTCCGGGATGCGGCCCGCGCTGCGGTACGCGTACCCGAGCCAGATCTCCGCCAGTTTCGACGGCCGCAGCCGCGCTCCCCGAGCCGCCCACTCCACCGCCTGCGTGGCCTCGCCGAGCCGGCGCGCCAGCGCCGAGCCGGCGCCGAGCAGCATGGCGTGATCGGCGTGGGCCCGCACGGCGTGCCGCACGAGCGTCAGGTACGGCCGCAGCGCCGCCTGGCCCGCCTCGGGCGCCGGATCACCGACCGCCGTGCACAGCTGCATGACGATCCGGGCGAGCAGGCCGGGCTCCATGCGGGCGCCGAGCTGGGGATCGCTGACCCACGGCACGCCCGCCCAGTCCACGTCGGGGGTGTGCCCGCTGGCCGCCGCGAGCAGGGGCAGGCCGTCCTCGGGGCGACCGGCGGCGGCGAGCAGGTGCGCCCGGGCGACCACCGTGCCGACGAAGGCGTGCTGTTCGAGCGGGAAGAGCTCGAGGCCGCCGTCCGCGCGGGCGGCCAGGTGGCTGAGCAGCTCGTGGATCTCGGGGAGGGTCGGCGCGTGCGCGATCGCGCCGGCCAGGTGATCGGCGGCGTGGTGCATCTCGCCACGCTCGAGGGCGGCACGCGCCTGCTCGAGGTCGCGATCGGCGGAGCGCCGGGGGTCGTCCATGGCCCATGCCTTCCCTCACCGCGCGCGAGGCCTGGGCGGCGACGGTGCCGGGCCTTGCGCGCGTCGATGGCACGCGGTGTGCCACCGACGCGAGCCTAGGCGACGACGCTCGATATGTCAGTCCCGTCCACCTGCGCGGTAATGCTCATTGCGTTGCGATACGACCTTGAAACGTGCAAGAATGAGCACCGTTCGAGCGAGAGTGCGCAGCATGGGAGGTCCAGTGACGGGTCCAGAGACGGGTCCAGTGACTCAGCGAGGCCAGGGCATGGCGGCCGACATCGCGGAGCAGCCGGCGGGCTACGCGCGGCTGCTCGAGGGTGAGCCGGCAGCGGCCATCGCCACGGTGGCCGCCCGGATCGCGGAGCAGCGGCCCAAGCACGTGGTCTTCGTGGGCCGCGGCACGTCCGACCACGCCGCGCTCTACGGCGCCTACCTCACCGAGATCCGCCTCGGCATCCCGGTCGGGCTTGCTTCACCCAGCGCGATCACGCTGTACGGCGCCCGCCCCGACCTGACCGGCGCGCTCGTCGTCGGCGTCAGCCAGAGCGGCGGCTCGCCCGACCTCACCGAGGTCCTGAAAGTCGCCCGGGAGAGTGGCGCCCTCACCCTCGCCGTGACCAACAACCCGGCCTCCACACTGGCCTCGACCGCGGAGCTGTCCGTCGACGTGGCCGCCGGGCACGAGCGTGCGGTCGCGGCGACCAAGACGTACACCGCCGAGCTGCTGACCCTGCTCCTGCTCGTCGAGGGCATCCGCAACGGCGACGGCATGCCGGCCGCCGACGAGCGCGCCGCGCTGGAGAAGCTGCCGCAGCTCGCCGAGGAGACACTCGGCGAGCGCGGGTCCGAGGAGCTGGCCCAGCGTTACCGGTTCGCGTCGCGGATGGTCACCACCGGCCGGGGGTACGCGTACCCGACGGCCCGCGAGACCGCGCTGAAGCTGATGGAGACCTCGTACCTCCCGGCGCTGGCCTTCTCCGGGGCGGACCTGCTGCACGGCCCGCTCGCGATGACCGACCCGGACGTCCCCGTGCTGGCCGTCGTGGGCAGCGGCCCCGGCGGCGGCTCGATGGCCGACGTGGTCACCCGCCTCGGCGAGCGCCGCGCGGACGTCGTCACCGTGGGCTCCCACGACATCCCCGGTGCGGCGGGCCGCCTGGCCGTGCCCGAGGTCGACGAGCGGTACGCCCCGCTGCTCGACATCCTCCCGCTGCAGAAGCTCGCGCTCGCGCTGGCGCTGGCCCGCGGCGAGGACCCGGACGCACCCCGCGGTTTGATGAAGGTCACCGCAACACTCTGAAACGTCGCCGCGCGTGGGCATGGCAGGCTTGGTCCGTGTCCACGCTGCGCGATCTCGCCGAAGAGCACACCGGCCTCGGCCCGGCCGACATCGACCACCTCACCCGGCTCGCGGGCGACTGGCAGCTCCTGTCCGACCTGTCCTTCGCCGACCTGCTGCTCTGGGTGCCCGTACGGGCCGAGTCCGGCAAGCCGGGCGCGTTCCTGTGCGTCGCCCAGGTGCGCCCGACCACGGCGCCGACGGCGTACCAGGACGACCAGGTCGGCAAGATCGTCGGTGGCCCGGAGGTCGCCCACCTCGACATCGCGTACGCCCAGGGCCGCATCTGGCGCGAGGGCGATCCGGTCTGGTACGGCGACACCCCGGCCCGCCACGAGGCCATCCCGGTGCGGCTGCGCGGCGAGGACGAGAACATCGAGGTCATCGCCGTCATCGGCCGCGACACCAACCTCTCCACCGCCCGTACGCCCAGCCAGCTCGAGCTCAACTACCTGACCACCGCGGACGATTTGGCGCAGATGGTGGCCGACGGCACGTTCCCGCCACCGCGGCATGTGGGCGAGCACACGTCGGCGCCCCGCGTCGGCGACGGCCTGATTCGCCTGGACGCGGGCGGCAAGGTCACCTACGCCAGCCCGAACGCGCAGTCGGCGTACCGCCGGCTCGGCTTCAACGCCCACCTCGTCGGCGAGGACCTGTCGGTGCTGTCCAGCCGGCTCGCCGCCGACCCGCTGGAGGGTACGGACGCGGCCGAGCGCATCCTCACCTCGCTGCGCGGCGAGGCACCGCCCCGCCAGGAGGTCCAGGCTCGCGGCGCCACGGTGCTCATGCGCGCCCTGCCGCTGAAGCCGGCGGGCGTGCCGATCGGCGCGCTGGTGCTGGTCCGCGACGTGACGGACGTCCGCCGCCGGGACCGGGCGCTGATGACCAAGGACGCGACCATCCGCGAGATCCACCACCGGGTCAAGAACAACCTGCAGACCGTCGCGGCCCTGCTGCGCCTGCAGGCCCGCCGGGTCGACGCCCCCGAGGCGCGGATGGCCCTCGAGGAGTCCGTACGCCGGGTCGCCTCGATCGCCCTGGTGCACGAGACCCTCTCGATGTCCAGCGACGAGGCGGTCGAGTTCGACGGCATCGTGGACCGCGTCGCGACCGCCGCCACGGAGGTCGCCGCCACCGAGATCACCGTGAAGATGCGCCGCGAGGGCACGTTCGGCGTGCTGCCCGCCGAGATCGCCACCTCGCTCGTCATGGTCCTCAACGAGCTGCTCATCAACGCGGTCGAGCACGGCTTCCCGTCCCCCGCCGAGGACGGCGAGCCGTCGGTCACCCCGTCCGGGCCGGCGGGCGAGGTGGTGGTTTCGGCGCACCGCTTCCGCAAACAGCTGCACGTGACCGTCGCGGACAACGGGCAGGGCCTGCCGGACGGCTTCGTCGCGGACGCGAGCGGGCGCCTCGGCCTGCAGATCGTCCGCGCGCTGGCGACCGGCGAGCTGCGCGGCACCATCGAGCTCCGCAACCGCGCCGGCGGCGGCACCGAGGCCGTCCTCGTGGTCCCGCTCGGCAAGCGTTAGAGCCTCCGAGGTGGGTATGCATCGGGGTATGACCGATCCGAACGACGACCTCAGCAGCGTCGCGGACCCCGGCGCGTCGGGCCCGGACGCCACGACCGAACCCGGCCAGGATGCCGGAGGCGACCTCTCCTACGACGAGGTGCACCAGGCGGACGAAGGGGGCCCCGGAGTGCCGGGCGAGTCCGCGGACAGCCCGGCGGCACAGGGAGCACCGGTCGGCCCACCCGACTGACCCACTAGGATCGGCGGGTTGGACCGCGCGACAACAGGAGAACCACATGGCCAAGAAGGCTCGCAAGAAGAAGGCCCGGAAGAAGAGCTCCGCCAACCACGGCAAGCGTCCCAACTCCTGAGCCGTGGGGTGACGACGAAGGGGCCCGCAGCATTCGCTGCGGGCCCCTTCGGTCTGTCGGGCTGTGCCTACGGCAGGTACTCGTGGCTCTCGACCTCGACCACGTACTCACTCAGCTTCAGCCGGAGCCGCTCGCGCAGCTCCCGCGGCGCGGTCTCGTCGCCGCAGCAGCGAGCGACGAGCGCCTTCACCTCGTGCTCGATGCCGTACTCGCGCAGGCAGTCGGAGCAGTCGTCGAGGTGACGCTGGATCAGCTTGCGGCGTTCGTCGCTGCACTCCAGGTCGAGATACAGGTAGACCTCGCTGATGACGACGCTGCAGTCGGTCTTGTGGTCCTCGTCGCTCACGTCGCTCACGCCTCCTGTGCGGCGGGCGTGCCGGAGCTGCGGGTGATGCCCCGGTCGATGGCGTACTGCTCCAGCAGCTTGCGCAGGTTGCGGCGGCCACGGTGCAGGCGGGACATGACGGTTCCGATGGGCGTACCCATGATGTCGGCGATCTCCTTGTACGAGAAACCCTCGACATCGGCGAGGTAGACGGCCAGGCGGAACTCCTCGGGCAGCTGCTGCAGCGCGTCCTTGATGTCGCTGTCGGGCAGCCGGTCCAGCGCCTCGGTCTCGGCCGAGCGCAGGCCCACGGACGTGTGCGACTCGCTCGACGCGAGCTGCCAGTCCGAGATCTCCTCGGTCGGCGCCTGCACGGGCTGCCGCTGCTTGCGCCGGTACGAGTTGATGTATGTGTTCGTCAGGATCCTGTACAACCACGCCTTGAGGTTGGTGCCCTCCTCGAACTGGTGGAACGCGGAGAACGCCTTGAGGAACGTCTCCTGCACCAGGTCTTCGGCGTCCGCCGGGTTGCGCGTCATGCGCAGTCCCGCGGCGTACAACTGGTCGACGAACGGCAGCGCGTCCCGCTCGAAGCGCGCTCTGCGCTCGTCGGTCCGCTCGCCGCGTCCTACCCGCTCTGTTGGCGTCACCCGCACGTCTCCCCTCGACCGCCCCGCCGAGGATACGGGTAGTGCCCCGTCAGCAGTTTCAAAAACCGCCGGTGTGCTCACGCTCACCGATGGGGGGACAAGCGCCGGTGACACCGCGGGCCATACGGGTGAATGCAGGAGCTGCTGCACCCTGCGCACCTGTAGGCCGTCGCGCTCGGCGAATCCGGCTCGCACCTCAACTACCCCTTCCGACGTACTGCCTTCCGGGTGGTGTAACCGCAACTTGCATGTCCGCATTCCGACTTACCGCGCCCAGTGGTGCCGGCGCAACCACTCGGCCACGACCGCGGCGGTGCCGGGCAGGTCGCGGCGGAGGTCGTGGACGGCTCCCGGGCGTACGGCGACCTCCACGGCGCCGGTGGCCCCGGGCGTGCCGAACGGGTCGCGGTCACCGTTGACGACCAGCGTCGGCAGGGCGGCCGGCAGCTCGTCCGCCCGGCTGCGTTCCGGCTTGCCCGGTGGATGCAGCGGGAAGGCCAGCGCCAGGACGCCGGCGGCACCGAGCGCCGAGGCGGTGCGGCAGGCGACCCGGGCCCCGCTGGAGCGGCCGCCGACGATCAACGGCAGGTCGTCGTCGCGGACCTCGCCCACGACGGCGGTCCACGCCTCGTCGAGGTGGCCGGCGGGTGCCGGCGCGCGGCGGCCGGCGACCCGGTAGGGCTGGGTCACCAGAACCACCCGTACCCCGCCGGCGACGGCGGCGTCGCGCACGGCGGTCAGGTCGGGCGCGTCGACGTCACCCCCGGCGCCGTGGCCGAGCACCAGCATGCTGACGGGCGGGCCGGCGGGGTCCACGACCTGGACCCGCGCCGTTCCCCGCGGTGTGTCGAACTCGAAGCTGCGCACAGCTCCTATGGTTACCGGCTGACCGGCTCCAGGGTGAGCAGGCGGCGATCTTCCTCGTCCGGCCCGTCGTCGACCGGGTCGCCGTCCGGCTGGACCCGCTCGCGCCAGGCGATGAGCATCGCGCGCCGTTCCCGCGGCGTGGTGCCGCCCCAGACCCCGTGACAGTCGCCCACCTGGAGCGCCCACGCGAGGCACGGCCCCTTGACGTCGCAGCTCCCGCAGAGCGTCACAGCGCCCTCGGTGGGCTCGTTCGGAGCCGGGAAAAAGGTTTCCGGATCGACGCTGCGGCAGGCGCCGCGGGTCCGCCAGGCCTCGTCGGACCTGCGTTCCCGGATCGCCCCGAGAAGCCTCGGGTCACGCCTTGCGATGGCGACTTCGTGTGGACGCGGCATACGAGCACGTGTCATCAGCCCACCTCCCCCGTGGGTACCGGTAAAGCCGTGGCGACGCGTCCGCACCGTGCGCACCGTCACCACATCCGGCGCTGGTTTCTATCGCACGGAGGAAGATCAGAACAAGGGTCTTGTCTATCTCGAAACACAATTGCCAGTGAGAAATGCCGGCAATAAGGGCAAAGATCCCTCACGTTTTGCCGGGAACCGGCAATTCGGGCGCCCTTTTCGATCTTCAATTGTGACCCGTCAGAACAGGGTCGCCGCCTTCTCGAGAGCCGCTTCGGGGGCCGCTTCGGGGGTCGTCAGTTGCGGACCGTTGTGGCGCACGTTGCCGACGTCCGGGCGTACCGCGCGCACCTCGATCGCCTCCAGCGCGGCCTCGGACAGGGGGCGCAGTAGGTCGCCAGGGTCGCCGCCGCCGGCCAGCCACGGCTCCCAGCGCTCCCCCGGCAGGATCAGCGGCATGCGGTCGTGCACCGCCTTCAGCCCGCCGAGCGCGGCCGTGGTCAGCACGCTGCAGGTCAGCGTCTCGCCGCGCCACATCGTCCAGATGCCCGCGAAGGCCAGGACCGACGAGTCGAGCGGGGTCATGTAATACGCCTGGCGCTGCTTGTCGGTGCGCACCCACTCGTACCAGCCGTCGGCCGGGACCAGGCAGCGGCGGCGCTCGAAGGACGCCGCGAACGCCGGGGAGGTGGCCACGGTCTCGGACCGGGCGTTGATCATGCGAACGCCGGCGCGCAGATCGGTGGCCCACGGCGGCACCAGACCCCAGCGGGCGGTGTCCACCACGCGCGCCTCGTGGCGCTGCGACATGCGGATCAGCGGCACCGGGTCGGTCGGTGCGACGTTCCAGCTGGCGGCGGGCGCCTCGGCCACGGCAACGGCGTCGAAGAGCTCGCCGAGGTCGGCCTCGCTCTTCGTCGTCGCGTATCGCCCGCACATGCTCCCAGACCCTACGCCCGGGCCGATGCGCTCGCTGACCCGTCTGGCCGTACCGAAGCAAAGTCCCCGAAAGGGCACGGCAGAATGGTGCCGTGACCGCAGAAGCCCGGCCGTGGACCGCGCCCCTCGCCCAGGGACCCGTGGCCGCCACCGTGCGGCTGCCCGGCTCCAAATCGATGACGGCGCGCGCCCTGGTGCTCAGCGCCCTCGCGGACGGTCCCTCCCGGATCCAGCGGCCGTTGCGCGCCCGCGACACCACGCTGATGGCCGACGGGCTGCGGGCGCTCGGTACGGCGATCGACACGTCCGGGCCCGACGCCTGGGCAATCGAGCCACGGCCCCTGCGCGGTCCGGCCACGGTGGACGTGGGCCTGGCCGGCACCGTCATGCGGTTCGCGCCGCCGGTGGCCGCGCTCGCCGACGGTACGGTCACCTTCGACGGCGACCCGCACGCCCGCAACCGCCCCCTGCGCCCGATCGTGGAGGCGCTGCGGTCCCTCGGCGCCGACATCGACGCCTCGCCCAGCGGCGGCCTCCCGCTCGTCGTGCGCGGCACCGGCGCGCTCGAGGGCGGCACGGCGGTCATCGACGCCTCGGGCTCCAGCCAGTTCGTGTCCGGCCTGTTGTTGTCGGCCGCCCGCTGCACCAAGGGCCTCGTGCTGCGCCACGACGGGCCGCCCGTGCCGTCGGCGCCGCACCTGCGGATGACCACGCACATGCTGCGGGCCGCCGGAGCCGTCGTCGACGACAGCGCCCCCGACGTCTGGACCGTCGAGCCGGGCCCGCTGAGCGGGCAGAGCTGGCAGATCGAGCCCGACCTCTCCGGCGCGGCGCCGTTCTTCGCGGCCGCCGTGGTCACCGGCGGCACGGTGACGCTGGCGGGCTGGCCGCGCGACAGCTGGCAGCCGGTCGGCGTGCTCGGCGGCCTGCTCACCGAGCTCGGCGCCGACGTGAGCCAGGGCGACGACGGGCTCACCGTGCGCGGCACCGGCCGGCTGAAGGGCATCGACGCCGACCTGTCCGAGGTCAGCGAGCTCACCCCGGTCGTCGCGGCGCTGGCCGCGCTCGCCGGCTCGCCGTCGTCGCTGCACGGTGTCGCGCACATTCGCGGCCACGAGACCGACCGCATCGCCGCCCTCGCCCGCGAGCTGGACAAGGTGGGCGCCGGGGTCGTCGAGCACCCCGACGGGCTCGACATCACCCCCGGCCCGCTGCGCGCGGCCACCTTCGAGACGTACGCGGACCACCGCATGGCCCACGCCGCCGCCGTGATCGGCCTCGCCGTGGAGGGCATCACCCTGACCGACGTAGCGTGTACGTCCAAGACCCTGCCCGAGTTCCCCGAACTCTGGGCCGGCCTGGTGACGGGGGGCTGACGCTGCCGGCGCGCAAACGGGAGTACGACGAGGACGACGTCCGGATCCGTCCGGGCAGATCGTCGCGCCCGCGTACCCGCACCCGGCCCAAGCACGAGGACGCCATCGACGCGCTCGTGATCACCGTCGACCGCGGCCGCTACGGCTGCGTGCGTGAGGACGCCGAGAGCGAGGCCGAGATCATCACGGCGATGCGCGCCCGCGAGCTGGGCCGCAAGTCCGTCGTCGTGGGCGACCGGGTCGCGCTGGTCGGCGACGTCTCCGGGGACCCGGGTGCGCTGGCCCGCATCGTGCGGATCACCGAGCGCACCTCGGTGCTGCGCCGTACGGCGGACGACGACGACACGACGCCCGAGGGCCGGCTGGAGCGGGTCGTCGTGGCCAACGCCGATCAGCTGGTGATCGTGAGCGCGCTGGCCGACCCGCCGCCGCGTACGGGCTTCATCGACCGGTGCCTGGTCGCCGCGTACGACGCCGGGGTCGAGCCGCTGCTGTGCCTCACCAAGGCCGACCTCGCCGGGCCCGCCCAGGTGCTCGACTACTACGCCGAGCTCGACCTGCCGTACGTCCTGGTCCAGCCGGACAGCGACCTCGCCGAGCTGCGCGAGCACCTCGCCGACCGCATCTCCGTGATGGTCGGGCACTCGGGTGTCGGCAAGTCCACGCTGGTGAACCGGCTGGTCCCGGACGCGCTGCGGGCGGTCGGCGTGGTCAGCGCGGTGGGCAAGGGCCGGCACACCTCGACCAGCGCGGTCGCGCTGCGCCTGCCGCGGGTCCGCAAGAAGGGCGACCCGGGCTGGATCATCGACACGCCCGGGATCCGGAGCTTCGGCCTGGCTCACGTGAGCGCCGAGAGCCTGCTGCACGGCTTCCCCGACCTCGTCGAGGGCACGGTCGATTGCCCGCCCAACTGCGGCCACACAGCGGCCGACCTCAACTGTGCCCTGGATGCCTGGGTCACGGCGGGCAAGGCCGATCAGCGGCGGCTGGCGTCGTACCGGAGGCTTCTCAGCAGCCGCGCCGGCGAGCTGGACGTCCGCGACCAGCCTCAGTGACGATCGGCTAGTTTGCCCGCATGGCTTCTTATGCCGACGACCTCGCGCTCGCCCACCTGCTCGCCGACACCGCCGACTCCATCTCCACGGCCCGGTTCCGGGCCCTCGACCTGCACGTCGAGTCCAAGCCGGACCTCACCCCGGTCTCGGACGCCGACACCGCCGTCGAGCAGGCGATCCGGGCGACGCTGGCCCGCGCCCGCCCGCGCGACGGCGTCATCGGCGAGGAGTTCGGCAGCTCGACCGCGCCGGCCGGGGCGGGGAACCGGCACTGGGTGATCGACCCGATCGACGGCACCAAGAACTTCATCCGCGGCGTGCCGGTGTGGGGCACGCTCATCGCGCTCATGGATGGCGAGCGGCCGGTCGCCGGGCTGGTGTCCGCCCCGGCGCTGGGCCGCCGCTGGTGGGGCGCGCTCGGGCACGGCGCGTACGCGGGCAAGCACCAGCGGGCCGCCACCAGGATCTCGGTCTCCGGCGTCCGCAAGCTCGGCGACGCCAGCTTCTGCTACTCGAGCCTGTCCGGCTGGGAGGAGGCCGGCTACCTCGAGCCCGTGCTCGACCTCATGCGGGCCACCTGGCGCAGCCGGGCCTACGGGGACTTCTACGGCTACATGCTGCTGGCCGAGGGCGCGCTGGACGTCATGGTCGAGCCCGAGCTTTCGCTGTGGGACGTCGCCGCGCTGATCCCGATCGTCACCGAGGCCGGCGGCGCCTTCACCGACCTGGCCGGGCAGCGGGCGCCGGGCGACGGCAGCGCCATCGCCACGAACGGCCACCTGCACGAGGAGATCCTGGGCCGGCTGGCGCGCGGCCGGGCGGCCTGACGGGCCGTTCGACCTCCGGACGCCTCGGAAGCTGGTCTATCCTCGCTCAGGTGATGTCCGCGGGCTGGCTCTTCCTCGCTGCGATGATCGCCGCGTACGGGGTGGCGAACCTGCTCCAGTCCATGGCGGCGACGCGCACCAGCGTCCATCACACCTTCGATCCTCAGCTGCTCGTGCGACTCGCCTGTCACCGTACGTATCTGCTCGGGCTGTTCTGTCAGGTCCTGGGCTTCGTCCTCGCGTTCCTGGCGCGCCGGGACCTGCCGTTGTTCCTCGTGCAGGCGAGCGTGGCGGCGGGCCTCGGCGTCACGGCGATCCTCGGCGTCGTGGTGCTGAAGTGGACCCTGCCGGTCGCCGAGGTGGCGCTGCTCGCGGTGCTGCTCGGCGGCATCACCGCGCTGGTTCTGTCGGCCCAGCCGGCGCATTCCCGCCAGCTCGGGACCGCGGGGGTGATCGGCCTGGCGGTCGCGGTCGGGGTGATCGCCGTGCTCGGCTTCTTCGCGGTACGGCTGCACGGCGCGATGGGATCCGTCGCGCTCGGCTCGCTGGCGGGCATCGCGTTCTCGGCGGCGGCGATCGCGGCCCGTCCGCTGGCGGTCGAGCAGTCCGTCGGGGGTTTCTGCACCGACCCGCTGCTCTATCTGCTGATCGCCCATTCCATCGTCGGTCAGCTCCTGCTCGGCCTGGCGATGCAGCGCGGGTCGACCACCGCCGCGGTCGCCGCGATGGACGCCGCCGGGGCGGTGCCGGCCGCCGTCGTCGGCCTGCTGCTGCTCGGCGACCGGATCCAGCCCGGGCGCGAGTGGCTGGCCGCGGCCGGCTTCGTCGTCACGCTCGCCGCGGTGATCGCCTTGACCAGGTACGCCGAGCCGCAGCACCACCACGCGACCGCCCGGCCGCCGTCCGGCAGGCGTGCCGAGCGCACCCGCCTCCACCCGGCCGCCCGTTGAGATCTGTGCATGAGCCGCAGCGCGTGGGGTACATCGAGCGCATGACCATGCTTCGCTTATGCACCAAATACCGCAAATCACCCTAAAGTACCGAGAGCTCGCGGAATGCGAAAGCCGTACGCGTTGTGCACCATGAGGGTAATTCACGACCCACCTCGAGCTGCACATGCGGAGGTGGAGGCACCCAAGTCCCCACCGTCGTGAATTATCCTCATTGGAGTGATCATGCCGAGCGAGGTCCAACACCTGGTCGACGGCGGACAGGCCTACCCGGTCGTCCGGCTGGCCGGGGTGCTCGACGCCGACTCCGGCCCCGCCGTGCGCTCCGCCCTGCTCGAGGTTCTCGCCGGACAGCCGGAGGCGCTCGTCGTCGACGTCCGCGACCTGGCCGTGGGACGCCCGGAGGCGGTGGCCGTGCTGCAGGACGTCGCCCGGGAAACCTCGGACTGGCCCTGCGCCCACCTGGCCCTCTGCGCCACCGGCGACACCACGCCGTGGCACGACACGGGCCTGCCGATCTGGCCCACCACCGACGAGGCGTTCGCGGCGCTCGGCGCGCCGGCCCCCGAGCACTTCCTGACGGCCGCCCTGGAGCCGGTCATGGGCGCGGCCCGGCGCTCCCGGGAGCTGGTCACCGAGGCGTGCGCCCGCTGGGAGCTGGCCCACATGGCCGGCCCGGCATGCATCGTCGTCACCGAGATGGTCAACAACGTGATCGCTCACGCCCGTACGGCGATGACGGTCCTCCTGGGCCTGCACGGCGGCCGGATGACCGTGGCCGTCCGCGACCGCTCCCCCCACCTGCCCCGCTTCTCCGGCGACCCCGTGCCGGTCACCTCGTACGGGGGCCGCGGCCTGCTCCTGATCGACTCGGTGGCGAACAACTGGGGCAGCCTGGCGGTCCCCGACGGCAAGGTCGTGTGGGCGTCTCTGAACGGCACCGACGAGCAGGCCGACGATGTGCCCTGCACAGGCATGGCCGGCCACACCCGGGGGTAAGCAGCGGGTATGCGAGACGACGACTTCCCGACCGAGGTCTCCGACCCGGAGGCGTCCGGCCTGCCCGACACCGCGGACGACGATTCGAACGCGTACGACGAGGTGGACAGCCCCCGCTGGTCCGACGGCCCCGACCCGGCGGCGCTTCCCGGCGTCGGCCCGGGTGGCTCCAACCGCTTCGGCGACACGGCGGAGGAGCAGCGCGAGGGCGAATCGCTCGACCACCGCCTGCGCCAGGAGGAGCCCGACGTCGGCGCCGAGGACCCGCTCCCGCCGCGCCGCGACCCGTACGACGAGACCGTCGACGACCCGGAGCAGCGCCGCCTGGACGCGGACGTCTGGGGCGAGAGCCCGACCTCGGACCCGAACTCCCCGGTCTCCCTCTACGACGACGGCCAGCTCGACGACGACTCCCCGCGGCCGGTGGGCCGCCTCGTGGAGCCGGATGAGGGCTACGGCACCGACGACGAGCCGGACAGCGTCGCCTACGACGCGGGCTCGGCCGGCGGCGGCCCCTCGGCCGAGGAAGCCGCCATGCACCAGACCAACGCGCCCAACTACAGGTGAGGGAGGGCCTGGCTCAGTCCAGGCCCTTTTCTATCGCGTAGCGGGTGAGTTCGACGCGGTTGTGCAGTTGGAGCTTGCCCAGGGTGTTTTGGACGTGGTTCTGCACGGTCCGGTGGCTGAGCACCAGCCGCTCGGCGATCTGCCTGTAGGACAAGCCCTTGGCCACCAGCCGGAGCACCTCGGTCTCCCGCTCGGTCAGCTTCGGCGCCATCCCGTCGTCTCCCGCGGGCTCGACCGCGAGCCGCCGGAACTCGCCCAGGACCAGCCCCGCGAGCCCCGGCGTGAAGACCGTGTCCCCCGCCGCGGTCCGCCCCACCGCGTCCAGGAACTCCGCCTGCCCCGCCGACTTCAGCAGGTAACCGGACGCCCCCGCCTTCACCGCGTCGAGGACGCTCTGTTGCTCCCCGCTGGCCGACAGCATCAGCACCCGTACGCCCGGCACGGCCGACAGGAGCCCGTTGATGACTTCCACGCCGGAGATGTCCGGCAGTTGGAGGTCGAGGACCACCACGTCGGGCCGGGCGGCGCCGGCGATGCGGACCGCCTGCCGACCCTCGCCGGTGGTCGCGACCACCTCGTAGCCGGCCGCCGCCAGGTCACGCGCCACGCCGTCGCGCCACATCGGGTGGTCGTCCACCACCATCACCCTGATCGCCACGCGATCACCCTACGACGAGCAGTGAGCGCCGCGGGCGCCCCTACGGCGTGCGGGGGACGGTCAGTTCGACCTCGGTGCCCTGGCCGGGCGCCGAAGTGATGCGGACCGTGCCGTCCAGGTCCGCGATGCGTCCGCGGATCGACTGGGCGACCCCGAGGCGGCCCTGGGACTCCGCCTCGGTGAGCCGGTCGGGCTCGATGCCGCACCCGTCGTCCCGCACGCTCACCGTCACCGACGAGGGTTCGTCCTCGACCAGCACCCAGACCTTCGTGTCGGGCGCGCAGTGCCGGGTCACGTTGTCCAGCGCCGCCGCCACGGCCGCGGCGATCTCGGTCGCGCTGCGGGACGGCAGGCGGACCGCTCCGGCGGGTGCCGCGACCGACACCGTGGTCGACGCGTACGGGTCCAGCAGCGTCATCAGGTCGACGTCGGCCCCCTCGTCGACGGGTTCGGCGGTGCGCCCGGTGACCAGGGTGCGCAGCGCCGCCTCCTGTTCCCCGGCGAGCCGCGCGATCTCTCCCGCCTCGCCGTCGAGGCCCGCGCCGCGGCGTTGGACCAGCGCGAGGACCTGCAGGACGGAGTCGTGGATGTCGCGGGCGAGGCGTTCGCGTTCCCGGGTGGCCGCCTCGAGCTGGATGGCCCGTTCGAGGCGGCGCTGGGAGACCTCGGCGATGCCGACCAGGTAGCCGACGGCCAGGGCGGCCAGCAGCATCAGCACCGTGCCGGTGAAGGCGGCCTGGTCGTAGTGGTTGCGCACCGCCAGGTCGGTGGCACCCATGGCGAGCGCCGCCACGATGCCCCAGCGGCGCCCGCCGGCGACGGCCCAGGCGATGACCGGGGCGACGTGCCAGGCGACGGCCAGGGTGGGTTTGCCGTCCTTGAGCGCCTCCGGGCCGACGATCCAGGCGCTGGAGGCCATCACGGCCATGGTGACCAGCAGGTCGGCGACGAGCAGCGGCGCCTTGCGGCGGGCCGGTACGGCGTACGCGTACGTGGTGAAGACCGTCCAGCCGGCGGTGAGGGCGAGCACCGGCCAGGCGAACATCGGGCGCTCGTACGCCCCGACGTTGCGGACCACCAGGATGGCGACGTAGACGAGCGCGGCGATGCGGTACACGGCGATCGCGCGCCACAGCGGGGTCTGCAGCCCGCTCGATTCCGCCATGGGGCTGACCCTACTCACCCAGCGAAATGATCAGGATTCGCTTACCGTCGGAGGCATCGCTGAATTGCTCGTCTCCGAGGCGTTCGACCGCAGCCGGGTCACCGCACTGCGGCATGTCGTCGCGACCCGGGCCGGTGAATCCGGGCTGGGCGGCGACCGGCTGGCCGATTTCGTCGTCGCCGTCAACGAGTTGCTGACGAACGCCGTTCGGCACGGCGGCGGCACCGGGCACGTCGCGGTGTGGTGTGCCGAGAACTTCGTGATCTGCGAGGTCACCGACCACGGCGCGGGCCTGGGGGCGATCCGCCCGGACAAGCCTGCTCCCGACGAGCCGGGCGGCTGGGGCCTTTATCTCGTCCGGGAGCTCACCGACACATTCGAGATCAAAACCGGCCCCGAGGGCACAGCGGTACGTATCTCCAGCCGTACAGGGAATGAGAAAATCTGAATGTTCTTGTAGTTTCACGGACGAGTACTTGACCTTTCCGCGGGAATCTTCTTAAGTCCTCCTGACGCAACAGCCTCACCGCCCCCGGAGGTCCCCCCGTGCCGCGACACAGCGCGCAGCAGCAGCCCGCCTGGCTGCGTCCCCGAATCGTCGTCACGCTCGCGGTCGCGACCGCCGGTCTGGCCACCGCCATCTGGCTGCCGACCCGTAACGACACCGCGGACGCGTCCGAGCGGAACCGCTCGGGCTGGGACCGCAACCGGACGTCGTCGTCCGATCGGTTCTCCGATAATTTCCGCGGCGACGAGGGCAGCACCGTGGACCCGGGCAAGTGGGTCCTGAACACGGGCCGGCTGGACAACGGGCTGACCTTCCGGGAGAGCACCCGCAACGCCCAACTGGACGGCGACGGCAATCTCGTGATCACCGCCCGCGAGGGCGACCGCAGCGGGCTCACCTCGGCGCGGCTGGTCAGCCGTGCCACGTTCCGCCATGAGTCGGGCCGGGTCGAGGCGCGCGTCCGGGTTCCCGAGGGCGACGGCCTGCGGCCGGTGTTCGCCCTGTACGGCTCGGGACGTCCGGATTCCGGCACGATCGACCTGCTGGCGGACCCGGTCACGGACGACGACTTCCACACGTACGAGGTGAGCTGGACGCCGGAGTCGATCACGCTGTCGGTCGACGGCGAGACGGTCCGCAAGGTGGCGGCCCCGCGCACCGAGACCGCTCAGCCGTTCCGGCTCGTGCTGACGCTGGTGGTGACCGACGCCGACGAGGCCGACCTGCCGGCGCGCATGGCCGTGGACTCGGTGAAGGTCGAATCCGCGGATGCGGCCGAGGAACCGTCGACGCCGCCGACGCCGTCATCGTCGGCGTCGGAGGACCCGGCCGGCCCGCCGTCCGAGGACCCGACGACGCCTCCGTCGGAGGACCGGACCACGCCGCCGGCCGAGGAGTCGACCAGCCCGCCGGCGACCACCACGCCGCCGACCCAGGCGCCGACGACCCCGCCCACCACCGCGCCGGCGGCGAAGCCGTGGAAGGCGTTCACCGTCTACGTGAAGGGCGACGTCGTCAAGTTCAAGGGCGACCGCTACCAGGTGCTGGAGGCGCACACGTCGCTGCCCGGCTGGGAGCCGACCAAGCTGCCGAACTTGTTCAAAAAGCTGTAAGAAGTGTTATCCGGGGGTTCCGGAACCAGTCTCTCTTGACTGGTAGCAGTGCATTTGTAAACACTGCTTAAATATTAACAAACCTCTTCCCCCGGAGGCACATCCCCATGCGCAGAGCGAGGATCCTGCTCGCCGCGGCGATAGTCGCGGTCTCGGTCTCGGGCGGCCTGGTCGCCGTCTCCCGCAACGACACGGCCGCCGCGGCGATCGGCGGCATCACCTGGTCCGATGAGTTCAACGGCGCGTCCGGCGCCTCGGTCGACCCCGCCAAGTGGAAGTTCGACATCGGCGGCAGCGGCTTCGGCAACAACGAGCAGCAGTACTACACGAACTCGACGAACAACGTGCGCCAGGACGGCCAGGGTCACCTGGCGATCACCGCCCGGCGCGAGAACCCGGCCAACTACCAGTGTCACTACGGCACCTGCCAGTACACGTCCGGCCGCATCCTGACCGCGGACAAGTTCAGCCAGACGTACGGCCGCTTCGAGGCCAGCATCAAGATCCCCAAGGGCCAGGGCATCTGGCCGGCGTTCTGGATGCTCGGCGGCAACAGCTGGCCGAACACCGGCGAGATCGACATCATGGAGAACGTCGGCAACACGCCCAACACGGTCTACGGCACCGTGCACGGCCCCGGCTACTCCGGCGCGGAGGGCATCGGTGGCAACCGCACCCTCGGCGCCCCACTCGGCGACGCCTTCCACAACTACCGGGTCGACTGGTCCCCCAACCTGATCGTCTGGTACCTCGACGGCGCCGAGTACTTCCGCGTCACCCCGTCGAACCTCGGCGGCGACAAGTGGGTGTTCGACCACAACTTCTTCATGATCCTGAACGTCGCGGTCGGCGGATACTGGCCGGGCTACCCGGACGCCACCACGCAGTTCCCGCAGACGATGCTCGTCGACTACGTCCGCGTCTCGGCGTGGAACAACGACGGCGGCGGCAGCGGTGCGGCACTGAAGTCGACCTTCAGTGGCCGGTGCATCGACATCCCCGGTGCGAACCCGGTGGACGGGGCCCGGCTCCAGATGTACGACTGCAACAACTCCGCCGCCCAGAAGTGGTCGTTCGAGGGTGACGGCACGCTCCGCGCGATGGGCAAGTGCATGGACCCGGCCGGCGGCGCGCTCGGCAACGGCACCGCGATCCAGCTGGCGACCTGCAATGGGAACCCGGTGCAGAGATTCACCCTCTCCGCCGGGGGCGACCTGGTGAACGTCTCGGCCAACCGCTGCATCGACGTCAAGGACTGGAACAGCGCCAACGGCGCCCAGCTCCAGCTATGGGACTGCGGCGGCACCACCAACCAGAAGTGGGCGAAGGCCTGATCCGACGGAAGGCCGGTGACCCGCGGAGGGCTGCCGGCCTTCCGGCTGTCAGGAGGTGACCGAGAAGCGGTCGCCGTAGACGCGCCAGGTCAAGGGCGCGTTCAGGTCGAGGTTGTCGGCGCGCAGGAACGCGCGCTGGGCGGTCTCGACGCGGGTGACGTCGCTGTGGGCCTCTTCGGTGCGCATCTCCGCGACCCGGGCGTCGAGGAAGGCGTTCAGCCAGGCGGTCTCGTCGCCGCCCTGCATGGGGGTCTTCGCGACGCGCATCGCCGCCGCCCGGATCTCGCGCAGCCCCGACATGCCGTGCATGACCGCCGCGTCGTAGTAGGCGAACTGGCCCAGCGCCCGCAGCCCGTCCGAGGTCGCCAGCGTGACCGCGGGATCGAAGTACATCCGGTCCCGCTCGTCCTCCTGCGTCTTCTGGAACACCGGGTCGGCCGCGGCCGCCTTCCAGGCGGCGGTGAAGCCCGGATCGAGGCCGGCGTGCGAGGCCGAGCCGTCCACGGCGCGCAGGGCCGGGAGGTACTTGGCGAGCTTGTTGCCGGGCATGCGCCGGGTGTACTCGGTGACCACCGCCAGCATGTCGGAGGTGCCGGAGCAGAAGCCGACGATGCCTGCCGTGTAACCGCGCCCGTCGCCGATGTCCTCGATGTAGCCGAACTGCCGGCGCCAGTCGAGCGTCGAGTTCTCCGCGCTGGAGACGAGCTCGAACGCGCGTTCCCTCTTGCGCGCGTCGGTCAGCCCCGCGGCGGCGGCGGGCACCGCGGTCGGCGCGCTCGTCACGGGTGTCGCCTTGACCGCCGGGCCCGGCCCGTACACCTGGAGCTCCCGCAGGGAATAGCCCGACGCCCAGGCCCGCTGGGTGGCCAGCAGGCGCAGGAAGCGCCCCGATCCGCTGAGCCGCTTCAGGTCGTCGGTCCCCCCGTCGCCGCCGGTCACCCGGGTCAGGTCGGTCCAGCGGGTGCCGTCGGGCGAGAGCTGCAGACGGTACGCCCGCGCGTACGCCGGATCCCACACGAGCCGCACCCGGGTGACCGCCTGCTGCCGGCCGAGGTCGAGGCGCAGCCACTGCGTCCCGGCCGGCGTCGAAGTCGCCCAGCGGGTGGTGGTGTCGCCGTCGACGGCCATGATCGCGGTGCGCGCCGTGTCCTTGGCGCTCGAGCCGAGAACCGGGTGGTTGCGCGAGAGCAGCACGTCCGGCGCTGCGTCCGCGGTCACCGAGATGACCAGCGGAACCGTGCACAGCGCCGCGACACCCACGCCCAGCGCGACCGCTTTCGCCCGTATTCCCACCCTTCGAAGGTAGGGGCGCGGGCTCAGCGGCGTTTGCGGTTCCGGGAAATCAGGACGACCGCCAGCACGATGCCCGCGACCACGGCCAGGCAGCAGAGACCACCGACGATCGGGAAGAAGCCGAAGCCGCTGCGCCGGCGGCGATACTTCGCCGCCTCCACCGCGAGCCCGTCGACGCCCTTGCTCGCCGCCCACGCGTGCACCGGCACCACGAGGGTCAGGACCGCGCCCGTGACGGCCGCACTGAGCCGGGCCCACCACTTCACTGCAGAAGACATGCGCCCAAGTCTGGCCGAGCCGCGCAAGACCCGCCTCCCGGGACTAGGACTTTCAGGGCAGGGTATGCACGGAAACACCGATGACGAGGGGGCGTGAGTGGACGCTGAGCTGACCGCACTGGCGGAGGCGCACGGGGTGGCGACCTGGTACGAGGACTGGCATCGCGAGCGCCGCGACGTGTCTGCCGAGTCGGTCACCGGGGTGCTGGGGCTGCTCGGGGTCGACGCGACGACGCCCGGGTCGATCCGGCGGGAGCTGGCCGCCGTCCGAACCGCGCGCGACGAGCAACGCCTGCCCGGAACCGTGGTCGTCAAGCACGGTGCGGCCCGGCCGCTGCCCGGCTCCGGCACCGTCCTGCTGGAGGACGGCACGTCGCGGGAGGTCACCGGGATCCCGGACGACCTTCCGCTCGGCTGGCACCGGCTGCGTACCGGCGGGCAGGAGGTGACGCTGGTCGTGGTGCCGCCCCGGCTGCCCGAGCCGCCGGAGACCTGGGGCTGGATGGTCCAGCTCTACGCGCTGCACTCGGACGCGTCCTGGGGCATGGGCGACCTCGGGGACCTGCGCACGTTCGTCGAGGGCAGCCACGGTGCCGGGCTCATCCTGCTCAACCCGCTGCACGCGATCACGCCGACGGTGCCCGTACCGTCGTCGCCGTATTCGCCGTCCAGCCGGCGCTTCTCGAACCCGCTGTATCTGCGGGTCGCCGACACGGATGCCTACCGGCGTGCGGATCCGTCCCTGCGGGAGCGGGTGGACGCGCTCAAGCCGGACCCCACGCCGAACGGGTTGATCGACTACAGCGCGGTGTGGGCGGCGAAGCGGGCCGCCCTCGAGCTGCTCTGGCCGGCGGCCGGCGAGGTGGATCTCGACGCCGACCCCGGCCTCACCGACTTCGCCGTCTTCTGCACCCTCGCCGAGGAGCAGGGCCCCAACTGGCAGGAGTGGCCCGAGCAGTTCCGCCGGCCGGACACGGCGGAGGTGCGCGCGGCACGCAAGGGTGACCGCGTCGCCTTCCACGTGTGGTTGCAGCAGCTGCTCAATGAGCAACTGGACGCGGCCAACGAGGCGGCCCGGGCTCAGGGCATGCCGGTCGGCGTGGTGCACGACCTCGCCGTGGGCATCGATCCGAGCGGCGCCGACGGCTGGCTGCTGCAGGACGTCCTGGCCGCCGGGGTGCACGCGGGCGCGCCCCCGGACGCGTTCAACCAGCTCGGGCAGGACTGGGGCCTGGCCGCGTGGCGGCCCGACCAGCTCATCGAGACCGGGTACGCGGCCTACCGCGACATGCTCCGCCGCATCTTCCGGCACGCCGGCGGCCTGCGAGTGGACCACGTAGCCGGCCTGTGGCGGCTCTGGTGGGTGCCACCGGGCATGGGGCCGGACGAGGGCACGTACGTGCACTACGACCCGGACGCGATGCTCGGCATCCTCGCCCTGGAGGCGCACCGGGCGGGAGCAGTGGTGATCGGCGAGGACCTGGGCACGGTGCTGCCGGTGATGACCAAGACGCTGGAAGAGATGAACATGCTCGGCTCGGCGGTGCTGTGGTTCACCCGGGACTACAAGAACGACCCGGACGAGGGCTACCTGCCCGCCGCGCGCTATCCCCGCAACGCGCTGGCCAGCATCTCCACTCACGACCTGCCGACCGCCGGCGGCTTCCTGGCCGGGGAACAGGTCCGGGTACGCGCCGAGCTGGGCCAGCTGGCCGGTCCGGTGGAGGACGAGCGCGCGTACGCGGAGAAGGACCGCGGTCAGCTCCTCGCCCGCCTCACCGAGGAGGGCCTGGTCACGGCGTCGAGCACGCCTGAGGAGATCGTCGTCGCGATGCACGAATTCCTGGCGCGGACCCCGTGCCGCTTCGTGACCGCGGCGCTCTACGACGTCCTGGGCGAACTCGACCAGCCGAACCTGCCCGGCACGACGGACGAGTACCCGAACTGGCGAATGCCGTTGCGCACTAGCCTGGAACAGATCGTGGCGGACCCGCGGATGGCGCGGATCGCCGAGGTGCTGAGCGCGAGGAAGGGCGGTGCCCGATGAGCTTCCTGGACAAGGCGAAGGAGTTCGCCGACAAGCACGACAAGCAGGTCGACCAGGTGCTCGAGAAGCTCGGGGACGAGGTCGACAAGCGCACCGACCACAAGTACACCCAGCACATCGACCGGGGCGTCGACGAGGCCCAGAAGCGCACGGGAGACGGAGACACCCGGCCCTGAGGTTTCCCCGCGCCGCTGCCGGGAAGCTCATGGGCGTTCGCTAACGGAAGGACGACACCATGGGCTTCATGGACCAGGCCAAGGACTTCGCCGACAAGCACGACGAGCAGGTGGACCAGGGCCTCGAGAAGGCCGGCGACCAGGTCGACCAGCGCACCGGCAACAAGTACTCGGACAAGATCGACCAGGGCGTCGACCAGGCCCAGGCCCGTACGGGCGAGGGCGACACCCAGCAGTGATCCGGCGCCCCGCCGCTTGCCCTAGACGGCGAGCGGCGGGGGCGGCGGATCGTCGTCGAGCGCGAACAGCATCGGGTGGACCGACAGCCGGTGGTCACGTTCCCGGCAGCGCGCCGGCGGCAGCAGCGACGAGCGGTGTTCCGGGTGTTCCGAGCAGTGCCGCATCGCCCGGCTGACCGCGTCCCAGTGGTGCCGGCCGCCGCCGTACTCGCCGCAGTTGGCGCAGTCCCAGCGCCAGTACGCCGGCCCCTCCTCGGACTCGTGCCGCCGGATCTTCAGCGGCGGCCCGGCGCGGTGCTGCGCGGCGGCGAGGATGGCGGTCATGTCCCCGGCCGGTGGCGGTCCGGACGGCTGTCTCGGCCCGTCGCCGATGATCTCGGCCAGCGCGCTGGTCCCCGTACCCGACACTCTTCACCCCCGCAATCGTTGAACGCGCCCAGTGTGGAACGGGCCGCGGCGAGTGCAGGGGGTTTTCATGTTTCCGGGCTCCGCTTTCACCCGCAGCGGTGCTCCGCGCCTGGTCGGCGGTTCCGTCGAGGACCGAATGTTACGGTGGTCGATCGGCGGTGCTCGGAGGTGGCGAGGTGGTGTTCACCCACTCGGCGTTCCTCTACGACGCCGATTCCGCGTACGCGACCACCCTCGGCGACTTCGTCCGGGACGGCCTGGAACGCGGTGAGGTGGTGGCGGTCGCCGCCGGCCCGCGCGGGATCGCCCTGCTGCGCGACGCCCTCGCCGACCATGCCGGCTCGGTGCGGTTCCTGCCGGCCGAGGAGTGGTACGTCCGTCCGGTGCGGACCATCGCCGGCTGGGCCCGGATCCTGCGCGCCGCGGCGGCCGGGGGCAGCCCGTTCGTGCGGCTCATCGGGCAGATCCCGTACGCCGGCCCGTACGACCCGTGGCTGCGCTTCGAGTCGGCGCTGAACCGGAGCCTGGCGGAGCTGAACGGGCATCTGCTGTGTCCGTACGATCGCCGGGTCCTGCCGACCGCCCTGGTCACCGCCGCGATCCGGACCCATCCGCGGGTGCACGACGGCGACTGGCACGACAGTGCGACGTACGAGTCGCCCGAGGTGTTCCTGGCCGGGCTGCCGGAGCCGTTCTGGCCCGTGGCCGGCGAGCCGGTCCTGGCGGCGCCGATCGACGACGCCGTGGCCGGGCTGCGGGCCCGGATCCGGGAGGCGGCCGCGGCCGGCGAATGGCTGCCGCCCGACCGGGTGCAGACGCTGGTGCTCGCGATCAGCGAGATAGCCACGAACGGCATCCGGCACGGCGGCAGCCACCGTGAGCTGCGCATCTGGGTGACCGCCGACGCCGTGGTGGGCGAGGTGAGCGACGATGGCACGCCGGGTCCGGGACCGCTGGCCGGATACCTGCCGCCCCGCCCGGGCGAGGTCGGCGGCATGGGCCTGTGGCTGGTCCAGCAGCTCTGCGACTCGCTGGCGATCCATCAGGGCGACGGCGTGACGAGGGCCCGCTTCGCCCTGCTCCGCGGCTAGTTGGCGCGCACCAGGCCGAGCGTGGACGGCTTCACACCAGGAAAGACGCGGGCGACGTCGGACACGCCGCAGCGGGCCCGGAGGATCTCCCCGATGACGGCCCGGTAGTCGGTGGTGACGGCCAGGTCGCCGGCGACGAGCCGGCTCGCCGACAGCCCCGGCCAGCGCCCGTACACCTTGCCGCCCTTGACTCCGCCGCCGAGCACGAACATGGCATTGCCGTAGCCGTGGTCCAGCCCGCCCGAGCCGTTCTGGGCAACGCGGCGGCCGAACTCGCTGACCGTGATCAGCGTGACCCGGCCCATGCCGGCCGGGCCCAGGTCGGTGGCGAACGCGGCGAGAGCGTGGGCGAGCTCCGCGAGGTGGTCGTACATCCGCTTGCCGGACGTCGCCGTGCCCAGGTTCTCGTGCATGTCCCACTCGCCGTAGTCGACGCAGGCGCTCATCAGTCCGACGTCCGACTTCACCAGGCGGGCCACGTCGCGCAGCGCCCTGCCGAGCTCTGTGTCCGGGTACGCGGCGCCGTTCGCCGGCGTGTACCCGGCGGCCTGCAACTGCCCGGCGGTCGCCAGCGCGGAGGTGGCCGTCGCCGCCGTACGGGCGAGAGCGTCCGGCGCGTCGGCATAGAGCGCCGCGATGGTCTGCGCCATCGGACGGTTCGTGGACTCCCCGGAGAGCACGAACTTGTCGACGGACTTGAGGTCGAGGTCCGGCGCGGGTCCGACGAGCACCCGGGCCGGCATCGCACTGCCGACCGAGACGGCGTCGAAGGCACCGCTCGCGCCGAGCCCGCCCACCATCCGGTCGAGCCAGCCGGTCCGCAGGGTGGTGCCCGGCGCGGCCCGCTCCAGCTCCTCCATCGCGGAGAAGTGCGACCGGTTCGGCGCCGGCTGGCCCACGGCCTGGACCGCCGCCAGCTTTCCGCTCTTCCAGAACGGCAGCAGCGGCGCAAGCGCGGGGTTCAGCCCGAAGGCCGCGTCACCGCCGATGAGCCGCGCCTTGGGCACGGCGATGCCGGGACGGGCCTTGTAGTACGCGGGGTCACCGTGCGGCACGACGGCGGAAAGCCCGTCGAAGCCGCCGCGCAGCGACAACAGCACGAACACGTCGCCCTGATAGCCCGGCGACGCGTAGGCGAGCTGGGTCGACAGCAGCTCGCCGGCGAGGCCCGCGAACACTCCCGCCGCGCCGGCCCCGAGCAGCGTGCGCCGGCTGATCGTGCAGCCGCAGTCCTGGTCAGCCATCACGGTCACCTCAGCGCGAAGTAGGGAGAGTCGAGCACCAACGCCACCAGGTACGGGAACAGCCATCCCGTCACGCCGTCGGTGGCCTTGAGCGGGCTGGCGGGGGTCTTGCCGTAGAACGCGGCGAGCGCGGCGGTGTGCTGGGGTGCGAGGGTGCGCCCGACCAGCCGGGTCGCCAGGGCGTCGATCAGGGCGCCGTACGTGGCCGGCAGGGTGCTGCCCACGAGCTCCTTCAGCAGCGACTCCGGCCGTTGCAGCGTGGTCGGCCACCACCCCCCGGTGATGTTCAGGTGGGCGTTCCACCGGGTCACCTGCGTCGACGGCGAGGCCCAGGCGGTCGCCACGTCCGGATAGCCGTTCGGTGGTCCCCAGGCCAACGGCGCGTTCCCGGCCGCGTCGATGGTCCAGTAGAGCGCCATGAGGCTCTTCGTCCCGGACGCCTCGGGCCCGTACCCGAGGGTGCGCACGGTGGCGACGACGTCCTCGTACGGTGTCCGCGTCTTGGCGCCGACCGAGGCGGCGAACTCGGCCGAGGTGAACAGCGCCCGCAGCACCGGCACGATGGCGCTCTTGTTGTCCAGGTAGACCTTCGTCAGCTTGGTGACCAGCGAGGCCGGCGGCACGTCGGCGACGAACCGTACGCACAGCTTGGTGGCGATCCGCTTCGCGGTGCGGGGATGCAGGGCCAGGTAGTCGAGCATGGCCAGGGCCGCCGCCTGGCCCCCGCTCGCGGTCTTGTTCGCATGCCGGAAGCCGAGCACCTTGACCGCGCCGGTGGCGTGGCGCCCGGCGTCGTAGACGTAGCGGCCGGTTTCCCAGCTGGCGGTGAGGCCGGTGAGCAGCCGGGCGGCGTTCTTCACGTCCGACTCCGTGTAGCCGAGCCCGACGGTGTGCAGTTCGAGCAGCTCACGGCCGTAGTTCTCGTTCGGCGCCTCGCGGGTGGAGAAGCGGTTGTCCAGGTACATGAGCATCGCGGGGTGGCGCGCACTGGCCTTGAGCAGGTCGGCGAAGCGGCCCAGCGCGTGCGCGCGGATGACCCTGCGGTCGTAGTCGGGGCGGTTGTCCCAGACCTCGCCGGCCGGGCAGGCGATGTGCAGGTGGTTGGACCAGAAGGCGACCATCATCTCGTACAGCTGGCGCTCGCTCCAGATCGCCCGCGAGAGGGTGGCGGCGGCCACCTCGAACATGGCCTCCCAGCCGTACATGGGCAAGGAGCCGGCGCGGGCCCGCGCGCGCACGCTGTCGATGGTCAGGCCGCTCAACGGAAGGCGGGCGACCATGCCGTCGGCGAGCTTGTCGCCGATCGCGACCGGCTTCAGCTGCCGCTCGAGCCACGCCTTCGCCCCGAGGCGGTGGATCTCGGCGGTCGAGGCCGGGGTCGGACCGTACGTGGCGCGGCGCAACAGGTGCAGCAACGGGTCGCCGGGCAGGAAGTCCGAGGGTGCCGTCACGTCATCGTCGTCGGCCGCCGGTCGGATCTTTATCGGGTTACCGGTCCCGTGCTCCCGAACCGCAACCGACGTACTGTGCAGCCGTGGCACAGCGCAGGCGAGGCGAGCGACGCGTCGAGACGGTCGGCTCCGGGGTCGCCGAGCTGGTGCCCGACCCCGACCGCCCGACCGGGTGGACCCTGCTGCTGGACGGCGCGCCGCAGTCGCACGTCGACCTGGGCGACCCGACGCACCTCGAGTTCGAGTACATCCGGCGGATGGCGGCGGCGATCGACTTGCTCGCGCCGCCGGGAGCGCCGCTGCGGGTCCTGCACCTGGGCGGCGGGGCGCTGACGCTGCCCCGCTACGTCGCGGCGACCCGGCCGGGATCGCCGCAGCGGGTGGTGGAGATCGACGGACCGCTGGTCGACCTGATCCGCACGGCACTCCCTTGGGACACCAAAGCAAAGCTCCGGGTACGGGTGGCAGACGCGCGCGAGGCCGTCACGGGCATGCGCGACGCCGGGTACGACCTGGTGATCGTCGACGTGTTCGCGGGCGCGCGCACGCCCGCACACCTGGCGTCGGTGGAGTTCATCCGCGAGGCGGCGCGGGTCCTGGCCCCCGGCGGGTGGCTCGTCGCCAACGTGGCGGACGGGCCGCCGCTGAACCACGCGCGTACCCAGGTCGCCACGATCCGCGAGGTGCTGCCGCAGGCCTGCCTCGTGGCGGACGCCGCCGTGCTCCGCGGCCGCCGCTTCGGCAACCTCGTCGTCGTCGCCGGGCGTACGCCGCTGCCGGTGGCGGAGCTGACCCGGCGGGCGGCCGGCGACTGGTTCCCGGGCCGCGTGGAGACGGATCTGGACCGCTTCACCGGCGGTCGCGCCGCCGTCACCGATGCGGACGCCGTCGCATCCCCGGCGCCGCCCGAGGGACTGTTCAGCACGAAGACCTAGACACGAGTACGGCTCGCGTGGACCGAAGGTTCAACCGATTCAGCACGCTCGTGCCGTCGTGTCGCCATGCGAAAATTTGACAGTGCAACGACTTGTCTCGGCATTCCGTATCCGGATCTAATCGAGGAATGCTGGACCAGCACCCGCAGCCGCTGCCCGATGCCTTCGGTCCGCTCCAGGGTGGGGAACGGGCCCTGTGGCGAGGCCGCTGCGCCGTCGCCGAGTACGCGTTCGACCGCGCCGCCTCCTTCCCCCGCTGGACGCTCCCCGAAGCCACCGAGGTGCTCGTCACGGACCGCCGCCTCGGGTACGCGTACACGTCCTCGGAATCCCCGGACGACCTGGAGATCACCTCGGGCGAGCTGCGCTGGCTGTATCCGCAGCACATCCGGGTGCAGCCGGGCACCCGTACGCCGGGCCGGGCCGCGTCCGCCACCCAGATCCAGCTGGTCTGCGGCGGCGCCGACGGATCGTTCCCGGCGCTCGTGCTCGCCGGCGGCGACCTGGCCGAGGTGGGCGACGCGGACCGGCTCGCGAACATCCTCCGCCACGCGATCGCCCGCTTCCGGGTGGACAACGCGGACAAGCTGGGCCTGGCGACGCCGCAGGCGCGGATGCTGTCCCGGCTGCTGATCGGGCCGGAGTTCAGCAACTACCAGGGCGGCGAGGGCCAGACGGTGTCGCTGCTGGGCGCCCTCCCGGTCCCCCGCCAGGCCCCCGCCGACCCCCTGCCCTCGTCCGCCGCCCCTCAGCCCTCGCCGGCCGGCCCCGAGCCCGCCGTTTCTCGGGCCGAACGCGCCGCCGAGCCTGCTGGGTGGCGTCCGGTGCAGCGTGCGGGCCACGCGGAGGTCGCCGCCTGGCGGTCGGATCTCGCCGCGCACGACACCCCCGTGGCGGGTCGTGCCACCCTTCCCGGACCCGAGCCGGCCAGCGGCGGGAGCGGGCGGCTGCCGGGCTACCGGCCGGGGATGGCCGCCGACGAGGCGCGGGCCCTTCAGGCCGCCGCGGCCGAGGAGGCCACCCAGCTCGCCGAGCCCGACCTGGCCTCCCGCGCCGCCGATCTCGCATCCCGGGTGGCGCACCTGGTCGCCGGGGAGCCGGAGTCCGCCGTGGACCGCTCCGACCAGCCGACGACGGACCTCACCGCCCGCGCCGAGCGGGTCCGGCGCGCCGCCGCCCGCTTCGCGGCCAACTCCGCCAAGGGCAAGAACGGGACGCGCCGCCCGGACCAGGAGATCGGCACCACCACCCGCGGCAACCGCCACCACTGAGCGCCGGCGGGCCGATCGGGGTCGGAACCATCCTCCTGCCGGCCGGCGGGCGTCGACACCGGACACGTCGCGGCCGGCGCTCGACGCTTACCGCCGGTCCCCCGCCTTCTCCGCGGGCAGGCGCGTGGCCCCGTCGGTCACCGCCGCCCGCACCTGGGACTCGGTCAGGAACAGCGCACCGCTGAGGTCCGCCCCCCGCAGATCCGTACCGCGCAGGTCGGCACCCGTGAAGTCGGCCGTCCGCAGATCGGCGTCCCGCAGGTCGGCGCCGATCAACACGGCGCCGCGCAGGCTGGCGCCGCGCAGGTTCGCGCCCCGCATCCGCCGCCCGATCAGGTTGGCTCCCCGATGGTCGGCGCGCCGCGGCCCGGCCCCGGCACGGGCCAGTTCGCTCGCCTTCTGCAGCAGCGGGTTCACCTTCCTCCGGTACGCGTCCAGGTCGAGCGCGAGCAGGTCGTCGGGCGTACCGGTGGTGAGCGCGATCGTCTCGTCCCGCGCCGCCCGCAGTCTCGGGTGCAGCCGGTGCGCCGCCGCCAGATCCAGCGCCTGAGTCACGTACCAGAGAAGTTCGTGGATCTGACGCATCACCGGGAGCACCGCGAACATCCGCCCGGCGATGCCGGGCGTGCTCCGCCAGTCGCGGCCGCCGAAGGTGACCTGGCTCACCTGTTGCCCGGCTCCGAAGCAGTCGAAGACGACGCAGCCCGGGAAGCCCTTCTCCGGCAGCCGCTCGTGGATGCCGCAGCGGAAGTCGTCGCGAAGGTTGGGGCAGGCCCGCCCGGCGGGCTTGTCGATGGCGAAGTCGGACGACTTGGCGAAGGCCGGCGCGACGCAGCAGAGCCCGGCGCACCGTGCGCAGTCGGCCCGCAGCACCAAATCGGTCATGCGCCTACCCTAGTGCCGCCCGATCCGCGGCTTTTTCCCGTTACGTGGCGTCACCGACCCTGATGACGAAGGTGACTCGACGTCGCCACCGCGCTCAGCCAACCGGCTGATAACCAGGACCGACAGGACGGGTGACTACGGATAGTCATGATCCCTAAGCTGCGATGACCGCCCTCGACGCTCAAGGAGACTCTCGCTGATGCGTGCACGCAAGACGGCCCTGTTCGCCGCCCTCGGCTGCGCCGCCGCCCTCGGCCTCGCCGCCCCGGCGGCCGCCGCCGACGCGCCCACCATCTCGGCGCCGGCGAGCCGCCAGGGATACGGACCCATCACCCTCACCGGGACCGCCCCCGCGGGCGCCACCGTCGCGCTCTACGAGTCGGCGTACGTCTGGAACGACTTCTACCCGTCGCCCGACTACGCGACCGGTGGCACCATCACGACCACCGCGAACAGCTCCGGCAATTGGTCGCTGAACCGGATCGTGGACTCCGGCTTCCTGTTCTACGTGACGGCCGGTGGCGCCGAGTCGAAGCACATCGCGGTCGCGATGGGCATCGTGCCGACGATGACGATGACCGCCAGCGACGGCACGGTCCACGTCAATGTCTCGGCCAACCCCACCCAGCCGGGCCTCCGCGTGCACATCCAGCGCGGCGCGAGCGGCGTGTGGAGCGACGTGGCCACCGGCAACACCGTCGGGGACGCCTCCATCTTCTCCACCACCCTGTCCGGCCAGGGCTCGGGCACGAAGTCCTACCGCGCGGTGATCGACGGCGACCCGGAGAACAACCTGCTCAAGGGCCAGACCGAGACCGTCGAGATCAACGTCGGCAGCGGCGCGGGCAGCGGCGGCGGCACGACCCCCACGCCGACCACCCCGTCGGTCGCGGCCGGTGACATCCAGTTCAGCAAGATCCAGTACAACTCCCCGGGTACGGACACCGGCAGCAACACCAGCCTCAACAACGAGTGGGTCCGCCTGACCAACAAGACGTCGCGGACGATCAACCTCAAGGGCTGGACCGTGCGTGACCTGGCCGGACACGTCTACACCTTCTCCAGCGACTACAAGCTGGGCGCAGCCAAGTACATGTACGTCCACACCGGCAAGGGCACCAACGGGCAGCCGGACTCGAAGCACCGCTACTGGAGCCGCACCAGCTACGTGTGGAACAACGGCGGCGACACCGCGTACCTGCGGACCAACACCGGCAAGTCGATCGACTCCTGCAAGTGGGGCAACGGCAGCGGCGTCACGTACTGCTGACCACCTTCCCACCGCTGCGGCCCCCGGCTCCCCCCGCCGGGGGCCGCAGTGTTTTCCGGGTGCGCGATCATGTTCTCCATGCCCTCTCTGCCGGTGACCAAGGTGCTTCGCGACCGTACTGAAGACGGCCGCTGGACGATCACGCTCAACGACCCGGACCGCCGCAACGCGATCGACCCGGAAGTCCGCGACGGCCTGATCGCGGCGATCACCGAGATCGCCGCCGACCGGGACGCCCGCACCCTGGTCATCGCCGGCGCCGGCCCGGCCTTCTGCGCGGGAGCGGACCTCCCGGCCATGTTCAACCGCACCGGCCGCTCGGTCGCCGACATCCGCGCGGACCTGCACGAGATCTACGACAGCTTCCTGCGCGTCCTCTCCCTGCCGATCCCGACCATCGCCGCGATCCAGGGCCCGGCGGTCGGCGCGGGCCTCAACCTGGCGATGGCCTGCGACACCCGCATCGTCGGCCCGCAGGCGCAACTCATCGCCTCGTTCACGAAGATCGGCCTGCACCCAGGCGGCGGCTGCACGTGGTTCCTCACCCGCACCCTCGGCCCGGAGCGGGCGATGCAACTCCTGCTCGACGGCGGCAGCGTGGACGGCCCGGAAGCGGTCCGCCTCGGCCTGGCCGGCACCCTGGCGGAAGACCCGCTGGCAGCGGCCCACGAACGAGCCGGACGCTGGGCGGCCCTGGACCCGACCCTGGCCCGCGACATCAAGACATCGGTACGCATGGCGACGACGTCCGACCTCGCCACGAGCGTCGAGTTCGAGTCGTGGGCCCAGGCCTCCTCGGCGACAGGCCCGGCGATCCAGGAGACGGTGGCCCGCTTCCGCCGGTGAGGAGAAACACTCCGCCCGACGGGGCTCGGGGCGACCGTGCTAACGTTGCCGAACCGACGCGGGGTGGAGCAGCTCGGTAGCTCGCTGGGCTCATAACCCAGAGGTCGCAGGTTCAAATCCTGTCCCCGCTACTAGGTCAGATCGGGGCCTCTCGAATATCGAGAGGCCCCGATTTGCGTCTCCGGTTCCGTGTGTGCGCTGGGCCGTAGGGCTCGTTCAGCCTGGCTGGGCGACCTCAGCGTCCCCGTGCGCGCTGAGGTCGCCCAGTCCAGAGGCGTACGGGGATCAGACGAGGTCGCTGAAGTTGTTCCAGCCGGTACCGATCTGACGCACGTCGCTGTACGGCCCTGGGGCCACGAAGATCGCTACTACGGCGGTCGTATCGGGCCGCGCCGGCCTTCCACGCAGGACGCCCGACTGCGGGGACACGAACGCCTGTGGCGGGCGAGTTGTCTCATGGTCGATCCCTTCGATCGCCGCGGGTGCCGTGACGATCGGCGGCGGTGTACCCACCACGCTGCTGCAGCTCAGCCCCCGTTCGGTAGCCTCTGACGCGTTCGAACAACACCTTCTGACGCCTCTGACATGGAGTTATGGATGGATCACGAGGTCGGAGCCGTCGACGGGTCGCGGTCTCGGACAGTCGCGCAACAGTTCGCCGAACAGCTGCGGGCGTTGCGCGATTCGGTGGGCGATCCGTCATTCCGTGCGATGGCGGCACGGTCGGGACGGATCTCGCACACGACGCTGTACGAGGCGGCGGCGGGCCTGCGCTTCCCGTCGTGGGAGACGACCCGCGAGTTCGTTCGCGCCTGCGACGGCGACGAGGCCGCATGGCGGATCAAGTGGAAAGACGCGCAACGCGGCGACACGCCCGCCCCCGAGACGCCGGACGTCACCGCGACGAGCGGCCCGACGGTGACCGTCGGTCGGTCACGGTCGACCGACACCGAGAGCGGGACAACGATCGTGGGCGGGGAACCGAGCCGGACCCGGCTTCGCGCGTTCGCCGGCGCGGCCGCGGTCGTGCTGCTCACCGCGGCCGCCATCCTGAGCGTCGGCGCGATCGTGCTGCACCGTCGCGGTCAGGCGGCGACGGCGTCTCCGGCCGTCTCGGCGTCCGCGCCGGCCACCGGCGCCGACCGGTCCGAGCCGCGGATCCCGGGTGACGCCAGCATGTTCGTGGCCGACGTGACCATCCCCGACGGCACCGTGGTCAAGACCGACTCAACCTTCGTCAAGGTGTGGGCGCTCGCCAACACCGGGTCGGTAGCTTGGCACGGCCGGTGGCTGGTGCCGGAGCACCCGTCCGGGCCGGACGACAGTTGCCAGGTACCCGAACGGGCAGCGATCGGCGACACGTTGCCCGGCGAGCAGGTAATGATCAGCGTCCGCGTCACGACGACAAATCGACCGGGTCAGTGCTGGGTCAGCTGGAAGATGGTCGACGAGCGCGGGCAGTTGTACTTCCCGAGCCACCGCCCGGTCGTCTTCCTCGTCAACGTGGCCTGAATCCCGGGCGGCAGGTCGACGGGTCGTCTACGAATCGATCACACCGCGGCGTGCTCCGCGGTCCGCGCCATTCACGAGGCCGCCTTTCGCCCTCGGCGAGGTTCTGCCGGACCGGAAGGGTAGAACTGTCGGTCATCCGACGGGTCAGCGCGGCGTCGGCGGGCGGCGCAGCGAGCGCACATTCTCCTCTGCCGATTGGCCACCCGCGCCCATCCGCATGCCGTTGAGATAACCGTCGGTTTCCCGCTGCTCGCCGTACTCGGCGAGGCGCTCGGCGATCATCTGCCACTCCCGCTCCCGATCGGTCGCCAGTTCGGCGCGTACCTCGGTGAGGAGCTCCCTCATCCTTTCGGGGTCTCCCCCTTCGCCGAGGCGCCGAAGGATCTGGTCACGGGCGAAGGCGACCAGAACGGCGAGCCAGGACAGTACGAAGACGCCGGTGACGAGCACAATCACCGCGACCGCCTGGACATTCGGAGGCGGCCCCGGAGGGATACCCGGGTTGCCCGGCGGCGGCCCGGGACGTTCCGGGAAGGCCACGATGGACGTGATGACCAATGCCCCCGTGGCGGCAATCGCGACGATGAGGCAGCAGACGAGCAGCCTGCTCATCTGGAGGTGTAGTCCGTTCACAGCTGGTACGCGTTCAACTCCGGCCCGCGCAGTCATGTGCCGAGATTACGGACATCCGGCCCGTGACGCGAATTACTGTCACGCGAGACGGCAGGGATCGGCGGCTTGCGGTCACGCGGAGCGGCGGCGGCGCAGCACCTTCCGGTATGGATCGATCATCCGGTCGAGCACCGTCTCGAGCGCCTCGCGGTCGGCCGCCGGGATCGGCGAGTCATCGGCGAGGATCCGTCCCAGCTCCTGCACCAACGGATGCGCCGCCGGCTCCGGCGCCTTTTCCGCTCCAAGCCGATCCGGGTACGCAGCCAGCACCAGCTCGTTGATGCTCCGGCCGAGCACGGGCGCGATCCGCTCGATGGACCGAATGGTGGGGCGCTGCTCACCGCTGAGCCACCGCAGCACAACGGACGGATCCGTGCCCACAGCCCGGGCGAAATGCGTCGGTGTCGGAAACCCCGCGGCGTGGATCGCCCCCCTGAGGTAGCCGCCGAAGTTCATCTTCAAAGCATAGGCGGGGGAACGGCACACCGGACGATTGGTTGAAGGGCCACCTACTGCTAGCGTCATTGGCTGGATAACCAATGGCTCGGGCCGCCACCCGCTGCCGCACGTTCTCGCCTTCGCAGGGTGCCTTCTGGACCGTGGCGCTCCGCGTGGGACAGCAGAGAAAGGTCGTGGCTCCATGGTGCTGACGATCGTGGCGGCCCTCCTGGTGGCAGCGGGCATAGTCCTGAGCCTCACCCTGCTCCGGCGCGGCCGGACGATGCCGCCCGCCCGGCCCGAGGGCCCGGAGGACGGCGTACCCGCGGTGCGGCCGGCACCCGACCCACACCTGCCGGTGGTGGCGGCCTCGGCAGGTGTGGGTCCGCAGCTTCCGCCAGTCGCTCGGCTCGCGCCGCCGGCCGAGGAGCCGGTCCCGGTTTCACCCTCACGGGTGACGCCTCCGGTCGCGCCGGCAACTCGTCGCGCCGTCAAGAACAGCGGCTCGTCCCGCTTCTCCGCCGGACGCCCCGCGACCGGCCGCACGCCATCCTGGGCCGCGCCGCGCGCCTAAGGCCGCGGCTCGTGCATTAGCCCGCGCCCGTGCACAGGAAACGCACGTCGGGCTCCGCGGATCACCGGTGCCGAATCCGGCGGTAGGTCTTCCACCCCGCCCCCGCGAAGCTCAGCACCGCGCCGCAGAGCAGCACGATGGCCAGCGCGGTGGGTCCCGCGTCGGTGTGACTGACCACCGACTGGTCGGCGGAGCTGACAGTTTCGTCCGAGGTCGGGATGACAAGGGTCAGGCTGAGAAAGATCAGTCCGGCGGCGGTCAGGAGCGCGATGGGGGCAGTGGACGGCCGGTGACGGGAAGCAGATTTCACGGGAACCCTTTCGAAATGCGGGCGGATTGACAGGGGCGGGCTAACGAAGCAAGGGCCGGGCTAGCCAGGCAAGGGGCAGGCTAGCGAGGCAATACGAGGTCAGCGTCGAAGCCGATGTCGGCGAGGGTGACGCTTCCTACGGTCGGGTTGGCCAGCCAACTACGCAGCTGCGCCGGCGTGGCCCGGTCCAGCACGACGGCGTGGACGCGAGGATCGCGAGCAAGGGCCTGCAAGGCGGCGGACCGAGGCAGGCCCAACGACGTCAACATCTCGTCGTCGTCGCCGTGCAGCCCGCGCGCCCAGGTCACGTAGCCGTCCAGGTCGCGGACCCCGTCCCAGGTCACCAACGGCTCCGTGGAATGCGGTGCCGTCAGGAACGCGGTGCTGAGGGGAGTCTCCGGCGGGTTGGCCGCCAGGAAGGCGCCGAACGCCGCCCGGTCCAACGGCGTGGTGAACTCGAGGATCGCGGACGCCGCGACACCGGGAGGCAGCCGGTCGAGAAATGCCGAGGTCTCCGCCTTACCGGCCGGGCTGCGATCCAGCGCCCTGCCGATGGGGGTGGTGGCCGCGTCGGGGAGCTGGAGATCCAGCGCGCCGGTCATGGACTTGCGCAGCGTGCCGGTGACGCTGCCCGAGCCGTCGACCTCTCCGCGTACGGTGCCCTCCACCGTGACCTCCATGTCGGTGAGCCCGCCGCAGCAGCTCATGCCATGGAACGCGTACTCGGGATGGGCTACCAGGATGGCCCGGTGACCGACCGCCGCGAGGTCCTTGACGCGTGCGTTGTTGACCACGGTGAGGGCGATGAGGGCCACCACCGCGACGAGCACGAGCCAGGAGGCGGCGGCGAAGCCGGCGCGCAGCACGCCGCGTCGTACGGCCCGATGCACGGCTGCCTCGTCGGCCCCGGTGAAGTCGGGCACCGTCAAGTCGATGTCCTCGATGTCGGCCGCTGCCGGGAGGCGGGGTTCATCGTCGCCGGGTGGTGTCGCGTTCATCGCGTTCCTCGCTGACCAGCAACGCCCGCAACGATTCCCGCGCCCGGTACACCGCGGTACGCACCGCAACCGGGCTGCGTCCGGTCATCGCCGCTACCTCGGCCTGGCTGAAGCCGTCCAGGTACACCAGTTCCAGCAGCCTGCGGCTGTTCGGCGGCAGCCGGGACAACAGATCGCGGACCTCGACCCCGGCATCCTGAAACTCCTCCGCCGGCAGCAGCGAGTCCTCGATCGGCACCAGCCGCCGCGTTTTGCGGTAGTGGTCCGTCAGCACGTTGCGGGCGATCGCCAGCAGCCAGCCGACCGGTGACCCGCCCTGCCAACCCAGAAACGCCGCCGTGGCGCGGGCGAAGGTCTCCTGTGCCAATTCCTCGGCGAGCGAGCGGTCGCCGGTGCGCCGGGTCAGATATCCCACCACCGTGGGCCAGTACGTGCGGAACAGCTGGGTCATGGTGCTGGCCACAGTCGGCTCCCTGGCGTACCGGTGTGTTCCTTGATCGCATGTAAAGCAGACGGATCACGGAGCAGAAGTGTCACTCATACTTTCGTACACGCCGGTATGTCCGAAAGTATGACCGACGCGGAGGGCGGAAAACCAAAAACGCGGCTCCCCTGAACTGGGGAACCGCGTTCTGATCATGCGATAAAGCTAGTAGCGGGGACAGGATTTGAACCTGCGACCTCTGGGTTATGAGCCCAGCGAGCTACCGAGCTGCTCCACCCCGCGTCGGTTTCTCAACTCTATCGCGGCGCCTCGTCGCCTGCAAAACGACCCCCCGTAACGTGCCCCACATGTGCCGGCGGCCCACCGGCAATCCGGTGGGCCGCTGGGCGCGGGGGAGGGCGTCAGCCCCCGCTCGGTGTCGGTGCCGGCCCGGATGCCGGTGGGGCCGAAGCCGGCGTCGACGGCGGTGCTGACGGCCCGGCTGACGGCCCGTTGGTGCCGGCCGCCGCCTTCTGCGCGTTCTGGAAGTTGTTCATCGCCGTGTCCAACGCCTGCAGCGCCTGCCCGTACCTGGCGAAGTCGCCCGACTGCTGAGCCGACTTCACATCGGCGATGGCCTTGTCCAACGCTGCGGCCGCCTGCGCGAGCTGCCCGGTCAGCACCGGCGTTCCACCCGATGGCGGTTCGTTGCCGGTGTTGCCCGGTGTGTTGTTGGTGGGCTGGTTCTTGCCCTGCGCCACGAGCGCCTTCAGGCCTTCGTCGAGGTTGTTGGCCAGCACCGCGTATCTGCCGCCGTCGCCGTACGACATCAGCACCTTCTGCAGCAGCGGTGCGGCGTTGGTCTGCTGGCCGCTCTTCACATACACGGGTTCGACGTAGAGCATGCCGTCGCCGACGGGCAGGGAGATCAGGTTGCCGAACAGGACCTGGGCCTGGTTGTTCGTCTGCAACAGGTTGAGCTCCGGGCGGACGGTGCCGTTGCTGGTCATCTGTTGATGGACCTGCGCGGGGCCCGGGATGGCGGTCTCGTCCGGCAGCTCGAGCGCCTCGAGGCGGGGTTTGCCGTCGACGTACGAGCCGGAGATGATCGCCGCCAGGTTCTCCCGCTTGCTGGGCGTCAGCGCGGAGGTCAGCTGGAACTGGGCTTTGTCCTGCCCGGGCAGCTGGACGTTCAGATAGAACGGCGGCTGCTTCCGCGGATCCGAGCCGTCCGGCGTGTTCGGCACCGCCCAGAAGTCGTTGCCGGTGAAGAAGTCGGCGGGGTCGGTGACGTGGAACCGGGTGAGCAGGTTGCGCTGCACCTTGAACAGGTCGGCCGGGTAGCGGAAGTGCGCCTCGAGTTCGGCGGGGATCTGCGACTTCGGCTTGATGAGGTGCCCGCCGAACGCCTGGTTCCACGCCTTGAGGACGGGATCCTTGTCGTCGAACTCGTAGAGGGTGACCGTGCCGTCGTACGCGTCGACGGTCGCCTTCACCGAGTTGCGCATGTAGTTCACGTTGTCCCGGGCGAGCGCGAACGTGCCCCGGTTGGTGAGCTCGTCCTGCGTCTCCTCCTGCAGGTTGATCCGCTGCGCGTACGGGTACGTCGCCGCGGTCGTGTACCCGTCCAGGATCCACTGGATGCGCCCGCCCACAACGGCCGGATACGGGTCACCGTCTATGGTCAGGAAGGGCGCCACCTTCTCCACTCGCGTGCGGGGATCCCGCACGTACATCACGCGCGAGTCGTCGTTGACCGCGTCGGAGAGCAGGAAGTTGCTCTCGGTGTTCTTGATCGCGAAGACCAGCCGCCGGAAGAACGAGTCGAGCGCGACGCCGCCCTTGCCTTCGTACGTGTAGCGCTGTTCGGCGTTGCTGTCCGTGGGCTGGGGACGGTCGAACTCGACGTTCTTGGCCTTGTCGGTCTGCCCGACGATCGCATAGGTGGTCCCCTGCTCGCCGTAGTAGATGCGCGGCTGGTCCACCTGGATCTGCTCGGTCGGCGACGAACAGTTGGCGGTCTGTGCCCCACCGCCGAGGAAGCCGGAGACGAAGTACGGCAGACCGCCGCAGGACTGGTTGGCTGGGGCCGCGACGAGGCCATAACCGTGGGTGTACACGGTGTGCTCGTTGAGCCAGTTCTGCTGCTGTTCGGTGAGCGCCTCGTTGTTGATCTCGCGAACGCCGACGACGTAGTCCTGGATCTTGTTGCCGACGGTGTAGCGGTCGACGTCGAGCTTCGGGCCGAAGTCGTAGAAGCCGCGGACCTGCTGCGACTGGGTGAACGCCTGGGACACCAGCTGGGGGTCGATGACGCGGACGTTGCGCGCGCTGGCGCTGTCGGTCAGCGTGGTCGGCGGCACGACGCTGTTCGCCAGGTACGGCGTCACCTGCGTATCCGTCAGCCCGAACGCGTCGCGGGTCGCCTCGATGGACCGCTTGATGTACGGCCCCTCCTTGTCCGCCAGGCTGGGCTGGACCTGGAAGTTCTGCACCGCGAGCGGGTAGATGCCGCCGATCGCCACAGCGGAGATGGCGAGCAGGGCCAGCGAGACGCCGGGCCAGACCAGGTTCCGCATCACCGCGTTGGAGAACACGATGATCGCGATGGCGACCACGATCGAGATGTACGCCAGTATCTCCTTGGCCGGCAGCAGCGCGTTGACGTCGGTGTAGCCGGCGCCGTAGAGGCCGGGCGAGACGTGCTGCTCGAGCAGCAGGGCCCGCCGGTCCAGCACGTACGCGACCGCTTTGAGCAGCACGAAGATGGCCACGAGGGTGGTCAGGTGAGCGCGGGCCGCCGAGGTCATCCGGTCGCCGACGCCCTGCAGCCGCACGCCGCCGAAGATGTAGTGCACAGCGAGCGCGCCGATGACCGACAGCACCACGGCGGTGAAGCCCACGCCGAGCAGGTAGCGCAGCAGCGGGTAGTCGAAGACGTAGAAGCCGACGTCCACGTTGAACTGGGGGTCCTTCACGCCGAACGGCTGGGCGTTCTGGAACAGCATCCAGTCCTTCCAGCGGCTCTGGGCGGAGAGGCCGGCGAAGAAGCCGATGACGATCGCGATCACGGCCACCCAGGTGCCGAGGCGTGGCTGGATCACCATGCGGTAGCGCTCGAGGGTGGCCTGCTCGGCGGAGTGCGGCCGCAGCAGCGGGCGCAGCCGGTAGGCGAGGTAGAGGTTGACCGCGATGATCAGCGCCATCGCGAGGCCGATCGCCAGGAAGAGCAGCAGGCGGGTCACCAGGACACCGGTGAAGACGCCCGTGAAGGACACCTCGTCGAACCACAGGTAGTCGGTGTAGGCGTCGATGCCCCAGCCCAGCAACGTGAATAGGAGGAAAACCCCCACGAGGACGCCGACGGTCACGCGACCGCGCCGGCTCATCCTCGGCAGAGGACTGTTACGCATGACCACCGTGAACCCCACAAATCTCAGGACCGGTTCTTCACTTTAGGGTGTTGCGTCGTTCCGCTGGCGTTGCCTGTGGACAAGTCATGAAGCCGTGCACGGCGCGGGCGTGCCGCCGCTGGTGAAGGTCTGCAGTGCGGTGAGCGCGTCGTCCACCGTGGCGACCTTCGCCATCGGCAGCCCCGGTACGGCGTTGCGCAGCGCCTCGGCGCAGTTGTCCGCGGGCACCAGGAAGATCTGCGCCCCCGCGTCCTTCGCGCCGACGAGCTTCTGCGGGATGCCGCCGATCGGCCCCACGTCGCCCTCGTCGTCGATCGTTCCCGTACCCGCGATGATCTTGCCGCCCGTGAGGTCCTCGGGCTTGATCTTGTCGATGATGCCGAGCGTGAACATCAGCCCGGCGCTGGGGCCGCCGATCTCGTCGAGGTCGATGGTCACGGTGAACGGGTGGGGCTGGCGCTGGTCGATCCCCACGCCGATCCGCGGTTTGTCGCTCTTCTCCAGGTTCTGCGAGACGACCTTGGCCGTCCCGGCCTTGCCGGCCCGGGTGTACCCGATGGTCAGCGACGTGCCGGCCGGCTTCGACTGGATGAGCTCGGTGAGCTTGGTGGGCCCGGTCACCGCCTCGCCGTCGACGGAGGTGATCACGTCGTCCTTCTGCAGCTGACCGTCCGACGGGCTCTTCGGTGTCACGGAGGTCACGAAGGTCTGCACCGGATAGCCGAGCTTGCGCAGCGCCACCGTCTCGGCGCTGGTCTGCGAGGTCTTGAACTCCTCGGCGTTCTGCTGCTCGACCTGCTGCTCACTCTGGTCCGGCGGATAGATCAGGTCGCGCGGGACCACCGCCTGCTCGTCGCTGAACCAGCCCCGGATCGCCCAGACCAGTTCGACGCTGGGCTGGACCCCTACGGTGGTCAGCCGGAGCTGACCCTTGCTCGTCGAGGTGTCGGCCTTCGTCACCTGGATGACCTCTTTGCCGTTGTCCGAACCGAGCGTGTTGACCGTCGGCCCGGGCTTGAGCACCACGTAAGGCAGGGGGATGGCCATGACTCCGACTGCCAGCAGTGCGGTGATCAGGGCGCCGAGGATGACCGTGACACCGCGACGTCTCATGCGCGTGACCGTACCAACCGACCCTGAGTTCTCTCTGAGCTGACACCACCATTGGTCACGAAGGCCTCCGACGCGCGTACCGTTGGGGTCGTGCCTGATATCCCGTTCGGCTTCAGCCTGCCGGGCGCCCAGCCGCCCGATCCCTCCGACCCGCAGCAGATGCAGCAGTTCATGAATCAGCTGCAGCAGATGTTCGCCGCGCCGGGAAGTGGCCCGGTCAACTGGGATCTGGCCCGCCAGGTGGCGGCCAGCCAGCTGAGCGCGACCGGCGACCCCGCGGTGAACATGTACGAGCACAACGCCGTCGCCGAGGCCCTGCGCCTCGCCGACCTGTGGCTCGACCCGGCGTCCGCGATGCCCTCGGGCATCCGCGACGCGACCGCCTGGAACAGGAACGAGTGGGTCTACAACACCCTCGACGTGTGGAAGAAGCTCTGCGACCCGATCGCGGGCCGCATGGTGGGCGCCATGGGCGACCTCGTCCCCGAAGAGGCCCGAGCCCAGCTCGGCCCGATGCAGTCGATGGTCGCGACCCTCGGCGGCGCCCTGTTCGGCGGCCAGCTCGGCCAGGCTCTGGGCCAGCTCGCCGCGGAGGTGCTGTCCGCGGGCGACATCGGCCTGCCCCTCGGCCCGGCGGGCACGGCTGCGCTCGTACCGGCCAACATCAAGGCCTACGGTGACGGCCTCGAGATCCCCGAGGACCAGGTCCGGCTGTACGTGGCCCTGCGCGAAGCAGCCCACCAGCGCCTGTTCCAGCACGTCCCGTGGCTGCGCGCGCACGTGCTCAACGCCGTCGAGACGTACGCGAACGGCATCACCGTCAACCGCGAGGCGATCGAGGAGGCGATGAGCCGCGTCGACCCGACCGACCCCGAGTCGATGCAGGCCATGGCACTCGAAGGCATCTTCACGCCGGAGGACACACCGCAGCAGAAGGCAAGTCTCGCCCGCCTGGAGACGGCCCTCGCCCTGGTCGAGGGCTGGGTCGGCCACGTCGTGGACAGCGCCGCGGGCGACCGCCTCCCGTCGGTGGCGGCCCTCGGCGAAGCTTTCCGCCGCCGCCGCGCGGCCGGCGGCCCGGCCGAACAGACCTTCGCGGCCCTCGTCGGCCTCGAACTCCGCCCCCGCCGGCTGCGCGAAGCGTGCGCCCTCTGGACCGCGGTCACCGACGTCCGCGGCGTCCAGGGCCGCGACGCCCTCTGGGACCACCCCGACCTGCTGCCGACCGACGAGGACTTCGCCGACCCGCAGAAGTTCGCCCGCAACGAGCTGGCCTGGGACATCTCCGAGCTCGACAACCTCGGTGGCGGCGGAGAAGAAGAACCAGGATCAAAGTCCTGATGTCGTAGCTCGGTGGGTGGTGCAGACCGCAACTCCCGTCGAGGCCGGGCGGGGGCCCAGCATTCGCCGGCCCTCGCCCTTCATTCTGAGTGAGTGGCTACCGGTCACCCGCCGCGGTGGTCCAGCCACGCCTCAGCCACCCAGCAGCGCTCTCGTGTTCTCCCAGCCCTCGAGGGCAGGATCCAGCGTCGCAAGGTCAGCGGGCCCCCGCAGACGCCGCCAGTCCGGCGTCGACTCCACCAGACTCGCCTGCGGAGCCGTACGCCGCAGCGTCATGGCAGTGGCCGTGTCGAGATCGGCATCGGCCAGCCACCCGGGCACCGGCAGATTCGCGGCCACCGCGAGGACCCCGCCTCCCGGCCCTGAGGGCGCCACGGCAACGGGCTTGCTGCTCAACGGCCGCAACAGCTTGCCCAGAATCATCCCGGGCACGTCCGCGGCATCCGCCGCCAGCACGGCCGCCTGGTCGAAGCCGTCCTGCTCGGCGGCGGCGAAGACGGGCACCAGCGTCGGCGTGGCAACCTCGTAGATCGGCATACCGGGCCAAGCGATCTCCCGGGCGAGCGGCACGTCGGCGGCGATGGCCGCGATGGCCGGCTCGGCCTGGGCCAGCCGGGCGAGAAGATCGACGACATCCTCGGCCAGCGCGGCGCGCCACGCGGACAGGTCGACGCCGGGAGGACTCCACGTCACAGGAGTCAGCAGCGCCACCACGACACGTCTGGTCACGCTCGGAAGATTAGCCGCCCGGCCTTCCCCAGCCGCCGCCGTCAGTCGTCGGCCTCGGTCGCTGCCGCCAGTCGTCCGCTTCAGTCGCCGCCGTCGGTCGTGGGCTGCGGTCGGCGGGTTCAGTCGTCGGCGAGGACGAGGCCGGTGGCGGCGGAGATGCCCTCCAGGTAGCCCCGGGCCCGTTCCGCCTTCGGGTAGCGGTTGACGAGGTCCCAGAAGGCGGCATTGTGACTCGGCACGACCAGGTGGGCGAGCTCGTGGAGCAGCACGTAGTCGATCACCCAGTCCGGCATCTCCTGGATGCGGTGGGAGATGCGGATGGTGCCGTCGTCGGGCGTGCAGGATCCCCAACGGCCGTTCTGATTGGTGACCCACCGCACGCTGGCCGGAACCACATCGCGGGCGCGGTCCGCCAGATAGCGAGCGATCAGCTTGTTGGCACGCCCGAACAACTCGTTGTCGGTGCGCCGGACCCGCTCCTCACGAGCGGCCAGCCGAGCGAGCATCCGCGCGACCCACTCGGTCTCCTCGGCACGCGAGAACCGATCGGGAATGAGGACGACAACCCGCTCGCCCTCGCGATACGCGGACACCGTGCGACGACGGCGCTGGCTGCGCCGCACTTCGACGACAGGCTTGCGCGTCCTGCCCATCACAGGCTCGCGCGGCCCACTCTAGGGTTCACATTGCGACGTTAATCCGTCAGGGCCAGGTCGCCGCAAGGGTACGGCAAACGACACGCACCCAATATGTGAGCTTTGGCCCAGAAAATCCGAAAATATTTTGCATGCCTACAGTGCGCGGGGCCGTCAGACGCCACGCTATACAACCCATGCATGACCCGGGAGCCCACCCTCAAACCTCCGAGCCCCAACCATTCCGACGTTCCTGACTCAATAGCCCGCCGCGCCTCTCTGCGCTCCCGACGTGCGCCCCTATGCCCCTCTGCGCCCCTGGGCCCGCCCGCTCCGCGCTCTCCGCCCACCCCTCTGCGCCTCTCCCCCTCTTCTCCCCTCGGCCTACGCCGCCTCCGGCGCCACGTCGTCGTGGGCGGTGACGGCCCTCGGCCTGCGCTCCTCGAGGCTCATGCCGCAGCCGTTCGTTCGGTCGGCGAACTGCGACGTTCAACCGGAGTTGTCACGTTTCGGCCGTTCTGAGGTAATTCGTCGGCGTGTCCGCCCGTATCTGCCCAAAAAGGGCCAAGCCGACCGGCACACTCACGACGTCGGCGACACCGTCGACGCTGCGCTGACATGGAAATGGCCGGACCTGGGTAGTGACCGCCCGGAACGGGTGGCCACATCCACGTGGTCGCGGAGCGGTCCAGCGCCGAACACAGATCGCGGCCTGTCGCCGCGAGCAGGGCCTCGGGGGTCCAGGTCACCGACCTGACCGCGTCCCGGGGCATCGGGCCGACCCGGGCCGACAACATGACGAGGAGGAACCGTGGCCGACAACACGTACAACGGATACTGCGTGAAGTGCAAGGAGAAGCGCGACTTCCAGGGCACCGTCGAGGTCTCGAAGACCGGCATGAACATGGCCAAGGGCAAGTGCCCGGTCTGCGGCACGACGGTCAACCGCATCCTGGGCAAGGCGAAGGCCTGACCGGAAGCACCGGAGGGCGGGGGCGGCCACACGGTCACCCCCGCCTCCCCGCATTTCGGTCGCCCGCATCTCGGATCTCGGCCCTCCCGGCACCTCGGCGACCACCATCCCGGCCTCGCAGCATCACGGCCGTAGCGGTTCACTCCATCGGGACGTAACTGTGGTCATCCCACAACGTTGAGTAGTTATCCACCATCGCCCTGGCCTGTGGATAACTCGCGATGCCCTGTGGATAAGCGAGGACGGGCGTCCCCCTCGCCTGTGGACAACGAACTCGCTCCGCGTGGGGAACGTGACAACCTGTCACCCATGACCTCCCCGCCCCTGCACCGCCCGACCCTCCTTCCGGGCCTGTTCCGCACCTGGCGAGGCGCCCGCACGCTGCAACTCGGCCTGCGCCCTGGCACCGCCGTACTCATCGACCTGCCACAACGCGCGACTGCCCGCCTCCTGGACCTGCTGGACGGTTCACGCTCGGAGCGTGACGTCCTCCGCCGGGCCGCGACCGCGGGGGTGCCTCCGTCGGACGCTCGCGCTCTCATCGATTCGCTCCACCACGCCGGCCTCGTCGTGCCCGCTCAGAGCCTCTACCCCTCACCGTCAGCCGCCGTGCATCTCTCCGGCGAAGCTCTGACGCTCGCCCTCGGCGCAGCTCCGGCAGCGGCGGCAGCGGCCCTTCGCAGGCGGGGTGGAGCGCGGATCACCGTCGCGGGCAGCGGCCGCCTCGCTGCGGGCATCGCGGTCGCGCTCGCCGAGTCGGGCGTCGGTCACGTTCATGCCGACCTGCCGGGTACGGTCACCCGTCAGGACCGGCTCGCCTCTCCCCTGCGCGACGCCGAGCTGGGCAGACCCCGGGCTCAGGCAGTCACCGAGGCCGTCCTGCGAGCTGTGCCGGGCACCGAGACCCGGTCGGTGCGGCGGGGCGGCGCCTCGCTGGTCGTCCAGCTCAGCCACGACCAGCCCGTCCCCTTGCTGGCAGCCGCGTACGCCCAGCGCCGCCAGCCTCACCTGATGGTGGCGATCCGCGAGGCGACCCCTGTCATCGGCCCGCTCGTCCCCGCAACCGGCGGTCCGTGCCTGCACTGCCTCGACCTGCACCGCCACGAGCGGGACCCGCACGCCGACCGCCCCCAGCCGCCACCGGGCGACGACGAGCCCTGCGCGGCCGCCACGGTTCTGGCAGCCACGGCGTACGCCGTCGCGGAAGTGCTCGCCTTCGTCGACGGCCGGACGCCGGAGACGCTGGGGGCCGAGGTCGAGCTCAGCGCCCCGGGGCGAGTACGCCGGCGCAGTTGGATGCCGCACCCGGACTGTTCCTGCATGCGGAGCTCCAGCCGGGTACGCAGCGGGCACCACATAAGCAGCCAGGCGGGACCGAATATGCAGGCAGGCGGGTCCGAATGAGGTGCGGACAACGCAGGCACTCGGACGATCTGCCGGGCTTGGACTACAGGCTGCGCTCATGTCATCTCAGGCCGCATTGGTGCCGTCGACGGTGGTCAACCGGTGCGCGGCGGCGGGGTGGTGCTCACGGCGTACCGGAAATGGGTGGGAGTGGTGTGCATCCACAGGCGGATTGGTGGAGGGCGGTCGAACGGCGTTCCAGCGGGCACAATGATCTGGTGACCGACATCCCGCGTCGTGCGGCGTCCCGGACCGCGAAGCTCGCCGCACTGCCTCTCGGCTTCGCCGGGCGGACCGTGCTCGGGCTCGGCAAGCGGGTCACCGGGATCGCTACCGACGTCATCTCCGCCGACATCCAACAGCGCACCGCGGAGCAGCTGTTCAGCGTGCTCGGGCAGCTCAAGGGCGGTGCGATGAAGTTCGGGCAGGCGCTGTCGGTGTTCGAGGCGGCGATGCCCGAGGAGATGGCCGGGCCGTATCGGCAGGCGTTGACGAAGCTGCAGGAGGCGGCGCCGCCGATGCCTGTTGCCAACGTGCACAAGGCGTTGGCCGAGCAGTTGGGCGCGGATTGGCGGGAGCGGTTCGCCGAGTTCGACGACAGTCCGGCCGCGGCGGCGAGCATCGGGCAGGTGCACCGGGCGCTGTGGAAGCTGCCTCCGAGCCGGAAGGGCGCCAAGCCGAAGACGCTGCCCGTGGCGGTCAAGGTGCAGTATCCGGGCGCCGGGGAGGCGTTGCTCGCGGACCTCAAGCAGCTGGGCCGGCTGGCCGGGATGTTCAAGATCATTCAGCCCGGCATGGACATGAAGCCGCTGCTCACGGAGTTGCGGGCGCGCATCACCGAGGAACTCGACTACGAGATGGAGGCCGAGACTCAGAAGGCCTTCGCCACGGCGTACGCGGGTGATCCGGAGATCTTCGTGCCTCGGGTGGTGGCCTCGGCGCCCCGGGTGCTGGTCACCGAGTGGGTCGAGGGGACGCCGCTGTCGAAGGTGATCAGCGACGGCACGGAGCCCGAGCGGGACGAGGCCGGCCGGCTGATGGCGACGCTGCACTTCTCCGCGCCGGCGCGGGCCGGGCTGCTGCACGCCGATCCGCACCCGGGCAACTTCCGGATCCTGCCCGACGGGCGCCTGGGCGTGATTGACTTCGGCGCGGTGGCGCGCCTGCCCGACGGACACCCGGAGCCGATCGGTCGGCTGGTCCGCCTCGCGCTGGACGGTGACGCCCGGGCCGTGGCCGACGGGCTGCGCGACGAGGGGTTCATCAAGCCGGACGACGAGCTGGACGCCCAGGCGGTTCTCGACTTCCTGCGGCCGATGATCGAGCCGGTGGCGGTGGACGAGTTCCGCTTCACCCGCAGCTGGATCCGCTCGGAGGCGACCCGGTTGTCGAGTCCCCGGTCGCCGGCCTTCCAGCTCAGCCGCAAGCTCAACCTGCCGCCTTCTTATCTGCTGATCCACCGGGTGACGCTCGGCTCGATCGGAGTGCTCTGCCAGCTCGAGGCGAAGGCGCCGTATCGAGCGATCCTCCAGAAATGGCTCCCGGGATTCGCCCCGGTTCCCTGAGCCAAGGCCAGCGAGAACCAAAGCCCGCGAGAAGCAAGGCCCGGAGCAAGCAAGGCCCAGACCAAAGCGAGGCCGGGAGTAGCACGGCCCGAGAACATAACGGGACGGGCAGGAAAGGCAAAGGGAAAGGCCCCGCCCGCAGCGAACTGCGGACGGGGCCGTGCGGTGAGTCGTTCGATCAGAGGCGTCCACCCAGTTCGCGGGCGGCCCGGTGCCGGGCCTCCATGGCGATCTGACGTGCGGGACGGTGCGCCTCAGGGTGGTGGTCGGCCTGAGGCCGACGCATTCGTGCTCGCGAGAGCGCCTCTTGGATGAGTTTCAGCTTCGGGGTTCCGTTCGAGGTCATGGCTACGTCTTCCGTCTTCCGGTAAGGGGTGGTGGTGATGGTCATGTCATGCGGCCAGTCGGACCGAGTTGCGGGTCTCGAGGCCGTTAGCCGCGAGCCGCTCCTCCACCTCGACCGCCAGCTCGGCGTCGCGGGCGACGTCGACCTTGCGGGGCCGGCCACGGGGCCGCTTGCGCGGAACCACGGCACCGCGCTCGAAGATCTCGCCGCCCCAGACGCCCCAGGGCTCGCTCCGGTCGACCGCGCCGGCGAGGCACTCGACGCGCAGCGGGCAGTCCCCGCAGAGCGACTTGGCCAGTTCCAGCTGGGCCGGGGAGTCCGAGAACCACAGGTCCGGGTCGAACTTCCGACAGGGCAGGTTTGCCTCGATCTCGACGCTCACGTCGAGGGGGGCCAGCGCCAGACTCATAAAGCCCGGTCACCTCTCTCTTTCTCTCGATCTTCTGGATCGTTGGTGCAGGTGGAGCACCGGCCGGTAAGCCGGCAAAAAAAGTAGGCCGCGGATCCCGGTTACGGGTTCCGCGGCCTCGAGGTGAGCCGGAGGTCTGGTTTCTCAGACCGGCCTTCCTCGAGGCGGGACACCGCTGGCACCATCCGTCAGTCGACGCTTCATGGCGATGCCGTTGCTGCCCACGAACCCAGTGGTCCCGTTGCTTCCATCGACGTCCACCAGAACCCGGACCAGCTCGGCCTGGATCTGGACCTGGTGCGCCTGCGAAGCCGGGGCCCGCTCGGCGGCCAAGATCGTCACGGAGGCGGATTCCACCTGAACGGTGGACTTCGCCACTGGGACGGTCGGGAGCCACGAAGCGGACGGAGCACAGGCGGAGGCGAGCAGCGTCGACGGTCGCTCAGTCATGTAGTAGATCTCCATCTCTGCCACCTCCTCCATCGCTTGCACTCGTCATGGAACCCCGTTGAGCATGCCGCTCTCCAAGGTGTGACCTGAGGCTATGCCGTCCCTGCAAGGCAGGGCAAACGAATTAACGGACTAGTTTTCAAAGTTTTCTGCGGCCACGTCCGCCGGGCTCGCGCCGCCCACCAGAGCGAAGACCGCGGCGCCGTACTGGGCGAGCTTGCGGGGGCCGATGCCGGCGATGGCCAGCAGTTCCGCCGGGGTGCTCGGGCGGCGCTCCGCGATGGCCACGATCGTGGCGTCAGTGAACACCACGTATGCAGGGACTTTCTGCTCCGCTGCGGCCTGCGCGCGCCAGGCCTGGAGGCGCTCGTGCAGCTCCTCGTCCAGGTCGGACGGACAGGTGGGGCAGCGGCCGAGTTTGCGGTCGGCGCCGGCCAGCAGGGTGGCGCCGCAGATCCGGCAGGAAATCAGCTGGGCACGCCGGTTGACGGGTTTCCGACTGGCCGTCCCGGCCTTCTCGAAGGTGCGGTGCTGGGTGTCGGTCAGCTGCGGCAGGAAGCGGCACGGGCGGCGGGTACGTCCGCCGGGCGAGCGGGCCTGCCCGTACGACAGCCAGAGCCATTGCCGGGCCCGGGTCACGCCGACGTAGAGCAGGCGGCGTTCCTCTTCCAGCTGCTCGGGCGTCTTCGCGTACGTGGTGGGCAGGGTCCCGTCGGCCAGCCCGACCAGGAAGACGGCGTCCCATTCGAGGCCCTTCGCGGCGTGCAGCGAGGCCAGCGTGACGCCCTCGACGGTCGGGGCGTGCTGGTGCTCGGCGCGCCGGGCCAGCTCGTCGTTGAAGGCGGACAGGGAGACGTCCCGCTGCACCGCCCCCGCCTGGCCGATGGGGAGCACCGCGGGGCTGCGTTCGTACTCCTCGGCGAGGGCGACTAGCGCTGCGAGCGCCTCCCATTGCTCACGTTGCGCCCCACCCTGCGGGGGCTGGTCGCGGGCCCAGCCGGTCGCCGCGAGGCCGTCCACGACGGCCTGGACCAGCGGGGTCTCCCCCGGCGTGGACCGCACGGCCGCGCGCAGCGCGATCATCGCCTGGCGCACCTCGGTGCGTTCGAAGAACCGCTCGGCGCCGCGGACGACGTAGGGCACCTCGGCCTCGGCGAGCGTCTTCTCGTAGGTCTCCGACTGCGCGTTGGTCCGGAACAGCACGGCGATCTCGCTGGCCGGGGTGCCGGCGGCGATCAGCTCGCGGCAGCGGCGGGCGACGGCGACCGCCTCGGCCGGCTCGTCCGGGAAGATCTTGAGGTCGGGCTCGGCGCCGGGCGCGCGCTGCCCCACCAGCTCGAGCCGCAGCTTGGCCTCCGTACCGCGGGCCTGCCTGATCACCGCGTTGGCCAGGCCGACCACCTGAGGGGTGGAGCGGTAGTCGCGGACCAGGCGTACGACGACGGCCTCGCGGCGCTGGCGGGGGAAATCGACGAGGTACGACGAAGTGGCGCCGGTGAACGAGTAGATGGTCTGGCTGGCGTCGCCGACCACGGTGAGGTCGTCGCGCCCGCCGAGCCAGGCGTCCAGGAGGCGCTGCTGGAGCGGGTTGACGTCCTGGTACTCGTCCACGACGAAGTGCCTGTACTGCGAGCGGACCTGCTCGGCGACGTCGCCGTGCTCCTCGATGCCCCAGACCGCGGCGCGCAGCATGTCCTCGAAGTCGATCACTCCCTGGCCGCGCTTGAGCGACTCGTACGCGGCGAAGATCTCGGCGACCTTCGCGGCCTCGTACGGCGGCTCGCGCAGCGCCTTGGTGGCCGCCACCACGTACTCGCCGGGCTCGACCAGCGACGACTTGGCCCATTCGATCTCGCCGGCCAGGTCGCGGGCGGCGGTGCGGTCCGCGCGCACGCCGGCGCGGTTGGCGGCCAGCACCACCAGCCTCGTCTTGCTCTCGACCAGCTCCGGCATCGCCCGCCCCTCGAGCAGCCGCGGCGCGAAGTAGCGGACCTGGCGCAGGGCCGCGGCGTGGAAGGTGCGGGCCTGGACCCGGCCGGCGCCCAGCTCGGTGAGGCGCGCCCGCATCTCGGCTGCCGCCCGGGCGGTGAACGTGACGGCGAGGACGTGCCGCGGACTGATCTCACCTGACAGTGTTCGATAGGCGATGCGGTGGGTAATCGCTCGAGTCTTACCCGTGCCGGCCCCGGCCAGGATGCAGACCGGTCCCGCGGGGGCGGTCACCGCCCTGCGCTGATCGGGGTCGAGCCCGGCGAGCACGCGTTCCGCTGTCACAACCGGGAATCATGGCACCCGGGTCCGACGTTTCAACGGACGGCGCACTGCCATGTGACCTCTGCGAAGGGACCAAACCGATGTTGACCATGTACTCGACGCCCTGGTGCGGCTACTGCCACCGGCTCAAGTCGCAGCTCGACCGGGAGGGCATCGGGTACGAAGTCGTCGACATCGAGCAGGACCCGAAGGCGGCCGACTTCGTGATGAGCGTCAACGGCGGCAACCAGACGGTGCCGACGATGCGCTTCGACGACGGCACGACGATGACCAACCCGTCGATCGTCCAGGTCAAGCAGCACCTCGCAGCACTTTCCGCTTGACCACAGAAGCCGGGCCGCCCCAAGGGACGGCCCGGCTTCCTCGTATCCACACACCGCCCCGTGGCGGCGGGCGCGGTGCGGGAGCAGGGCAGCGAGCCGGGCGGGGAGAGCCGACGCCGGCCCGCTGCTGGTCGAGAAGAAGACCCTGAACAAGATCAGGGGATGAGGGCGGGGATGCTCGAGTCGAGCAGCGCCTGGCGCTTCAGCTCCACGTAGAGCGGCGTGCTCTCCGGGTAGTGGCCCCAGGCGTGGTCGCCGCTGCCGTCGCCGGCCCCGCCGAGCAGCTGCTGCTGCACCGGGGTGAAGGTCTCCCACCCGGGCGTGCCGGGCAGGTGGGCGACCTCGTCGCGGCCGGCCACCCAGCGGTACGTGTAGCCGAAGAAGGCACCCACGCGGGTGATCGGCGAGTAGTTGTCCGAGCGCGCGTGCCACAGGCGCCGGTCGAAGACGACGAGGTCACCGGGGTTGGCGGTGATCTGCAGCGCGCCCTCGGGCGGCGGCCACGGCACGCCGCGCGACGGCGGGCCCGGCAGCCAGTTGGTCAGGTGGCTGCCCGGCAGGACGGTGAAGTTGCCCCGGCCGGTCTCGGAGACGTCGGAGAGCCAGTACGCCAACTTCACCGACATCATCGGCCGCGGGTCGGTCTCCAGCTCGCGGTTCTGCCGGCCGCCGTCCTGGTGCCAGTGCCACCAGTCCTTCTGCTTCTCGTGGATCTGCGGGTGCACGTCCACGTGCGAGTGGTAGACGTGCACGTTCCAGCCGAGCATCGACCAGATGTATTTGAAGGCCTTCGGGTGGTCGAGCAGGAAGGCCAGCTCGGGATTGTTGGTCACCGCGGAGAGCTGGTGCAGCGCACCGGTCGGCCCGAGGGCGCCCTCGCGCGCGGCTTTCTCCTTGGACCTCAGAATCGCGGTGCGCGCCACCGCGACCTCGTCCTCGGTCAGCACCGCAGGAATCACCAGGAAGCCGTCACGCTGGAACTGCGCACGCTCCTCGGCGGTCATGGGCGTCCACGTCTGCTCGGCAACCAGGCTCATGAAAGGGAACCACCTCTCCGTGTCTTCTCTTCAGACGCTGGAGCCTGCTCCCACAGTTGCAAAGTTTGTGTGAAGAACTCTCTGATTAGAGAAACGTGAAGCCCTTATCGGTAGGAATCCCCCAACCACAGCTCAATAAGATAAAAAGCGATGGAGGCACGCATAGGCAGATTCATGGGTACGCCGGAAGCAGCGTCGGCGTAATTCCCGGCGATCATCCGCGCGATGTCCCCGCGGGTGAACCACCGGGCCTCGTCGATCTCCTCGGGGTCCACGATGATCGCCTGGTCCCGGTCCGCCTCGGCGGTGTACCCGAGCATCAGCGAGCCCGGGAACGGCCACGACTGGCTGCTCTCGTACCGAAGGGACCGGAGCCGGAGCCCGACCTCCTCGCGGACCTCGCGAACGACGGCGGCCTCGGCCGACTCGCCGGGCTCGACGTATCCGGCGAGGCAGGAGAAGCGCCGCACCCCGTCGACGGCGGGCCACGCGGCGTTGTGGCCGAGCAGGCAGCGCCCGTCCGGGCCGGGGACACCGTCGTGGACGAGCACGATCATCGCCGGGTCGGTCCGCGGCCACATCTGCCGGCCGTCCGGGTCGACGCGCGACCATCCCGCCTCCACGACCGTGGTCGGCTGTCCCGACCGCGGCGTGTACCGGTGGGTGGCGTGCCAGTTGCCCAGCGCCGCGGCGGTGGTGAAGATCCCGGCGTCGCGCGGGTTCAGCCGGTCGCCGATGTCCCGCAGCGTGCGTGGCTCCGCACCGGGCGCCTCCGGCAGCGGCGCGTCGACCGCGAAGATCGGCACGCCGTCGGGGTCGACGCCCAGGAAGAGCCGCTCGCCGTCCGGGGCCGCGTCCCCGCCGACGAGCATCAGCGCCGGGCTGTCCGTCGAGGCCCCGGACACCAGCGCGCGGCCGCCCTTGGCGATGTCGACGACCACGACCAGGCCGGTCTTCCACGCCTCGGCCAGCCACGCCTCGTCCTGGCGGCGGTGCGCGGCCCGGTCCAGGCTGGTGCGGGCCAGCGGTGGCCCGTCCGTACCGGGCTGCTCCCCGACGTCCGGCTGCTCGTCCGCCAGATCGTTCACGCGGCGCCGCGCTCGACAGCGGTCAGGGCGGCGAGCTGGCCCTCGACCTTCTCGGCGTCGCCGAGCACGACCGACACCGCGCGCGACGGCGCGAGGTAGCGTGCGGCCACCTCGGCCACCTGCTCGCGAGTCGCCGACGACAGCGCCGCCGAGTGTTCGGTCAGGTAGTCCAGCCGCAGGCCGAAGCTCGCGTAGATGCTCGCCAGCCCGGCCAGCCCGGCCTGTGTGGACATTCCGAGACGCAGGGTGCCCAGCGCGTACCGGCGGGCCTGTTCCAGCTCCTCCTCGCCGGGCGGAAGGCTGGCGATCTTGCCGAGCTCGTACAGGGTCTCGAGCATGGCGGGGCCGGTCACCCCGGTGGCCACCTCGGCCGCGACGACCAGCGCGGAGCCGGCGAGGAAGTGCTCGATCGCCGTGTGCGGGCCGTACGTGTAGCCCTTGTCCTCGCGGATGTTCTCGACCCACCGCGAGGAGAAGTAGCCGCCGAACACCATGTTGGCCAGTTGCAGCGCGGCGTAGTCCGGGTCCGTACGCGACACGGCCGGCAGCGCCATCCGCAGCGAGGACTGGACCCCCCCCGGCCGGTCGACCAGCAGCAGCGGGCCGGGCTCGAGCGCGGGCGTGGACGGCACGTTGCCGTCGCGGCCCGCGCCGATCCAGCCGCCGAGCGCCTTCTCCGCCGTGTCGATCGCCTTCTCGACGTTGATGTCGCCGACCAGCACCAGCACCGAGCCGTCGGGGCGGACCCGGTCGGCGTGCAGGGCCCGCAGCTGGCCCGGGCGTACACCCCTGACCTGCTCCGGCTCCGGGGTCTGGACCGCGTACGGGTGCCGCCCGTACATCCGCTTGAGCAGTGCGGTACGGGCCAGGTGCGCCGGCTGGCTCTGGGCGACCTGGATGTGGTCGACGAGCCGGTCCCGCTCGGTGGCGACCTCGTCGGCCGGGTACGCCGGGTCGGTCAGCACGCCGGCGAGGATCTCCAGCATCCGGTCGAGGCCGGCGGCCAGCGAGTTACCGGTGACGAGCAGCCGGTCGGGGTCGAGCCCGCCCGAGAGCCCGCCACCGACGGCCTGCAGCTCGGCGGCGATGTCGATGCTGGACATGGTGGCCGTGCCGGTGAACAGCGCCTGCGACAGCAGCGTGGCCCGGGCCAGCGGCGCACGCCCGAACGGCACCCGCAGCCGCAGCTCGACCAGCGGCACGGCGGGCCGCCGGATGGCGATCACGGTCAGGCCGCTGCTCAGCGTGCGCTCGGCCTGCTTGGGCAGCTTGATCTTCGAGTCCGGAACGAGGTCCGGCAGGGTCCTGTTGCTCACTGGTTCACTCCGGGAACGACCTCGACGGTGGCGCGGTGCTCGGGCCGCAGGGTGGCGGCGGCCGCGACGATCTGCGCCTCGGTGACCTCGCCGACCAGCTTCGGCAGCTCGTTGAGCAGCTCCGGCCGGCCGCGCTGCAGCTCGAGCACCGCCATGGGCAGCGCGCGGCCGAGCACCGCGTCGGTGTCGCGGAGCAGGTGGGTGGCCATGCGGGCCTGGGTGCGGGCCAGCTCGCCGGGGGCGAGCCCGCCGGTGGCGAGCCGGTCGAGCTCCTCGTCGACGACCCGCAGCACCTTGCCCCCGTCACCGCCCGGCGGCATGTGGGCCTGCAGCAGCAGCGCGGTCGGGTTGCGCACCTGGTATTCGTCGCCCATGAAGCCGATGTAGCCGCCGATGCTGGTGACGAGCCGGTCGCGCTGCACGAGCCGTTCGACCAGCCGGGAGGCGTCGCCGTCGGTGAGCACCTCGGCCAGCACCACGTACGGGAGATAGTCGGCGAAGTCCCCGATCGGGTCCGGGACCCGCCAGCCCGCCGCGACCGCCGGCAGCGGCGCGAGCCGGTCGACGTAGCTCTCCCGGCGCTCGGCGCTCAGCCCCGGCTCCGCGAAGTCCGGCAGCTCCGGTCTCGGCCGGGCCGGCACGTCGCCGAAGTGGTGCTCGATGAGCTTGGTGGTGGTGGCCACGTCGAAGTCCCCGGCGACCGCGAGCGTCGCGTTGCCGCAGGCGTAGTACTTGCGGAAGAACTCGGCGGCGTCGTCGACCGTCGCGCTCTCCAGGTCGTCGAACGAGCCGTAGCCGTCGTGGGCGTTGGGGAACGTCTCGAACATCACCGGCGGCAGCTTCAGCCACGGGAAGCCGCCGTACGGCCGGTTGAGGACGTTGACGCGGATCTCCTCCTTGACCACGTCGACCTGGTTGCGCAGGTTCTCCTCGGTCAGCCGGGGCCCGCGCATCCGGTCGGCCTCGAGGAAGAGTGCGCGTTCGAGGGCGCCGGCCGGCAGCACTTCGAAGTAGTCGGTGTAGTCCAGATGGGTGGAACCGTTGAAGCTGCCGCCGGCGCCCTGCACGTGCCGGAAGTGGGCGAGCTTCTCGAGGTTCTCCGAGCCCTGGAACATGAGGTGCTCGAAGAGGTGCGCGAAACCGGTCCGGCCCTCCGGTTCGGAGCGGATGCCGACGTCGTAGACCACGGCCACGCCGACGACGGGTGCGCTGCGGTCGGGCGTGAGGACCACCCGCAATCCGTTGTCGAGGGTGAACCGTTCGACCGGGTACTTCGTCGCGGGAATCTTCATCTTTCGGGCCACCCCAAGAATCTATCCCCCCGGCCATGGCGTCCGACCGGTGCGCCCGGTCACCGTATGGAGGCGCAGTGCTAGTTTCGCGTAACGGCGTCCACGACGTCAGCAAATGCATCGATATCTGCGGGGGAATTCCATGCCGGTTGAGCTGCGACTGCAATGCACCTCGAGCGAGGACGCCGAGTCGCTGCACCGATGGCTGCGCGAGGAGCAGACGGTACGCGTCGACGGGCGCCTCGCGCGCGCCGAGAGCACGGACCCGGAGAGGATGGGCGCGCTCCTCGGCGTGCTGTCCCTGATCATCGGCAGTGGGCTCTCCGCAGGTCAGCTGGCGCTGGCGATCGCCTCCTGGCGCGACTCCCGCAAGCCATCCCCCCGGGTGATGATCCTGCACACCGCGGCGGACGGGTCGACCACGGTGATCGAGGCCGAGGACCCCGGCACCCTGACCGCCGCCCTCCAGCAGCTCGAAGACCGCGAGCAGCAGTGACCCATGAGTGACGTGGCGGAGCCGGCGGGCTCCCAGGTCGTGCTCATCGGCGTGGCGGCGTACCGGAGGCTCGCGGAGCTGCCCGCCGCCCGGCGCAACGTGATCGACCTGCGCGACCTGCTGAGCAGCGAGGATCTGTGGGGTGTGCCGGCGGAGAACTGTCACGTGCTGGTCGATCCCGAGGACCCCGCCGAGGTCAGCCGCGCGATCCGCAGGGCGGCCGCCGCGACCGAGCGCGACGGGATCCTGCTGGTGTACTTCGCCGGGCACGGGCTCGTCGACGCGGACGACGACAACCTGATCCTCGGCCTGCCCGGTTGTGACCCGGAGGTGCCCTACGAGCGCGGGGTCCCGTACGAGTGGATCCGCCGCGCGGTCGCGGACACCCGGGCGCGGCGCCGGGTGGTGATCCTGGACTGCTGCTACTCCGGGCGTGCCGGCGCCGAGATGGGCGGCGACAGCACGGGTACGGACGCCGTCGCCGACAAAGCCGAGGCGGAGGGCACCTGCCTGCTCGTGTCCGCGCCGGCCAACCGTCCCGCCATGGCGCCGCAGGGCGAGACGCACACCGCGTTCACCGGTGAGCTGATCCGTCTGCTCCGCGACGGGCTGCGGCCGCCACCGCCCGAGGCGACGCCGCCGGCGCTGTCCGTCCACACCATCTGGCGGACGGTACGCCGGGCGATGCTGCGCCGCGGATTCGAGCGGCCCGAGATGCGCGCCCGCGACGCCGGAGCGGAGATCTGCCTGGTGCACAACGCGGCTGCGCCCCGGCGCAACCTGGCCGGCAGCGTGCTCTACGCGGCGCCCTGGTTCGTCGACGAGGACCTGGGCCAGCGGGCCGTCCTGGTGCTGCGGCACAACCAGACCGGCGCGCTGGGCGTGTGCATCACGCAGCCGGCCGGCGAGCTGCCCGGCGACTTCCCCGCGGCGTGGCGCCCGCTGCTGCGCAACCCGGTGATCCTGTTCCACGGCGGACCCGTCGCCCAGGACGGCTACATCGTGGTCACTCTGCTGCGCGCGGGCGCCGCGAAGCCGCTGCGGTTCACCTCGGTACGCGACCGCCTCGGCACCATGCACCTCTCCGGCAATCCCGAGGACGTCGCGGACAGCGTCGACGAGATGCGGGTCTTCGTCGGCTACCTCGGGTGGCGGGCCGGCGAGCTCGAGGAGTACCTCGACCGGGGCGCGCTGATCGCCAGCCGGCACTCCTCGCGGCAGGTGTTCACCGAGCGTCCGGGCGAGCTCTGGCAGTCCCTGCAGGCGGGCCGGTGACGCCGGTGGAGCCGGATCCGGCGGGCGAGGGTCTGAGCCCGGGAGAGCAGCTGCTGCTCGACCGGTTGATGACGGCGCTGCACGACGCCGACCAGATCACGCTGCTGCTCGGCTCGGGCGTGACGGTCGCGGCCGTCCCGCGCGTGCAGGGCGTGCTGGAGATCGCCGACAGCTACGCCGCTGGGCGCAACGACGACGGTGCGCTGGAGCGGGCGCTCGCCCAGGCGCGGTCCGAGCTGGTCGGCGCGCGGCCGATCGACGTCTACCGCGCGTACCGGCGGGTGTTCACCGACTGGGTGTCCGGCGGGGCGTTCGACGTCATCGCGCAGCAGGCGGTGCTCAAGGCGTACGCGGCCCCGGACCCGATGGAGTCGCCGCTGGCCACGCACGGGCTGGGACAGCGCCTGGAACGCGGGGTCGGCGAGGGGGTGGAGAACGACCGCTTCTCGTGGTCGCTGCCGCGCGGCGTCCAGGCCCTCGGGCACCTGCTCGCCCGCATCCCCGAGGCGTTCGACCACCGGCTCCTCACCACGAACTTCGACCCGCTGCTGGAGATCGCGATCCGCGACGCCGGTGGCCGGGCCGTCAGCCTGCCGCTGGACATCCGCGGCAACCTCGGCCACACCGGCAGCTCCGACGGCGCCGTACGCGTCTTCCACCTGCACGGCTTCTGGCGTCCCACCCTGCACGTCCGCGGCCCGCAGCTGCTGCACGACCCGGCGCTGCTCGCGGACAACGCGCGCCTGGTCGCGGCGACCGCCGACCTGATACGCGGCGACACGGTGTGCGTGATCGGCAGCAGCGACTGGGCCGGGACGATCACCGCGGCGCTGGCCCGGACCCGGCCGATGCGGGTGCTGTGGGCCCTCAACGACGCCGACGCGGCGACCGCGCTGAGCACGGCCGAGCGGCTGCGCGAGCGGACCGGCGTCGCCGTCGAGTGCTTCCCCGGCGTCGACTCCGACCGGCTGCTCCCGGCGCTGGCCGAACGCGCCCAGGTGCCCGTGCCCCCGCGCGCCACCGGCCTCAAGAACCGGGTCCGGCACCACAGCTGGGAGCGGCAGCTCGTCTCCCAGCCGGGCACCCTGCCGCCGCGCGACGTGCCGGGCCTGCTGCTCCAGCTGGAACGCCGGTTCGGCTGGGTGACCCAGATGGGCGGCACGGTCCAGCCGATCCGGCTGCTGTGGCCGGTACGCCTGCGCCCCCGCGCCTCGGTGATCCACATGGTGCAGGCGTTCGTGGCCGGCGCCCTGGCCCGCCTCGGGGTGGAGGTCCGGGTCTGCATCGACGACGTGGGCACCCGCGACCACGAGGCGCAGACGGAGTTCCGCGCCGACCTCGACCGATGGATCGACCACACCGGCCACGGCGCAGTACGCGACTTCGTCAGCCTCGCGGACTTCCTCGACCAGGGCGCCCGGCATCCGGCGGCGGGCACGCCCGAGGAGCTGCTGCGGCCGACGGACCCCTGGTCGGTGGCGCGCACCTTCTACGGCGAGCACAACCCGTCGCTCTACAGCCTGCTCGCCGCGGTGAAGGCCGTGCCCAACCTGACGTCGTGGGACGAGCTCGAGAAGAACGCGTGGCCGATCGTGCAGGCGGTGCTGCGCACGGATGCCCGGAACCTGTTGACGCCGCTCACGCTCTGGCCGTACCTGAACAGCATGCTCTTGGAGAGCGCCACCAACGACGTCATGACGCTCGGCGGGCGCGACGAGGCGATCCTGTGGGCCCAGTGGCGGCAGACGTTCGGGGTCGGGCCGGGGCACCTCTACAACCCGTACATCAAGAATCTCCAGCACGACGCGCACATGCTGCGCTGGTCGTCGCAGGACGAGCTGAGCCGGCATCTGCACCGGACCCGGGAGCTGCCGGGCTGGGACGTGGAGGGCAGCTACATCCCCTGGCTGTTCCAGAACGCGCTGCTGCTGCCCGGCTACCTCAACCAGGAGCCGGTCCCGGAGACCGAGGACTTCCCGCTGGACTCGTGGGCCGCGTTCGTCGCGGCGATCGAGGACGGCAAGCCGGTCCTCGACGACCTCGCCGCCCGGGTGACGGGTCTTTTTCTTCAATGACACGCTTTGGAGCCGTTCGGCGGTCGCGGTCTTGGCGGTACGGAGCTAGCGTCGTAGTCATGACTGCCACCGTGCTGGAGCGGGTCGGACACCACACCACGACCGTCGACGACCACGCGGAGCTGTGCATCACCGCACTCGGAAGTGAGCTGACCGCGTACCTTGCCGGGGCCGCGACCGTCGCCGAGTTCACGTCCTGGTTCGCGGCGCCGACCCGGCCGGGCTATCTGGTACGCCGGAGGCTGGCCGCCGCCGCCGAGATCATCAGCGTCTTCGAGACCGCCAACCGGACCGGCCTCGCCGCCGCCTGGCTGCGCGAGGTGGACGCCGAGGGCTACGTGCCGGCCCGCGTCCTGCGCCTGTCGGAGGGTGACGAGACCAGCGTGAAGGCCCTGCTCGAGACCGCCGCGGCCTGGTCGCTCAGCCCCGCGGCAGCGTAGCGCCCGTCGTCTCGTCGAAGACCTCCAGGGAGCCGTTGAGGTAGCGGCTTGCGTGACCCGCCAGGTCCACATGGGCCCGGAAGTGCTTCAGCACGGCGCCGCGGACCCCGATCCGTGGCAGGGTGAACGTCTTCTTGCCGCCCACGGCCACGTCCTCGATCGCCAGCTCCCCCTTGGCGCTGATCAGCAGCGTCGAGTTCGGCGACCGGTGAGTGCTGGTCACCCGGATGTCGATCGCGATCCCCTCGGCGGCCGTCCGCCGGACCAGGTCGTCGAGCAGGTCGTGCACGTTCGCCGGCGCGAGCAGGTCGGCCCGGCGTGGGTCGGCAGCCTTGCCCACGGGGACCACGACGTGCAGCACCCAGGTGGTCACGCCGAGTCCCACCAGGAGATCACGCAGCGCGATCAGCCCGTCGGTCGCCAGGTTGCGCGCCGTGATCACCGTCTGGACGCTGCAGGGGATGCCGGCCCGTACCGCTCGTTTGATCGCATCCTGCGCGTAGACCGAGGAGCTCGTCCCTGGAGGCACGAACCGCCGGTTGCCCGGGCGGAGCGCGTCGTTGACCGCCGGGTCGGCGCTGTCCAGCGACACGCGTACGTGCACCCGATGGCGCTGGAGCAGCGGCACGATCCGGCTGAAGTCGCCGACGCCGGAGGTGTCGAGCACGATCGCCTTACCGGTCGCGGCCAGCCGCTCGACCAGCCGCTCGGTGCGCTCGATCCGGGCCAGCGGCTCGCCGCCGGTGACCACGCCGACCATTGCCGGGGTGGCGCCGGCGACCCGCAGCACCCGGTCGAGCCACCGGGCGTCCTCGTGGTCCCGGTAGCCGGCCATCAGGTCGTCGGCGTGGCAGTAACCGCAGCGCAGCGGGCAGAACGCGGTGGCGAAGCAGTTGACCACCAGCGGCGCGTCGACCAGCGGCAACGCGTCGAGCCGCCCGACCACGGAGCGCCCGAAGAAGGCGCGGCGCGGGGTGGCCGGCTCGGTGTCACAGATGCCGAGCTCGGCCAGCGTACGGATCTCGTCCGCCCCGCCCTCGACCCGGCCGTACCCGTCCCCGACCCGGCGCAGGACGGCCTGATGCGCCGGATCGAGGGCGAAGAAGTGGTCCCGGGCCGGTACGTAGGCGATCGGCCCGCGGACCCGCACCCCGGGCGCCAGGCGGACGGCTAGCACCGGGAAATGGTGACACAGTCCGTAGTCATTCCCGGTTACGCACGCGCCGTTTCACTCGCAGACGAGTTCGACCTTCTCGGCCACCGGGATCTGGTCGAGGTCCTCCGCGCCCGAGACGCTCACCTCGCCCAGCACCTGGCCGGGGTTCAGGTTCTCGATGCTCGCCGCGTCGCCGCAGCCGCTGCTGGCCCACTCGAACTCGGTGCCGTCGGTGACGGTCACGACGACGGTGAAGCCGTTGGTCGCGGTGTAGATGAGCAGGCCGCTCTCGGCGTCGAAGGCCTCGACGGTGCCGCCGTCCGCGCCGTCCGCGCCGTCCTCGATGTCGTCGCCGTCCTCGATGTCGTCGCCGTCCTCGATGTCGTCGCCGTCGTCGCCGTCCTCGTCCTCGCTGTCGTCGTGCCGCGGGTCCGAGCCGCGCTCGCACTCCTCCGCGTCGGTGTACCCGTCGTCGTCGCTGTCCTCCTCGCCGTCGAGGACGCCGTCGTCGTCGCTGTCCGCCTCCTCGGGGTCGGTCTCGAGGTCGAACTCGTCGCGGTTGCTGAGGCCGTCGTCGTCCAGGTCCTCCGCGCCGTCGAGAACGCCGTCGTCGTCGCTGTCGGCCTCCAGCGGGTCCTGGTCGATCAGGAACTCCTCGACGTTGTCCAGTTCGTCCTCGTCCGGGTCCTCGGCGCCGTCGGAGGTGCCGTCGCGGTCGGTGTCGGCCACCTTGGGGCGGGCGCCGACCTCGTACTCCTGCTCGTTGGTGAGCTCGTCCCGGTCGGGGTCGGCGTCGGCGTCGTCGCGGGTCGGGCGCAGCCTGTTGATGACTTCCCAGCCGTCGGGCATGCCGTCGCGGTCGGTGTCCGCCTTGCGGGGGCGCGTACCGGCCTGGTACTCGGCCAGGTTGCGCAGCTTGTCGCGGTCGGCGTCGCCCCGGGCGTCGTTGCGGCGCGGGTTCAGCCCGTTCGCCTTCTCCCACTTGTCCGGCATGCCGTCGTGGTCGCTGTCCCGTGCGGCGCGGGCCCGATCCGGTACGTCCTTGCCGCCGGCCACGGCGGGCGACGCCATCGGCAGGGCGCCCAGCGCGGCAGCGGTCACGGCAAGGGCGAGCTTCAACGGACGCTTCACGGGAGTCCTTCCGGCAGGTGACGGGGGCGACTGACCGTACGGCTGGGAGCGACCGCCGCAGAAGGTTCCGGACGCCACTGCCACCGTCCTGCTACCGAGTCGCTCCCGTGTCGCTTTCCTGCCCATTAGGGCTACCCGTCGCGGGTGACTCCCTTCCCAGCATCCGGTTCGGGGTTGACGCAGTAATCCGATCTGATCCAGTATTCCCATCCATCAGGTAGAGAAACCCGAGTTTGCGCTCCGCCGGACCGAGAGGACATCCCCCATGTACGTCTCGGCACGCACCGACTACGCCGTCCGGGCCATGCTCGCGATCGCCGCCGACCATCCGCACCTGGTCAAGGCGGCCGGCCTGGCCGCGGCCCAGGACATCCCGCTCAGCTTCCTGCAGGGCATCCTGCTCGACCTGCGCCGCAACGGGCTGCTGCACAGCCACCGCGGCGTCGACGGCGGGTACGCCCTGGCCCGGCCGGCCGAGGACATCACCGTCGGCGACGTGGTCCGGGCCGTCGGCGGAGCGCTGACCACCATTCGTGGCCTGCCCACCACGACCACGACGTACCACGGGGTCGCGATCGGCCTCAGGGACGTCTGGCTCGCGGTGGAGGAGGCCATCGAGGGAGTCGTGAACCACCGCACCCTCGCCCAACTCACCGTTTCCGCGACTTCCACACATTAGGAGTGAGCATGAGCTCCCGCACTCTTCGTGCGCTTGCCCTCGCTGCCGCCGCCCTTCTGTCCGCCACCGCCCTCACCGCGTGTGGCGACGACTCCTCGGCGGCCGGCGGGAAGGTCACCGCCCTCCGCCTGGGCTACTTCCCGAACATCACCCATGCGCCCGCCCTGGTCGGTGTCAAGAACGGCCTGTTCCAGCAGGCGCTGGGCGACACCAAGCTGGAGGCGAAGACCTTCAACGCCGGCCCGGCCGCGATCGAGGCGCTGTTCTCCGGTGCCATTGATGCCACGTACATCGGCCCCAACCCGGCCATCAACGGATGGGCGACCTCCAAGGGCACCGCGCTGAAGATCATCGCGGGCAGCACCTCGGGCGGCGCCGGCCTGGTCGTCAGGGAGGGCATCAACACCCCCGCCGACCTCAAGGGCAAGAAGATCGCCACGCCGCAGCTGGGCAACACCCAGGACGTGGCGCTGCGCGCCTGGCTGAAGCAGAACGGCCTCAACGCCGACCAGCAGGGCGGCGGCGACGTCTCCGTGCTGCCGCAGGACAACGCGACCGCCGTTCAGGCCTTCGCCCAGGGCGCCATCGACGGCGCCTGGGTGCCCGAGCCGAACCTGAGCAAGATGGTGCTCGAGTCCAAGGGCAAGATCCTCGTCGACGAGAAGACCCTCTGGCCCGGCGGCCAGTTCGTGACCACGCACCTGATCGTCAAGCAGCAGTTCCTGAAGGACCACCCGGACATCGTCAAGAAGCTGCTGCAGGGCCACATCGCCGCGGAGAAGTACATCGCGACCGACAGCGCCGGGGCGAAGAAGGCCGCCAACGAGCAGATCGCCGCCCTGTCCGGCAAGCCGCTCAAGGACGAGATCCTCGCCACCGCGTTCAAGAACCTGACCTTCACCAACGACCCGATCGCCTCGTCGCTGTACACGAGCGCCAAGCACGCCGAGGACGTCGGCCTGCTCAAGCCCGTCGACCTCAAGGGCATCTACGACCTCGGCCCGCTCAACGAGCTGCTCAAGGCCGACGGTCAGCCCGGGGTCACCGACGCCGCCTCCTGATCGCCCGCCGGCCGGGCCCGCACGCGCGGGCCCGGCCGGCACTCACCTGCGGAGAACCATCATGAGCATCGCGGAAGCCACCGATCTCAGAACCGAGGTCGTACGCCTCGACAACGTCTCCAAGCAGTACGGCTCCGGCGGCAACGCCCTCCTCGCCCTCGACAGGGTCTCGCTGACCGTGCGCAAGGGCGAGTTCGTGTGTCTGCTCGGCGCCTCCGGCTGCGGCAAGAGCACACTGCTCTCGCTGGTGGCCGGCCTCGACCGGATCAACGGCGGCGCCCTCGACATCGGCGGCCGGCACGTGTCCCTCATGTTCCAGGAGGCGGCGCTCTTCCCGTGGCTGTCGGTGTCCGGCAACGTCGAGTTGCCGATGCGGCTGCGCGGCATCGGCAAGAGCGAGCGCCGGCAGCGCGCCGAGGAGCTGCTGGAGGTCGTACGCCTCAAGGGCTTCGGCCACAAACGCCCGCACGAGCTCTCCGGCGGCATGCGCCAGCGTGTCGCCCTGGCCCGCTCCCTCGCCCAGGACGCCGACATCCTCCTCATGGACGAGCCGTTCGGCGCCCTCGACGCGATGACCCGCGACATCCTCCACGACGAGCTGGAGCGGATCTGGCGCGAGCAGGAGCTGACGGTCCTGTTCGTCACCCACAACGTGCGCGAGGCGGTCCGCCTCGGCGACCGGGTGATCCTGCTGAGCAGCCGCCCCGGCCGGGTCATCGAGGACTTCCCGGTGCACCACGACCGGCCCCGCCGCATCGACTCCCCCGAGGTGGCCGGCCAGGCCGCCGAGATCACCGACCGGCTCCGCGCGGAGGTCGCCCGCCATGCCAATTAAGTTCCCGTCGGCCCGCGCCGGCCTAGAAGGCGTCACCCAGGACTTCCCGCCGCCGCCGGAGAAGCCCAAGGATCCCGATCTGGCCGCGGCCGACCGGGTCACCGGCCTCGACGCGCTCGAGCTGGGCGGCAAGAGCGACCGGGAATCGCTGGGCAAGCGCATCTGGCAGAGCGCCTGGCCCAAGCTGCTCGCCGTCGCGATCGTGCTCTTCGCCTGGCAGCTCGTCGTCTGGGCCGAGTGGAAGCCGGTCTACGTGCTGCCCGGCCCGCTCGCGGTCTTCCAGGACCTCGGCGACGTGGTCACCACACTGGACTTCTGGGACGGCGTACGCCTGACCATGGTCCGCGCGCTGACCGGCTTCGCTCTGGCGGTCGCGATCGGCACGGTCGTCGGCGCGGCGGTCTCCCGCTTCGCCCCGCTGCGCGCCGCGATCGGCTCGCTCATCACCGGCCTGCAGACCATGCCGTCGATCATGTGGTTCCCGCTCGCCATCCTGCTCTTCCAGATCAGCGAGAGCGCGATCATGTTCGTGGTCGTCATCGGCGCGACGCCCTCGGTCGCCAACGGCCTGATCAGCGGCATCGACTACGTACCCCGCACCTGGCTGCGGGTCGGGCAGGTACTCGGCATGACGGGCTTCGCCAAGTACCGCCACTTGATCCTGCCGGCCTCACTGCCGTCGTTCATCTCGGGCCTCAAGCAGGGCTGGGCCTTCTCCTGGCGCAGCCTGATGGCCGGCGAGCTCCTGGTCATCGTCCCGGGGGCGCTGTCGATCGGCGTACGGATGCAGCAGGCCCGGGATCTCAACGAGTCGAGCCTGGTCATCTGCTTCATCATCGTGGTGCTGGTGATCGGCATCCTGATCGACGTCCTGTTCAACGCCGCGGACAACGCCCTGCGCAAGCGCTGGGGCCTGACCGGCTCCTGAGCTCAGAGTGGTCGTACCGATTTCAGGACGTCCTCGACCACGTAGTCGAACTGCTTGTGAGTGCCGGGGATCGACACGTAGAGCACCGCAGCCGTCGGCTTGCCGACATCGATGATCGCCACCGCCGAGAGCTCGTCGGTGGCGGTCAGCCCCGGCGCCCGGAAGTGCAGCCGGAACTCGCTGAGCCAGGCGGGCCGCCCGCCCAACATGGTCATCTCGTCACGCAGCGGCTCCAGCTGGTTGGGCTGCGGGTAGTACTCGGCACGGACGTCGGCGGCCACCCGCCGCCCGACACACTCCAGATTGAGCGTCACGGCGTCGTTGTCCGCCGCCGGCACCGCAGCCGACAGGATCGAAGCATGGTACGAGCCGCCGCTGTACTCCTCGGTGACGAAGTGCTGGCCGACCTTGTAGGGCACCTCGAGCGTGCCCGCCCGCCAAACGGTGTTCCACGGGACCCAGGGAGCGCCGTACCTCTTGTAGGAGATGCCGGCCTCGGTGTCGGTGGTCCGCTCGCCGGTGACGGGCGGCAGCGCTCCGGGCTTGCCGGTCGGCCCCGCGCTGGGCGGCACGGTCGGCGCCGGACACATCTGGGCCAACGGCGGACGGACCTCCCTGGGCGGGGACGCCTTGCTCCCGAACGGGTCACCGTCCGAGGAGAGAGCCACGATCAGAATGATCGTCAGACCGATCGCCAGAATCGCCCCGGCAACCCCACCGAACATCACCATCTGCCGCCGGCGCCGTCGTGGTCCATCATCACCGGGCGGCTCCGGCGGGGACTTGGGCGGCGGCAGAAGCGGGGGTACGCCCGGAGCGGTGACCGTCCCGGAGGCCCACGGACCACCCGGCCGCGACCAGGCGGCGGTGGGAGTCTGCGTGCCCTCGGACATCACCCCAGTGAACACCACCCTGGCGTGTCATGGGTGACCGCCCGCGTGTGGACCGGCTCCCCGGGTCAGCGGGCCAGCGCGGCGCCCGCCTCGGCCGCCGGCGGGATCGTCGCGACGACCGACGGAGCGGCGTCGCCGTAGTGCACCACGCCGTACCAGGGTGTGAACGCAACGACGAGGACCAGGGCGAGGCCGAACACTGCCACAGCGAACACGATCGCAAGCTCGCGACGTCCGGACACGGTGCTCATAGAAGGCCTCCCAGGCAGTGCCGTCCCCTCGGCCCCCTCAGGGTGAACCAGGGCGCGGCTCGGCGCAGTCACCCTTAAGACGCAGCGGAACCCTGATGGGTTGCAAATTCCACCCAGGAAGATTTCATCAACCGCCGGTACCGTAATCGAATGGAAATCGTGTATCCCCCGGTCATCGCTGTCGCCAAGACGATGTTCCGGGTCCTGGATCTGAGGATCCAGGTCGACGGCGCGCACCACATCCCGGCGACCGGCGGGGCGGTGCTGGCAAGCAACCACGTCAGCTATCTCGATTTCATCTTCTGCGGCCTCGGCGCCCAGCCCGCGAAGCGCCTGGTCCGCTTCATGGCGAAGAAATCGGTCTTCGACCACAAAGTGAGCGGCCCGCTGATGCGCGGCATGCGGCACATCCCGGTGGACCGCAAGGCCGGCACGGCGGCGTTCCACGAGGCCGAGAAGGCGCTCAAGAACGGCGAGGTGGTGGGCGTCTTCCCCGAAGCCACGATCAGCGAGTCGTTCACGGTGAAGGGCCTGAAGTCGGGCGCGGCGCGGCTGGCGCAGGCTGCGGCCGTACCGTTGATCCCGATGGCGGTCTGGGGGCCGCACCGGCTCTGGACCAAGGGCCGCAAGAAAGATCTGACCAAGCGGCACGTCCCGGTGCTGATCAAGATCGGCGAGCCGCTGCCGGCCAGTGCGGACGAGACGACGGAGAGCATTACGGCGGTCCTGCACCAGCGGCTCGCCAAGCTCCTGGACGAGGCGCAGGCGGCCTACCCGGAACAGCCGTCGGGGCCCGAGGACCGCTGGTGGCTGCCCGCACACCTGGGCGGGACGGCACCCCGGCCCGAGGACGTCGGCGACCCGGCCCGCCTGGAGCCGTAACGCCCCTGTCCCGCCGCGGCGAGGTCACCGGAAATGCATTCCGGCGCCGGCCCCTGATGGGACCGGCGCCGGAACGTCAGCGCGAAGCTGTGATCAGAGCGGGCGGATGTTGGCCGCCTGCGGGCCCTTCTGGCCCTGGGTGACCTCGAACTCCACGCGCTGGTTCTCGTCCAGGCTGCGGTAGCCGGAGGTCTGGATCGCGGAGAAGTGGGCGAAGACGTCGGCGCCGCCGTCGTCCGGGGTGATGAACCCGAAGCCCTTGTCCGCGTTGAACCACTTCACAACGCCGGTAACCATGATCGTCTCCTCGACGGTCGATCGCTCCCGACCATTATGGACGGGAGCGAGGTGGTAAGGCCCGTTTTTCCGGGACTCGTGTCGCCGTACTGATCGCCCGTACCGGAGAAACCCGGGTTACGACAAAGAGCGCCTGGGGCAGACTTCCCCACAGGCGCTCCTAAGTACTTGGGAACCAAACTGACAACGCTTCGGAGCCTAGCACGGAGGGGGAGGGCCGGCGGTGATCGGCGTACAACTCGCACGGCAGCTCAGCGACGCCGGTTTGACCTGGAAACCGGCGCCCGGGGACCGCTTCGCCATCCCCGACCGGGACCTGGACGAGGACGTCTTCGTGCTGAGCAACATGACGATCGAGGTGTACCCGGTGCCGGAGGGGCAGGTGATCGGCTTCAACGGCACCACAGAGTGGGCGCTCGACGACGTCGAGTTCGGGGAGGCGTTGTGGCTGCCGCGCGAGGACCAGCTGCGGGAGCTGCTCGGGGGGACGTTCCGGGCGTTGCGCAGGAGCGAGAGCGGCTACGACGTGGACATCACCCTCCTGGGTGAGGACCGTACGTTCACTGCGGCCTCGCCTGAGGAGGGGTACGCGGCGGCCCTCCTGCACCTGCTCGCCGCCGCCGGCCTGTGAGAGCCGCTGCGCTGTGAGAGCCGCGGGGCTGTGCGACACGCCAAAGGTCAGGCGGATTCCGGGACGTCGGTGATGAGGGCGGCCAGACCTTCCGCGTCCAACAGGTCGGCCGGGCGCACGGTCACGCCGTCGCGGACGTAGTGGAATCCGGCCCGGACCCGCGCCACCGGCACCCCGGCCAGCGTCGCCCACGCCAGGCGGTACGCGGCGAGCTGCACCGTCGCCGCGGCCGCGTCGGCGGAGGCGGGGCGCCGGCCGGTCTTCCAGTCGATCACGTCGTAGCGGCCGCCGGGCTCGGCGAAGACCGCGTCCATCCGGCCTCTGATCATCACGCCCGCCAGGGTGGTGGCGAACGGGACCTCGACCTCTGTCGGCGTACGGTCGGCCCACTCGCCGGCCAGGAACGCCTCCTGCAGCGCGGCCAGCTCCTCGTCGGCCGCCGCGTCGTCGTCCGCCGCCCCGGGCAGCTCGTCGAGGTCGAGCAGACGTACGGAGCCGAAGCGCTGCTCCAGCCAGGCATGGAACGCAGTGCCGCGGCGGGCGTAGGGGGTCGGACGGTGCGGCAGCGGGCGCCGCAGCGAGCGGGCCAGCAGTTGCGGGTCCCGGCGCAGGACGACGAGCTGGGACACCGACAGGTGCGGGGGCAGGGCCACCTCGAGCGGTCCGTCGCGCCGGGCTCGTTCCTCACGCTCCGCCAGCAGCAGCGTCGCCTCCCGCCGCCAGCGCGAAATCTCCGGATCGGCCGCCCCGGGCGAACCAGCGGGCCTGTCGCCCGCAGTCCCGGCCGGCCCGCCCGCAACCCCGGTCAGGTCGGCCGCCAGCCCCGCACGGGCGCCGACCTCCTCGTCGCCCTCCGCGAGCTCGGCGAAGGCCAGCGCATCCTCCGGCGTCGGCGCCGCGATCATGCGCCGGATCAGGTCCGCCGCGGCCGCCATGGCCGGCCGGCGACCGCCCAGCGGGTCCGACGGCCACTCCGCCGACGCCACGAGCTCCGTGGCCGGGTTGGCCGCGTCGCCCGGAGGTTCCGGGGTCCAGTGCTCGACGACGCCCGCACCCTCCTCGCACGAGGCCCGGATCTCCTCCAGGAACACCGACGGGCCGCGGGGACGCTTGACCCCGTCGCCCCACCAGTACCCCGACGCCAGCAGCAGCCGGCGGGGCCGGGTCACCGCGACGTACGCCAGCCGGCGCTCCTCCCGCTCGTCGTGCTCACGCCAGGCCCGGCTGAACGCCCCGAGGGCGGCGGCTGCGTCCTTCTGGTCCACCGCCTCGGAGAGGTCCAGCTCCGGGAGGCCCGCGAAGTCCCCGCGGAGGGGGAAAGGCAGGACGCCGATGCCGCCCACGTAGTTGTCCGAGCCGCGGGTGATGCCGGGCCAGACGTTCTTGGTGAGGCCCGCCGCCGAGACCACGTCCCATTCCAGGCCCTTGGCGGCGTGGGCGGTCAGGATCTGGACCGCGCCCTCGACCACGTCGACCTGGCCGGGCGCGAGACCTCGTTCTTCTTCCTCGGCCGCGGCCAGGAACGCGAGGAAGCCGGCGATGGTGCCGCCGTCGGTGTCGCTCGCGTACCGGGCTGCGACGTCGCCGAGCGCGTCCAGGTGGCCGCGGGCCAGGCCCGCGTCGCCCGCGCCCCAGCCGCGGACGGCCACCTCCACGTCCAGGCCGATGGTGCGCTCGATGTCGGCGACCAGATCGGGCAGTGGTTGGTCCAGGCGGTGCCTCAGCTCGGCCAGTTCCCTGCTGTACGCCCGCAGCCGAGCAAACCCCTCCTGCGAATACTGCTGGGGCGCCCCGAGGTCGGCCATGGCCTCGACGAGCGTGGCGTCGTCCAGCCGGTCCCCGACGATCTGCTGGGCCTCGTCGTCACCGGTGGTGCCGGCGACACGGGCGGCGGCGATGGCGCGGGCGCGGCGGTGCAGTGCGACGAGGTCGCGCGGTCCGATACGCCAGCGGGCGCCGGTGAGCAGCCGCAGCAGCGCCGCGCCGTCGGTCGGGTCGGCCAGCACCCGCAGCGTGCAGACGACGTCGCGTACCTCCGGGGTGTCGAGCAGGCCGCCCAGGCCGACCACCTCGACGGGCAGGCCGCGGGCGCGCAGCGCCTCCTCGATCGCCGGGATCTGGCTGCGGACGCGTACCAGCACCGCGCTGGTCGGGCGCTTCTCCACCGGTATGTCGCCCGGCAGCGCGTCCGGCAGCCGGGCCACCGACCGCCACGCCGCCAGCATCGAGTCGGCGATCCAGTCCGCTTCTTCCGCGTACGTGTTCAGCAGAGCGCAGGCGACCGTGCGCCCGCCGACCCGATCAGCCACCCGCTGAGCCGGAATGAGCTCGGCGACGCGGGCGCCGGCGGCGCGCAGCGGCCGCGACAGGGCGTTGGCGACCTGGAGGATCTCCGGGCGGTTGCGCCAGCTCCGGGTCAGGTTGAGCACCCACGCCTCGCGCCCGCCCGGCCCGGTGAACTCGGCCGGGAACCGGTCGAGCGTGCCCGCGGAGGCGCCCCGCCAGCCGTAGATCGACTGGCACGGGTCGCCGACCGCGGTGACCGGGTGGCCGCCGCCGAAGAGCGCATTGAGCAGCACGACCTGCGCGTGGCTGGTGTCCTGGTACTCGTCCAGAAGCACGATCTTGTAGCGCCCGCGCTCGATCTCGCCGACCTCCGGATGGTCCCGGGCGACCAGCGCGGCGCGGGCCAGCTGGTCGCCGAAGTCCATCGCCTCCAGGTCGAGTTTGCGCTGGTCGTAGAGGCGAACCAGGGGCAGCAGAGTGAGCCGCTGCTGCTGCCGCTGCAGCATGTCGGTCACGTCCTTGTAGACCCGGCCCGGCAGCGACTGCACCTCGGCGAAGAAGCGGCCGGTCCAGGCCGCCAGCTCGTCCGGCGCGACGAGATGCTCGGCCAGCTCGGCGGAGAGCGCCAGCACGTCGTCGGTCACCGTGCCGGGCGCGCGGTTCAGGCCGGTCATCTCCCCCGTGTACGAGCGCACGAGCGAATCCACGACCTGCCACCGGGCGGCCTCGGTGAGCAACCGCGCGGACGGTTCGTACCCGGCGCGCAGCCCGTGCTCGGTGACGATGCGGGCGGCGAACGAGTGGTACGTGGCGACCGTGGGCTCCCCGGCCAGAGCCTCCTGCTGCCCGAGGCGCCGGATCAACTGCCCGAGCCGGGTACGGACACGGTGGGCCAGCTCGCCGGCGGCCTTGCGGGTGAACGTGAGCCCGAGGATCTCGTCCGGGTGGGCGTACCCGTTGGCGACCAGCCAGACCACCCGCGAGGCCATCGTCTCTGTCTTGCCGGAGCCTGCGCCCGCGACCACCAGGACCGGCTCGACCGGCGCCGCGATGATCGCGGCCTGCTCCGGGGTCGGCGCGTGCAGCCGGAGCAGCTTCGCCAGCTCGACCGGCGTATAGCGAGGCCCGGAGTCGGCCCGCCGGCGCGGCCGGGGCGCCGCGTCCGCGAAAAGGCTGGGCTGGGTCATCGCCCGTCCGCCGGCGGGCCGGGCTCGACGACCTGGCGGCCGTGGCCGCTGATCGGGCAGCTGGTCCGGACGGGACAGACGCGGCACTTCGCGTTGGCGACCGCGGAGAAGGTGGCGGCGGCCATGGTGTCGGCGGTGCGGCGGACCATCGCGTACGCCCAGTTGGGGTCCTCGGCCTCGGCGAGCGGAAGCTGCATCTGCTCGCGCGCCTCCTTGCTGGGACCGAGCTGCACGAGGGCCGCGCCGCCGCTCTCCGTGCCCTCACCGAGCCCGTCGAAGGCACCCGCGTCGACGGCGGCCTGGTAGCCGGCGAGTTGGGCGTGCTCCTCCACCTCGCCGGCCGTGACCGCGGTGGTCTTGCCGGTCTTGAGGTCGATCACTACGAGCCTGCCCTGCTCATCGACCTCGAGGCGGTCCACGCGGCCGGTCAGCTGGATCGGCCGGGACGGGTCGTCGAGGCGGACGGTGAACTCGTGCTCGATGGCCAGCAGCCGGCGGGGGTTGCGGGCCAGCCACCGCAGCAGCTTGTCGACCATGCCCTGGGCCCTGTCCTGCTCCGGCCCGGCCAGCCAGCGCGCGGCCAGCTCGATGGCGTCGAAGCGCGCGGACACGTACTCGACCAGCCGTTCCCGATCGGCATTCGCGTCCTCGGCGAGCATGGCGGCGGCGTGCACGAGGTTGCCGACGCCCTGGGCGGGTCCCGCCGGGGCCGCCCCTCCGTGCCGTTCTAGCAGCCAGCGCAGGCTGCACCGCAGGGCGCTCTCCATCGCCGACGGGGTGACCTTGACGGGCTCGCCCTCGTCGACCAGCGGGCGGTCGTCGGACAGCGGCCGCAGCCCCCACCATTCGTCGGGGTGGGCGCCCGGAACACCGGCCCGGGCCAGGCCGGCCAGTTCGGCCGCGGCGGCATGGCGCCGGGCGGGCGTCGTATTCGGCGCGATGACAACGGTACGCAGCTCGGCAACGAGCGCGGCCAGCGTGAGAGCGCGCGGCGGACGCCCCACCTCGACCTCGACCTCGACATCGGCCGGTGGGAAGGCAGGATCCGGATCGCCGGCGTTCGAAGACCCGTGGTCGGCGGGACCGGGATCATGAGGATCGGGATCGTCGAGGCCGGAGCCGGAGTCGGTAGGGCCGGGACCAGCCGGGCCGGGGTCAGAAGGACCGGGGTCAGAAGGACCGGGGTCGGTGGGGCCGGGGTCGTCCGGGTCCGGGGCCGGCGGGGGTGGTGGGTCGCGACGGTCGGGCAGGGCGAGCTCGGCCAGGAAGCGGCTCGGCTGCTCCTCGCCGTCCGAGCCACCCACGCTCGCCGACGCGACCGCGGTCACGATCAGTCGCTGCCGGGCCCGGGTCGTTGCCACGTAGAACAGCCGGCGTTCCTCATCAAGCAGCGCCGAGGTCTGCCCCACGACCGCGGCCGCGCCGGCGGCGGCGCGGCCGGCCAGGAAGTCGACCAGCCGTTCCGAGCCGAGCAGGCTGCCGCGCAGGCGCAAGTCGGGCCAGATGCCCTCCTGGACGCCGGCCAGCACGACGACGTCCCACTCCAGGCCCTTGGCGGCGTGCGCGGTGAGCAGGCGTACGGCCTCGCCCCGGTCGGCCGACGGCGCTATGGAGTCGGCGGGCAGGTCCTGGCCCAGCACGTGGTCGAGGAACACCTCGGTCCGTGCTCCGGGCAGCCGGTCCACGAAACGGGCCGCGGCGTCGAAGAGCACCACCATGGCGTCCAGGTCACGGTCGGCGGCCTCGGCACGCCACTGGCGCGCCCGGCCGCCCTCGCCGCCGGGTTCTAGGGGGGCGCCGCGGGTGCTGAGGGCGTACCAGCGTTCGGCGAGTCCGCTGGCGTGCCAGGCGGACCACAGGACCTGTTCCGCGGTCGCGCCCGGCGCGGCCGCGGTCTCGCGGGCCACGGCGATGAGGCGGGCGATGTTCTGTGCCGGCTGGGCCCAGCGCCGCTCCACCATGTCCAGCCCGGTCGGGTCGCGGATCGCGTCGACCAGCAGTTCGCCGGAGGGGCGCCGGTCGCCGGCCGCCAGCGCGAGGGCGCGCAGCCCTTGTCGCAGGCGCCGCTCGGCCAGGGGGTCGGCCCCGCCCAGCGGCGAGTGCAGCAACGCGACCGCGGACTCCTCGTCGAGCGCTGCCGGTTCCAGAGCGCACCGCAGGAGCAGCAGGAACGGTGCTACGGCGGGTTGCAGGTGCAGCGGAAGATCCTCCGCATGGGTGACGGTCGGCACGCCCGCTGCGGAGAGCCCGCGCTGCAGGGAGGGCAGTTGGAGGCTGGTCGAGCGCAGCACCACGGCCATTCGGGACCACGGCACCCCGTGCAGTAGGTGTGCCTCGCGCAGTGCGTGGGCGACGAACGCGGTCTCGCTGGTCGCCGACCGGAAGGTACGCACGATCGCGCCCGCCGGCACCGACGCAGCGGCAGCACCCGGAGCATGCAGCGCGCGGTGCCCGGCGCGGCCGCGCATGCGGCGGGCGACGCGGCCCGTCGAGGCCAGCACCGCCGGCTGCGCGCGATAGCTGGTGTGCAGCGTGACCGTCTCGGCGAGCGCACCCGAGGCGGTGCGGAACCGGGTCGGGAAGGCGCTGACCGCCTCGGGGTCCGCGCCGCGGAAGCCGTAGATCGAGGAGTCCGGGTCTCCGAACGCCACCAGCGGTTTGCCGCCCCCCGCGATCAGGGCCAGGAGGTCGATCTGCGCCGGGTCGGTGTCCGCCAGCTCGTCGACGTACACGAATTCCACCCGGCGCCGCTCGGCCTCCAGCAGCGCGGGATCGTCGTGGAGCAGGCCGGACGCCGCCCGGACCAGCTCGGCCGGGTCGTACGCGGTCGAGCCGCGGGTGGTCACGTCGCGCAGGGCGAGGACCGCCACGTATTCGCGGAGGAAGCGGGCCGCGGCGGGCCAGTCGTCGCGACCCAGCCGCTCGCCCAGCCGGGCCAGCTCGACCGGGCCGACGCCGCGCTCGGCGGCGCGCTGCATGAGGTCGCGCAGCTGCTGCGCGAAGGCACGGGTGGGCAGCGCCGGGCGCAGCGCCTCCGGCCAGCGCACCGTGTCGGGCGCTTCCTCGTCGCCGACGACCGCGAGCAGCTCGCGGATGATGAGGTCCTGCTCCGGGCCGGTCAGCAGCCGGGGGGACGGTTCGCCACGTTCGGCGGCGGCCCGGCGGAGCAGGCCGAACGCGTACGCGTGGAAGGTCCGCACCAGCGGCTCGTGGAACGTCGGGCCGGAGGTCCGCGCCTCGATGCGGTCCCGCAGCGCGGAGGCGCCCCGGCGGCCGAAGGTGAGCACGAGGATCTTCTCGGGGTCCACTCCGGAGGCGATCCGGGCGGCGACCGCCTCGACCAGGACCGTGGTCTTTCCCGTGCCGGGACCGCCGACCACCAGCAGGGGTCCGCCGGTGTGCTGCACCACGTGCTGCTGCAGGGCGTCCTCGTGGAGCGCGGCCGCGGCGGGTGCGGGGCGGCGCACCAGCCGGTAGGCGGGCCGGCGCACCGCGGGAGTCGAGGTCACGGCACCAATAAACCACGCACCTGTGACACGAATGCGGTCAGGGCTTTGCCACGGAGGCACGCAGGCGCACCGGCATCGGTACGCGGTGCACGGCCGGGTCCTGCGGCGAGCCCAGCAGCAGTTCCACCGCCTTCCAGCCGAGCTGGTAGTGCGGCAGGGAGATGCTCGTGAGCTGGGGCCGGAGCCAGGCGGCGAGGTCGGAGTCGTCGAACGAGAGCACCGCCACGTCACGGGGGATGTCCCTGCCGGCCTCGCGCAACGCCTGGTACGCCCCCAGCGCCACCCGGTCGTTGAAGCAGATCAGTGCCTTCGGGGTGAGTCCGCCGGCCAGTGCCTGCCGGACCGCCTCGTACGCGGGTTCGGGCCACCAGTCGCAGTCGATCGTGCCGGCGAGCTTGATGCCGGCGGAGCCGAAGCCCTCGCGGATGCCGGCGAGGCGCTCGCGGCCGGCGAAGACGTGGTGGGCCGGGCTGCCGACCAGGTGGATGCCGTCGCGGTGGCCGGCGTCGGCCAGGGTCTTGGCGGCGCTCCATCCGGCCGCGAGTTCGTCGGGGATGACCGACTGGTACGCCGGCCGGGCCGCCCGGGTGAGGCAGTTGAGCAGGACGACCGGGCGTCCCTTGAGCAGTTTGGGCACCCGGACGTAGCGGGTGAACATGCTCGCGTACACGAAGGCGTCCACCTGCCGGTCGAGGAAGTCCGAGATGAGCTTCTCCTCGACCACCGCGTCGCCCTCGGTCTCGCCGATGAAGAGCAGGTGGCCGTGCGCGACCGCCGCGGCGAGGCTGCCGTGGATCGCGCGGCCGGCGTACGGGTCGGACGCGAGCGTGTCGGAGACCAGCGCGATGGTCTTGGTGACCTTCGTCCGCAGGCTCCGGGCCATGAGGTTGGGCCGGTAGTCCAGCTCCTGGGCCGCCCGGAGGACTCGTTGCCGGGCGTCCTCCGAGATCCGCATGTCCAGGTGGCGTCCGGCGAGGACGAACGACGCCGTACTGCGGGACACGCCGGCCCGCTGTGCGACCTGTAGCAGGGTCGCCCGTTGCGGGGGCATGAGCAGAGTCTTCCACGCTGTGTCGAGCGGCCCGACGGCGATCCGCGCCTTTCGCGAAACGTGACAGTGCCGTGACGCATCGATGGCTCTTGACGTCCGGCCGCGTCCGGAGCAGGGTCATGCTAAACCCATCTAGCTTCACCCCCGGACCCCCTGCCGGGCCGGCAGCCACCACTCGCACCGGTCCGGCAGGGCGGGACTGCGTCGCGTCACTGAAGGAGATGTCCTGGCACCGCAAGGACATCTACGCCACGGTGGCCGCCTGGGCCCGCGCGGTGGACGACGC